>NZ_JBMVFA010000045.1:0-60718 GCF_049543595.1 Kitasatospora sp. NPDC094028 | reverse complement strand
CCCCGTGGGGGGGGGGTGTTTTTCGGGGGGGCGGGGGTCTTGGCTGTTGCCCCAATTGCGTGTTGTTTCCATTGGGGGGCGGGCGGGGGGCGGGCCGGGGGGCACCCCCCCGCCCCGGCCCGCAGCCGGTCACCCCTTGAGTGCGCCCTGGGTGATGCCGCCGACGATCTGTCGGCCGAAGACGGCGAAGACCAGGAGCAGCGGCGCGGTGCCGACGAGCGCGCCGGCGGTGATGACGGACCAGTCGGTGGACCAGCCGGTGCCGAGGCCGGCGAGGGCGACCTGGACGGTGGGATTGGTGGCGCCGTTCGTCGCGATGACGGGCCACAGGAAGTCGTTCCAGGACTGGACGAAGACGAGCATCCCCAGCACGGCCATGGCGGGCCGGGCGATCGGCAGGACGACGTGCCAGACGACCCGCAGCGAGTGCGCGCCGTCCACCCGGGCCGCCTCCAGCAGTTCGGTGGGCAGGGCCTGGGTGAGGTACTGCCGCATGAAGAAGACGCCGAAGGCGGTGACGAGGGAGGGCAGGACGAGGGCGCCGAGGTTGTTGCCGAGCCCCAGGTGCCGCATCAGGATGAACAGCGGCACGACGCTGACCTGGGCGGGCACGGCCATGGTGGCGACGACGAGGGCGAACAGCGCGCCGCGGCCGCGGAAGCGCAGCTTGGCGAACGCGAAGCCGGCCAGGACGGAGAACGCCACCGTGCTGAGCGCGACGGTGCCGGCGACCAGGGTCGAGTTGAGCAGCGCGACGCCCATGCCGCGCGCCCCGGCGTTGTCCCACACGTAGCCGATGTTGTGGAACAGGTTCGAGCCGGGCAGCAGTGGCGGGGGTGTGGAGACCACCCGGTGGCTGTCGGTCGACGCGGCCACGAGCGTCCAGTACAGCGGGAACAGCGAGACGAGGGCGGCCAGGACCAGCGCGGCCAGGGCGAACGGCCCGGCCCGGTGCTGGTCGCCCGCGCCCGGGGAGCGCAGCCGGTTCCGGCGCCCGGTGCCACGCCGGTCGGCCGGAGCGCCGACCGGCCGTCCCGTCCGCGCGGCGGTGGGGTCGGGGGCGGGGGTGATGGTCATGTCGTCGTCCTTCCAGGTCACTTGGCAGCGCGCAGGCGGCGGGAGACCAGAGTGTTGGCCAGGCCGACCAGCAGGAGCAGGCCGAACATCAGCCAGGCGATGGCGCAGGCGCGTCCGAGCAGGCTGTAGTGGAAGCCCTGGTCGTACATGAGGATGCCGAGGGTCTCGTACTGGTGGTCGGTGCCGCCCTGGTGGCCGCTCTGTCCGCCGAACAGGTAGGGCTCGCCGAAGAGTTGGGTCGATCCGATGAACGAGACGACGACGGTGAACAGGATGGTGGGGCGCAGCTCGGGGATCGTGACGTGGCGGAACTGTTGCCAGCGGTTGGCACCGTCGATCGCGGCGGCCTCGTACAGCTCGCGGGGGACGGCCTGCATCGCGGCGAGGTAGATCAGCGCGTTGTAGCCGGTCCAGCGCCAGACGACGATCACGGAGACGGCGAGCTGGGAGCTCCAGCTGCCGGCTTCCCAGTGGACCGGTCCGGCACCCACCAGGCCGAGCAGCCAGTTGGCCATGCCGCCCTCGGGGCTGAAGATCAGCGCGAAGACGAGCGTGGCGGCCGCCACCGAGGTCGCGTACGGCGCGAGCAGCGCCGTCCGGAAGAAGCCGCGGGCCGGCAGGCGGTAGTTGAGCAGGTGGGCCAGGCCGAGCGCGATCAGCAGTTGCGGGACGGTGGACAGCACGCCGAGGGTGAGGGTGTTGCGCAGGGCGTGCCAGAACTGCTCGCTCACCGGCCCGACCAGCAGGTCGCGGTAGTTCTGCAGGCCGACCCAGTCGCTCTGGTCGACGTTGTAGAGGCTGACCTGGTGCAGGGACAGCCAGCCGGTGTAGAGGAGCGGGAAGAGCCCGAAGACCGCGAACACCACGAAGAAGGGCGCGACGAACACGTAGGGCGAGCCGACGTGGTCCCAGCGGTGCAGCCGGCCGCGCAGGCCGCTCGGCGTTCCGCGGCGCGACCGCGCGCTCGGGGCGGGCGGGTCGGCCGGGTCGGCCGGGTCTCTTCGGTGGGTGCTGGTCGGGGTGGCCACAGTTTCCTCCGTGCCGGGTCGACGGCCGGGTGAGGCCGTCGCGTCGTTCTGGACAGGGTTCGGTCGGTCTCGGCCGGTCGTGGGCGGCCGCCCGTACGGACCGCGCCGGGGCAGGGGTGCCGGGCGGTCCGTACGTCCCGGCCCCACGGTTACTGGACGGTGCCCGCGATCTGCTTGACGGTGGCGGCCCAGGCCTCGTCGGGGCTCTGGTGGTTCTGCTCCATCAGCTGCACGCCGTTGCCGAAGGCCCCGTGGAAGTCCCCGTGGTGCGGCCCCGTCTCGGCCGGCTGGATGGCCTTGGCGGCGGTGGAGAAGATCTTCCCGGTGGGGGCGTTCGGGCCGATGTACGGGTTGGTGAAGTCCGTGACGCCCGGGAGCGCGTACGCCTTCTGGTTGGCGGGGATGTTCCCGACCTTCTGGAAGACCTTGGCCTGCTGCTCGGGCGCGGTGAGCCAGGCGGCCAGCGCCTGGGCCTGGGCCACGTGCTTGCCGGAGGCCGGCACGGTCAGGAACGAGCCGCCCCAGTTCCCGGCGGCGGGAGCCTGGGCGATGTTCCACTTCCCGGTGTTGCCCGGGCCGGAGTACTTCTCGATGTTGGCCTGCTGCCAGGACGGGCAGACGGTGGTGGCGAACGTGGAGTTGGAGAAGGCGGTCTGCCAGGGGGTGTCGAACTCCTTGAGCCCCTGGGTGATGCCGGCCTGGACGGCGTCGGAGGCCAGCTTCCAGCCGTTCTTCACCCCGGCGGAGTTCTGGTAGTCGGCCTTGCCGTTCTTGTAGTACTGCTCGGGGTTGGAGGAGACCACGCCGTTGTACAGGCCGGTGGCGGTGTCCATGAAGAAGGTGCCTTTGGGGGCCTTGGCCTGGTACTGGCGGCCGACCTCGACGTACTTCGCCCAGTCGCCCGCCCACAGGGCGCTGACTGCGGCGGGGTCGGCGGGCAGGCCCGCCGCCTGGAAGAGGTCCTGGCGGTAGCAGATCGCCATCGGGCCGACGTCCGTGCCGAGGCCGACGGTCTTGCCCTGGGCGGTCGTCGCCTGCTTCCACTTCCACGGCAGGTAGGCGTCCTGGTCGACACCCTGGGCGTGCGACAGATCGGTGAAGGCGGAGCTGAGTTGGTCGGAGGTGGCCAGCGAGATCCGGCCCACCTCCAGCGCCTGGACGTCGTCGAGTCCGCCGCCCGACAGCCGGGTCTGCAGCGCCGTCCAGTAGTCGCCCTCCACCGTGGTGGCGTTCTCCTTGACGGTGATGTTCGGGTGCGCCTTCATGTACTCGTCGAAGAGCCCGGCCTCCTTGTAGCCGAAGGTGCCGAAGTCGCCCACGGTGAGCGTGATCTTCGCGTTCGGATCGTCCGAGCCGGACCCTCCGGAGGAGCAGCCGGTGACCAGGGCCGCGGTGACGACGGCGGCCGACAGGAGGGCGGGGGCTCGGCGGGAGCGGCTGCGCAGGAACATGAGGTTCTCCAGGACCAGTAGCGGGATGCGCGGGGGTGGGGCCGCGCTCGGGACACCGGGGGCGGGGCCGCGAGCGGCCCTGCGGGGCGCGTGAAGGTGGCGCGGGAGGGGCCGGGACGGACTCGGTCCGCCGGCCCGGGGAGCGTCGGTCGAAGCGTGGGAGCGCTCCCAGACGGGAACCCTGCTCCCTCCGGCAGGGACTGTCAAGAGGTGCTGCGGCAGGGGAACTTGAGCCGGTCCACCGGTCCCGGGCAGGGCGGATCACCGTCCTGCGGCGGGGCCCCGGTCCGGTGGTGTCAGTCGGCGGGCGCGGGCGCGGGTGCGGGCGCGGACTCGCGGACGGTCAGGCGGGTGGGGAGGACGAGGGGGCTCGGGTCCTGGCCGTCGATGACGGCCACCAGCATCCGGGCCAGCTCCAGCCCGAGCGCGCGCACCGGCTGGTGCACGGTCGTCAGCGGCGGGTCCGCGTACAGGGCGCCGGCGAGGTCGTCGAAGCCGACGACCGCGACGTCCTCGGGCACCCGCCGGCCGTGCCGGCGCAGGACGCGCAGCGCTCCCAGCGCCATGCCGTCGTTGGCCGTGAACACGGCGTCGATGTCCGGGCGTTCCGCGAGCAGCCGCTCCATCGCGGCCTCGCCGCCGGCCTGGGTGAAGTCACCGGGTGCCACCCCGGCGTCGGACCGGCCGGCCAGGACCAGCGCCTCGCGGAAGCCCTGTTCGCGGGCGACCGCGGCCTGCAGGTCGACCTGTCCGGTGATCATCGCGATGTTCCGGCGTCCGCCGCGCACCAGGTACTCGACGGCCAGGCGGGCGCCGCCCCGGTTGTCCGGGTCCACGTACCACCGGGGCGTGCCGGACAGCGGCAGGCCGCCGAACACCACGGGCAGGTCCGTCTCCTCGGCCAGCCGGCCCAGGGGGTCGTCGCCGCGCACCGCCATCAGCATCACGCCGTCGGCCCGCCGGGAGCTCAGGATGCGCCGCAGGCGCTCCTTGCCGCGGGGCGTGTCGGCCAGCAGCAGGACCAGCTCCAGGTCCGTCCGATCGAGGTAGGAGCTGACGCCCACCGTCACCTCGGCGAAGAACGGGTCGGCGAACAGGCCGGGTTCGTCGCTGGACACCGCGAGCACGACCGCACCCGCGCGCCGGGTCGCCAGCGCCCGCGCGGTCGGGTTCGGCACGTAGCCGAGCTCGCGGACCGCCCGCTCCACCGCGGCGCGCTTGGCGGCGCTCACGTGCGGCACGTTGTTGATCACCCGGGACGCCGCCGTGCGCGAGACACCGGCCCGGGCGGCGACCTCGTCCAGCGTCGGCTGATGCCGTGGAGACGTCTCCATCGCGATCGTCGATCCTCCTGTTGCCGGTGGGTGCGCTCCGAACCATGGTTCCACGGGCCTCCCGTGCTGCCACGGTGATCGACGGTACCTGCTCGCCCCCGCCGACTGGAAGCGCTTCCAAGATCGGGACTTCCCGGCCCGGCCGAGCCCGAGCGAGCCGGGGCCCGGCCGGATCCCAGCGCCCGCGGGAATCGTGGGCACGTGCCGCAAGCGTCTTGACACCGGGTTCGGACTGCCCCAATCATCTGGGCCTGGAAGCGCTTCCATCCTCCCCCACCCCCCACCCAGTGGAGGAACCATGCGCCGCTCCCTCCGTACCCGCTCCCTGCTCCTGGCCCCGGTGCTGAGCACCGTCCTTCTCACGGTCCACCCCGGCACCGCCCACGCCGCCGGCCCCACCGGCATGACCAGCGGCTTCTACGTGGACCCCGACTCCTCCGCGCGGCGGTGGGTCGACGCCAACCCGGGCGACGGCCGCGCCCCCGCGATCCGCTCGTCGATCGCCGACGTGCCCACGGCACGCTGGTTCGGCAACTGGAGCGGCACCATCGGGACGGCGACCGGCGCCTTCGTCGGCGCGGCCGCCGCCCACGGCAAGCTGCCGATCCTGGTGGCGTACAACATCCCCGACCGCGACATCTGCGCCGGCCAGTCCGGCGGCGGGGCGGGCAGCGCCGCCGACTACCGGACCTGGATCGCCGCCTTCGCCGGCGGCATCGGCAACCGGCCGGCGGTGGTCGTCCTCGAACCCGACTCGCTCGGCGACGAGAGCTGCATGAGCCAGGCCCAGATCAGCGAGCGCAACGGCCTGTTGAGCAACGCCATCGCACAGTTCCACGCCAAGGCTCCGAACACCTGGGTCTACCTCGACGCCGGCAACCCCGCCTGGCTGAGCGCCGGCACCATGGCCCAGCACCTGGCCGCGGCCGGGGTGAGCGGAGCGCACGGGTTCTCGCTGAACGTGTCGAACTACCTCACCACCGGCGAGAACATCGCGTACGGCAACGCCGTCAACGCGGCCCTGGCGTCCACGAAGGGCTTCACCAAGCCCTTCGTCATCGACACCAGCCGCAACGGCAACGGCTCCAACGGTGCCTGGTGCAACCCGGCGGGGCGCAGGACCGGCCCGCCCACGCAGGTCGGCGGCGGCGCCGAGATGCTGCTGTGGATCAAGGCGCCCGGCGAGTCGGACGGCAACTGCGGCGTCGGAGCCGGATCCACCGCCGGCCAGTTCCTGCCCGAGGTCGCCTACCGGATGATCTACGGCTACTGACGCGGCGCGACGCCGGCCCCGGAGCCGTCCGGGGCCGGCGTCCCGCTCCCGTGCGGACCGGCGTCGCCGCCCTGCTCACCGGGCTCGCCGTCCTCGCACGGCCGCGAGGCAGACGGCCGCCCGGAAGCCCCGGCGCCGGTACAGCCGGCGGCTACGGTGCGTCGCCCGCCGTCGGTGCTCTCTTTCACGCGCTTCCGCTGACCGGACCGCTTGGCCGGACGACACCTGGTTGTCGCCGGTCCCGGAGAGGCTGCCGCGGCGCGAGAACTTCTCCGGCCACCGCCTTGACCCGATCCTCCGCTACCGGTCGGCGCGCGTGGCCTCGGGCCGGGGCCGGCCGGTACGGGCGGCGCGGACGGCGCGCGGGGAGGCGCCGAGTTCGCGGCGGCAGGCCAGAGCAGGAGCGGTACCGCGCGGATCCCGGACCGCTCGATGGCCTTGCCCGGCGCCGGTTCGACAGGCCGGCCCCGGGGCGCCTGCCGGCTCCCGGTCGCGCTGCCCCGAACCCCGGACGAGCCGTGGCGGTGCCGCGCCCCGTGACCTACGATCCCCTGCCAGCGGGTGCGCAAGCGATCGCGGCGACGGAAGGCGGGTGGGCAGTGGGCGACCGGCGGACCGGAAGGCCGACCCTGGAGGAGGTCGCGGCCCTGGCCGGGGTCGGGCGCGGCACGGTGTCCCGGGTGATCAACGGATCCTCGCGGGTGAGCGATCAGGCCAAGGAGGCGGTGGGCCGGGCCATCGCGGAGCTGGGCTACGTGCCGAACCGGGCGGCCCGGGCACTGGCGGGCAGCCGGACGGACGCGGTCGCGCTGGTCGTGCCGGAGACCGAGGCCAGGCTGTTCGCGGAGCCGTACTTCCTGGACGTCATCCGTGGCGTGAGCGCCGAACTCGGCGCAGCGGACAAGCAGTTGCTGCTCACGCTGATCCGCACCGAGCAGGAGCGGCAGCGCTTCGAGCAGTACCTCGCCGCACAGCGGGTGGACGGCGTGCTGCTGGTCTCCGTCCACCGGGACGACCCGTTGCCGGACCAGGTGCGCGCGCTGGGTCTGCCGACCGTGCTGAACGGGCGCCGTTCGCCGCAGGAGTCGGTGGCGTACGTCGACTCCGACAACGTGGGGGCCGGGCGTTCGGCGGTGGAGCACCTGGCGGGGCGCGGGCGGCGTCGCATCGCCACCATCACCGGCCCGCGGGACATGGATGCCGCCGAGGGCCGGCTGGCCGGCTACCGCCAGGGGCTGGCGGCGGCCGGCCTGCCGCCGGACGCGGGCCTCGTCGCCGCCGGGGACTTCACCGAGGACGGCGGCCGCCGGGCGATGCGGGAGCTGCTGGACCGCCGCCCCGAGCTGGACGCGGTGTTCGCCGCCTCCGACCTGATGGCGGTCGGAGCCCTCGCCGTCCTGCGGGCCAGAGGCCTGGAGGTGCCCGGCGACGTCGCGCTGGTGGGCGTCGACGACTCGCCGGTGGCCCGCCACCTCGACCCGCCGCTGACCACCGTCCGCCAGCCGATCGAGCGGATGGGCCGCACGATGGCCGGGCTCCTGCTGCGGCAGATCGCCGGGGAGCAGGCGGAGCCGTCCCGGCTGGTGCTGCCGACGGAGCTGGTGGTGCGGCAGTCCTCCTGACCTCGCGCCGACGGCCTGATCGGCGAGGCCGCCAGGCTGGTCGCGGACACCGGCAGCGGCGCGAGCGCCGCCACCCCGGGGCTGCGCAAGCCCGCCGCCTCGGCGGCTCCGGACTCCCCGGTCACCGAGAAGGAGCCGGTCGGCGCCTGAGCCTGCCGGCCGTCGGGCCTGGCAGCGGTGATCCGGCGGGCCGGAGTCCGAACCGGTCCGGGGGCGCCAGCTCGGTCGAGCGGGCGCCCCGGACGCGTTCCGGGGGCGGCGGCCGTTCGGCCCTTCACCGGCCCGGCGGGAAGCCTCCCCAGACGGAGACGGTGCCGCCCGCCGACTGGGCGTCGACGCGGTAGCCGTCGTTCGCGGAGGCGCGCATGCCGGTGGCGTGGTTGTACTGGCCGGCGAACTCGTGCTGCCCGGCCGGGACGGTGCGGCCCGGCTTGAGCACCCAGCGGTAGACCAGCGCGCCCCCGGTCTCCTGGACGGTGACGGTGAAGTCGTCGGCGGGCAGGGTCCGCCAGTTGCCGGTGTCGCGCACGTCGCCGGTCTGCGCGATGCGCAGTTCGACGGTGAGCGCGGTGAGCGGCTGGGCGGTCCTGAGGGTGAGGTTGCTCTGGGCCCAGTAGACGGTGCTGTGCGGGTCGATCGCCCCCTCCGACCACAGCGGGCCGTTCTGGGGCCGGGTGCTCGCGGTCGGGGTCGGGCGGGGGGCGGTCGGGGTGCCGGTGGGCGGCGCGGTGATCACCGGCGCCGGGGCGGCGGCCGGGGGAGCGGTCCGCGTCGGCGAAGGGGTGACGGCCGGCGAGGGGTCGGCCGGTGCGGTCGTGACGGTGTCCGCCGGTCGTGGGGTCCAGGGGGCGATGCCGGCCACGGCGAGTCCGCCGGTGGCCAGGGCGCCGACGGTCGCGACGCCGGCGAGCGCGACCCTGGGCCATGACCGCAGGCCCGACCGTGCGCGGTGACGGGTGGCGGGACCGGCCGTGCCGCGCTGCACGCGGGCCAGCATCCGTGCCCGGTCGGGCTGGTGGGCCTCGGCGGCCTCGCGCAGCTGCCGGGTGATGTGCTCGTTCACCGGTTCCTCCTCCCTGCCGTCAGTTCGCCGACCACGCGTGCGCCGAGTGCTCTCTCCAGCTCGGCCATCCCCTTCGAGGTCTGGCTCTTCACCGTACCGACCGAGATGCCCAGCGCCGCGGCGGTGTCCTTCTCCGAGAGGTCGAAGGCGTGCCGCAGCACCACGCACGCCCGCTTGCGGAACGGCAGCCGGGCGAGTGCCGTCCGGACGTCCAGCACGGCCGCCACGTCCGGTCCGTCGGTCCGCTCGGGGCTGCGGGTCCAGAACAGCAGGACCCGGCGCCGTTCGCGGACGGCACTGCGGATCCGCTCCCGGGCCATGTTGGCGACCACCCCGCGGGCGTAGGCGATCGGGTGGTCGGCCGCGCGGAGCCGGTCCCAGCGTTGCCACAGCGCGATCATGGCGTCCGCGGCGAGGTCGTCGGCCGCGTCCGCCTCGCCGGTCAGCAGGTGCGCGAGACGGGCGAGTTCGGCGTAGTGGCGTTCGAAGAAGCCGTGGAATTCCGCGGAGGTGTCATCGAGGAGCATGTCCCTCGGCAGCCCTCTCCCTGCAATGTGAGCGATGTGAGCGTTAACAATCTGCATGAGCCTAGCAGTGCCCCGATCCGGGGCGGCGCCTGCCCCCGGGCGTCACGGCCGGTGGAGAGTCCCCGACCTGCCCTCGTCCGTGCCGCGCCCGGGAAGCGGCGTACTTCGCAGCCCTCATGCCCATCCAGTTCGGTAGATCGCGTCGACGTTTCACCACTCAGTGGCCGCCGGGGCCGGAAAGGTTGCCGGTCCGGGCGATGTTCGTCCCCGCCGCCGGGGCGGGCTCACGTCGGGGCATGCGGATCGGCCCGGGCTTGACGGTTCCGCGAGGGCTGAGCAGAATGCCGGGCCGACCCCGTCTGTGATCGCTCACATCACGACGTGTGGGGCCCCGGCCACTGCGTAGGATGCCGGGCATGTCCACAGTTGCCGTGATTGCGGTTGTCGCGCTCGCCCTGCTGCACGTCTACATCCTGGTCCTGGAGATGTTCCTGTGGACCACTCCCCGGGCCCGGGCCTCGTTCGGTACGTCCCAGGAATTCGCCTCGGCGAGCAAGGCCATGGCCGCCAACCAGGGCCTGTACAACGGCTTCCTGGCAGCCGGGCTCCTCTGGGGCGCGTTCGCCTCCGACCCGGTCGGGTTCCAGGCGCGGGTCTTCTTCGCGTCCTGCGTCGCCGTCGCCGGGCTGTTCGGCGCGGTGACGTCCTCCCGGAAGATCCTCTTCGTGCAGACCGTCCCGGCGGCGGTCGTGCTGGTCCTGGTGCTCCTGGCCCGCTGAATCCCGGACGACCGTCCCTCGCGGGGCGCCGCGGCACGGAGCGGTCCGCGTGGAGGGACGGCTCCGCACGGGCGGTCGGTCGGCGGAGGGGAAGCGAACGGGCGGGGACCGGCACGGTGCCCACACACACCGCGCCGGTCCCCGCCCGGGTTCAGGGGCGGGCCGGGTCAGGTCACGAACCGGCCTTGCGCTTGTTGTAGACGTCGAAGCCGACGGCCGCGAGGAGCACCAGTCCCTTGATGACCTGCTGGTAGTCGGTGCCGACGCCCACGATCGACATGCCGTTGTTCAGCACGCCCAGCACCAGGCCGCCGATGATCGCGCCGAGGACGGTGCCCACGCCGCCGCTGGCGGAGGCACCGCCGATGAAGGCCGCGGCGATCGCCTCCAGCTCGAAGTTGACGCCGGCCTGCGGGGTACCGGCGTTGAGCCGCGCGGCGAAGACCAGCCCGGCCAGCGCCGCGAGGACGCCCATATTGGTGAAGGCCAGGAAGACGACCCGCTTGCTCTTCACCCCGGACAGCTTGGCCGCCGCCTCGTTGCCGCCGATCGCGTAGGTGTGCCGTCCGATGATCGAGTTGCGCATCAGGTAGCCGAAGCCGACCAGCAGCGCACCGAGGATCAGCAGCACGATCGGCACGCCGTGGTAGCTGGCCAGCAGCAGCGTGAACACGAGCACGGCCGCCGTGATCACGGCGAGCTTGGTGAGGAAGAGCCCGAGCGGGAGCACCTCCAGCCCGTACGAGGCGGTCTGCCGACGCCCGCGCAGCTCCTGGACGATCGCGACGGCCAGCACCGCGAGACCGATCAGCAGGGTGAGGTTGTGGTAGTCGGTGTGCGGGCCGACCTCGGGGAGGAAGCCGCTGCTGATGCTCTGGAAGCCCTTGGGGAACGGTGCCACGGACTGGCCCTGAAGCAGGATCTGGGTGCCGCCGCGGAACAGCAGCATGCCCGCCAGGGTGACGATGAAGGACGGGATCCCGAGATAGGCGATCCAGAAGCCCTGCCAGGCGCCGGCGAGTGCCCCGATCACCAGCGCCGCCAGCACGGCCACCGGCCAGGGCAGGTGGTGCTTGACCATCAGCACGGCGGCGGCCGCCCCGACGAAGGCGGCGAGCGAGCCGACCGAGAGGTCGATGTGGCCGGCGATGATGACGATCATCATGCCGATCGCCAGGATGAGGATGTAGCCGTTCTGCTGGATCAGGTTGGTGATGTTGAGCGGCTGGAGCAGGATGCCGTCCGTCCAGATCTGGAACAGCAGCACGATCAGGGCCAGCGCGACCAGCATGCCGTACTGGCGCACGTCGCCGCGCAGCGCGCGGGCCAGGACGGAGCCGAGGGAGGGGCTCGGGCCGGCCGGCGGCGCCTTCGGGGACGAATCCGGGATGATCTCGGTCGGGGCCATGCCTCACACCTGCTCGTTGCTGGATGCGGTGCTCATGGTCATGAGCCGCATGAGGTTTTCCTGGGTGGCGTCGGCGCGGGCGAGTTCGCCGGTGATCCGGCCCTCGGCCATGGTGTAGATCCGGTCGCACAGGCCCAGGAGTTCGGGGAGTTCGGACGAGATGACGAGTACGGCCTTGCCCTGGGCGGCCAGCTCGGCGATGACGGTGTAGATCTCCGCCTTGGCGCCGATGTCGATGCCCCGGGTGGGCTCGTCGAGGATCAGCACCTCCGGCTCGGCGAAGATCCACTTGCTGAGGACGACCTTCTGCTGGTTGCCGCCGCTGAGCGTGCCGGTCCGGGTGAACACCGTCGGGGCCTTGATGTTCATCGTCCGCCGGAACGATTCGGCGACCCTGGCCTCCTCGTGCCGGTCGACCCGGCCGTACCGGGCGACCTTGCCGAGCGCGCTCAGCGAGATGTTCCGGCTGATGTCGTCGATGAGGTTGAGGCCGAGGTGCTTGCGGTCCTCGGTGACGTAGGCGATGCCGTGCCCGATCGCCTCCGGCACCGTCCGGGTGCGGATCTCCCGGCCGTGCAGCCGCACCCGGCCGCCGCTCCAGCGCCCGTACGAGCGGCCGAAGACGCTCATCGCGAGTTCCGTGCGGCCGGCGCCCATCAGCCCGGCGACGCCGACGATCTCGCCGCGCCGCACGTTCAGGCAGGCGCCGTCCACCACGGTGCGCTGCTGGTCGATCGGGTGCCGGACGGTCCAGTCCTCGATCTCGAAGGCGACCTCGCCGAGGTCGGCCGCTCCGTCCGGACGGGGCCGCCGTTCGGGATAGCGGTGCTCCAGGTCCCGGCCGACCATGCCGCGGATGATCCGGTCCTCGGAGATGCCCTCCGGGCCGATCGCGATGGTCTCGATGGTCCGCCCGTCGCGCAGGATGGTGACGGCGTCGGCGACCCGGGCGATCTCGTTCAGCTTGTGCGAGATGATGATGCAGGAGATGCCCTGCGCCTTGAGTTCGAGGATCAGGTCGAGGAGCTTGCGGCTGTCCTCGTCGTTCAGCGCGGCGGTCGGCTCGTCCAGGATGAGCAGCTTGACCTTCTTGGCGAGCGCCTTGGCGATCTCGACCAGCTGCTGCTTGCCCACGCCGAGGTCGGCGACCCTGGTGTGCGGGCTCTCGTCCAGGCCGACCTGGCGCAGCAGGTCGGCGGCGTGGGTCAGCGTGCGGTGCCAGCTGATGATGCCCCGGGTGGCGTGCTCGTTGCCCAGGAAGACGTTCTCGGCGATGGACAGGTAGGGCACCAGCGCCAGTTCCTGGTGGATGATGACGATGCCGCGCTGCTCGCTCGCCCGGATGTCCCTGAACCGGCAGGGCTCGCCTTCGAAGAGGATCTCGCCCTCGTAACCGCCGTGCGGGTAGACGCCGCTGAGCACCTTCATCAGGGTGGACTTGCCGGCGCCGTTCTCGCCGCAGACGGCGTGCACCTCGCCCGTGGCCACGGTCAGGTTGACCTCGGAGAGCGCCTTGACGCCGGGGAACGACTTGCTGATCGACCGCATTTCGAGAACGGGTCCAGCCATGGGTGTGCGTCCGTATCGTTCGGGGCGGTGCGGTGGGGGAAGCCCTCGGGGCGCCCAGGGTCCCGGGCGCCGCACCGCCGGTTCGGCGCGGGGCCCGTCGACCGGGCCCCGCAGGCTACTTGAGCTGGTCCGCGGTGTACTGACCGCTGTCGACCAGGACCTTCCGGTAGTTGTCCTTGTCGACGCTGACCGGCTGGAGCAGCTGCGCCGGAACGACCTTCACGCCGTTGTCGTACTGGGTGGTGTCGTTGACCTCGGGCTTCCCGCCGGTCAGCAGGGCGTCGCCCATCTGGACGGCGGCCTGGGCGAGTTGCCGGGTGTCCTTGTAGACGGTCTGGGTCTGCTCGCCCGCGATGATCGACTTCACCGAGGCCACCTCGCCGTCCTGGCCCGTGACGACGGGCAGCGACTTGGAGGTGCCGTAGCCCACGGCCTTGAGCGAGGAGAGGATGCCGATCGAGATGCCGTCGTACGGCGACAGCACGGCGTCGACGTGGGCGCCGGTGTAGGCCTTGCTCAGCAGGTTGTCCATCCGGGACTGGGCGAGGGCACCGTCCCAGCGCAGCGTGGCGACCTGGTTGAAGTCGGTCTGGCCGCTCTGCACGACCAGCTTCTTCTGGTCGATGTACGGCTTGAGGACGCTCATCGCGCCGTTGAAGAAGAAGGTGGCGTTGTTGTCGTCCGGCGAGCCGGCGAACAGCTCGATGTTGAACGGGCCCTTGCCGTCCTTGAGGCCGAGCTTGTCGGCGATGTAGCTGCCCTGGAGGACGCCGACCTTGTAGTTGTCGAAGGTCGCGTAGTAGTCGACGTTCTGGGTGCCGCGGATCAGCCGGTCGTAGGAGATGACCGGGATGTGCGCGTCGGCGGCCTTCTGCAGCACGTTGGTGAGGGAGGAGCCGTCGATGGCGGCGATCACCAGGAGCTTGGCGCCCTTGGTGATCATGTTCTCCACCTGGGAGACCTGGTTCTCCACCACGTTGTCGCCGTACTGCAGGTCGGTCTTGTACCCCTTGGCCTGGAAGTCCTTGACCATGTTGTTGCCGTCGTTGATCCAGCGCTCGGAGGCCTTGGTCGGCATGGCGATGCCGACGAGCCCACCCTTGGCGTCGCCCTTGGCCGCTCCGTCGCCGACTCCGTTGTCGCTCTGACCGCAGGCCGCCAACGAGAGCGTCAGGCCCACCGCCACGAGGCCAGCTGAAAGCTTCCGCACAGTTCCTCCAGTGATGATGATCCGCGACCGGCGCAGGGCGACCCTGATGGGGCGACTGGGAGCGGTCGAGCGGGGCCGGCCGGAGCGGTCCCTCGCGCTGTGGAGACGTCGGGGCTGCGGTAGCTCTGGCCTGGCGTGCAATGAAGTGTTAACGCTCACAAGGATGGCGTCAAGGGCCCCGCGGATCACCGTTGGGTCGCGGTGCTCCGGAGGTCGGCCCGGTGGCGGCGCGAAGCGCCGGACGGGGGCTGCGCCGTCGCGCCGCGGGTGAACAAGAGGCAACCGGTGGACGAATGGTGAGGTCGCCACAGGTGGGCCGGGGGGGGAGAGGTGCCGGGTTCTGCTTCGAGGGTTGCGGCGGCGGCGTGCCCGTCTCGCGTCGGCGGCCGGGGGCGGGCACGTGCCGGTCCGGGGTCGGCCGGTGGCCGGGGGCGGGCACGTGCCGGTCCGGGGTCGGCCGGTGGCCGGGAACGGGCCGTCGGTCCGGAGGGCTGGGGCGACGGGCTGGACGTACGCCCGGGGCGGCTCCGGGCGGTCCGCCGCTCCGGGCGCAGCTCGGGCACCATCGATGGCCCCGATCGTCGTCGGGCGGTGAAACCCGGCTCCACGGCGCACGGCTATGGGGGCGGGAATTCCGGAGAACGCCAATCGGCGAGGGTGGGGGGAATCGACGGATTCCCCTGGACGCTGCCGAAATCCGGGGAAAGGGGGACCCCTCCGGTCGGCCGCCCGGGGAAGGCGGCTGCCAGCCGTTTCACGCCACGGGGGAGTGCGGGAAACGACCGCCGGGTGACCGGAGGGGCCGGATCGCGGCCCGGGCGGATCATTGATGGCAGGCCGCCCGGGATTGTTCTGGAATGCTCCGAGGTTTCTCCGGCCAGCGCATCCGGTGTTGACGATACCATGCTGACGCCGTGACATGTTATCGCTAACAATGCCACCGCATTACCTGCGGCGGGCCATCCCGGAGCGGGGCTTCGGGTCGCGTCCAAGGGGATCTCCAGCGGCGGGCGCGCGGGCCTGACGGTGACTCGGGTGACTCGACCAGCGGAGCGCCCCCGCTGGAGTCGCCGGGGTGGCGACAACCAGCGGCGGACGATCGGATGGCACCGACGACGGCCCGGCGCCGAGAACCGGCCCCGGCAACCGGCCCTGACCACCGGCCCCGGCCCCGGTCCCGCGCTCCCGCGGGCCGGGGCCGGAACGCGTTCCGTTCCCGACTGCTCACCGGCCGCCGGCCGCCGGTCCCTGCGCGGGCAGTTGGCGGTGATCGCGGCAAGCACCCCCGTGGAGCGGATGTGAGCGGTAACTTGGCGGTATCGGCGCATGTCGACGGCGCGTGGGGCTGGTATGAAGAGAGGCCGCCTGTTGAACCGAGGGTGACGGATCGGCCTGGACCTGGTCGCGTACTGTGGTCCACAACCGAGGATGGGGACTGCGAGTGGGAACCGACAGCGCCGGTGCGGAACAGCGCCAGCCCGTGATGGCGGACGTGGCGAAACTGGCGGGAGTGTCCCACCAGACGGTGTCCCGGGTGCTCAACGGCGCTCCGCATGTCCGGCCCGACACCCGGGACAGGGTGCTGGCGGCCATCCGGGAGCTGGACTACCGGCCCAACTCCGCCGCCCGCGCGCTGGTGACCCGTCGCTCGCAGACCCTCGGGGTCGTCAGCTTCGACTCCACGCTCTACGGTCCCGCCGCGATGCTGGACGGGATCGAGCGGGCCGCGCGCAGCGCCGGGTACTTCGTGAGCGTGACCAGCCTGCGCTCCCTCGACGGCCGTTCGGTCCAGGAGGCCGTCGACCGGCTGCGCGACCAGGGCGTGGAGGGCGTCGTGGTGATCGCGCCGCAGACCTCCGCGGTCAGCGCGGTGGCCCGGCTCTCCAGCTCCGTGCCGGTCGTCGCGGTCGGCTCGGGCGACCAGACCCAGGTGCCCATGGTGTCGGTGGGCAACCGCTACGGTGCCGGTGAGGCCACCGGGTACCTGCTGGACCTGGGCCACCGTACGGTGCACCACCTCGCCGGGCCGGCCAACTGGCTGGAGAGCCAGGACCGGGAGGAGGGGTGGCGGTCGACGCTTCAGGCGGCCGGAGCCCCCGTGCCCGAGGTGGAGCGCGGAGACTGGAGCGCTCGCTCGGGCTACCAGGCGGGGTTGCGGATCGCCGCACTGCGCGACGTCACCGCGGTCTTCTGCGCGAACGATCACATGGCGCTCGGCCTGCTGCGGGCGCTGCACGAGGCCGCCCGGGCGGTCCCAGAGGAGATCAGTGTGGTCGGCTTCGACGACATTCCGGAGGCCGCCTACTTCACCCCGCCGCTGACCACCGTGCGGCAGGACTTCGGCGAACTCGGGCGCAGGGCCCTGGAACTGCTGGTCGAGGAGCTGGAGGGCGTGGCGCACCCGCCCGCCCATGTGCAGATCCCCCCGGAGATGGTGCTGCGGCGCAGCGCGAGCCCGGCCACCCGGCGCTGAGCCGGCCGGCGGTCCCGTCACGGGGCTCCGCCGCCGGGCGCCGAGCCGGCAGCCGCTCCGCGGCGCCCCGATCAGTCCCGAGCAACGCCGAACAGCCCCGAACAGCCCCGAGCAGCCCGGATCACCCCCGTTGCGCGGCCGCGCGGCTGGGCGCCCGTGCGACCCAACCTCCCTTGACACAGTGATTGTTAGCGTTAACAATCACTGTGAGCGTTCACAACGACGCCCTCCCACTCCGCCGGCCGGTCCACCGCCTTTCCCGCTTCCGTGGCCCGGCCGGCGGCCATCCGTTCCGCCCGACCGAGGGTGAGGGCGGAACGAAGTCTGTCGCCGGTGCGGGCCGCCCCTGCCCCGGTCGCGGATCGCACCGGCGACAGGTGATGACGGCGACAGGTGATGACGCAGGCCTCCCGTACGAAGGATGAGGAAGTGACCGTGACTCCTGCCGCCCACGACGCCGACCAGTACGTGATCGGGGTCGACTTCGGAACCCTCTCCGGCCGCGCCGTGGTGGTCCGGGTCCGGGACGGCGAGGAGCTGGGCACCGCCGTCCACGACTACCCGCACGCCGTCATCGAGCGCGAACTTCCGGGCACCGGGCAGGCGTTGCCGCCCGACTGGGCCCTCCAGCACCCGGCGGACTGGCGCGAGGTGCTGCGCACCGCCGTGCCGGCCGCGCTCGCCGCCGCCGGCGTCGACCCCGCCCGCGTCATCGGCATCGCCACCGACTTCACCGCCTGCACCGTCCTGCCGGCGCTCGCCGACGGCACCCCGCTGGCCGAGACGGCGGACTGGGCGTCGCACCCGCACGCCTGGCCCAAGCTCTGGAAGCACCACGCCGCGCAGCCCCAGGCCGACCGGATCAACGCGCTGGCCCACGCCCGCGGCGAGAAGTGGATCTCCCGGTACGGCGGCCGGATCTCCGCCGAGTGGCAGTACGCCAAGGCCCTCCAGGTGCTGGAGGAGGACCGGGCCGTCTACGCCGCCTGCGAACGCTGGATCGAGGCCGCCGACTGGATCGTCTGGCAGCTCACCGGCGCCGAGAGCCGCAACACCTGCACGGCCGGCTACAAGGGCATCCACCAGGACGGCGGTTACCCGAGCGAGGACTACCTCGCCGCGCTCCACCCGGAGTTCGCCGACTTCGCCCGCACCCGCCTGGAACACCCGCTCTCCCCGCTCGGCTCCCGGGCCGGCTCGCTCACCGCGCGGGCCGCGGAGTGGACCGGCCTGCCGGAGGGCATCGCGGTCGCCGCCGGCAACGTCGACGCCCACGTGGCCGCACCCGCCGCCCGGGCCGTCGACGACGGCCGGCTCCTCGCCATCATGGGCACGTCCACCTGCCACGTGCTCAACGGTGCGGCGCTCGCCGACGTCCCCGGCATCTGCGGCGTGGTCGAGGGCGGCATCGTCGCCGGCTCCTACGGCTACGAGGCCGGCCAGAGCGCGGTCGGCGACATCTTCGCCTGGTGGCTGCGCCAGGGCGTGCCCGCCGACTACCTGGCCGAGGCCGAGGCGACCGGCGAGGACCTGCACCGCCTGCTCACCCGCAAGGCCGCCGACCAACCGGTCGGCGCGCACGGACTGGTGGCCCTCGACTGGATGAACGGCAACCGCTCCACCCTGGTCGACCACCACCTGTCCGGCGTGATCGTCGGACTCACCCTGGCCACCCGCCCCGAGGAGATCTACCGCGCCCTGCTGGAGGCCACCGCCTTCGGCACCCGCGTCATCGTCGAGGCCCTGGAGCGGGGCGGCGTCCCCGTCACCGAGTTCATCGTCACCGGCGGCCTCAAGAAGAACGCCCTGCTGATGCAGATCTACGCCGACGTGCTGCGCCGCCCGGTCTCGGTCGCCGAGTCCGAGCAGGGCCCGGCGCTCGGCTCGGCGATCCACGCCGCCGTCGCCGCCGGAGCCCATCCCGACGTCCGGACGGCCTCCGCCGCCATGGGCCGGGTGCGCCGGGACGCCTACCGGCCGGACCGGGCCGCCGCCGACACGTACGACCGGCTGTTCGCCGAATACCGCGCGCTGCACGACCACTTCGGCCTCGGCGCGGACAAGGCCCTGCACCGCCTGCGCGACATCCGCGACGCCGCCCGCACCACCCTCCCCACCCGCACCCCATCGAGCGAGGCTTCGTGAACGCGAACGCGAACGGGAACGCGACCATCGACCTCATCCGCCGCCAGGTCAGCGACCTCCATCAGGAGCTGGTCCGCTACGGCCTGGTGGTCTGGACCGCCGGCAACGTCTCCGCCCGCGTGCCCGGCGAGGACCTCCTGGTCATCAAGCCCAGCGGGGTCTCCTACGACGAGCTCTCGCCCCGGAACATGATCGTCTGTGACCTCGACGGCCACGTCGTCGACGGCGGGCACGCGCCCTCCTCCGACACCGCCGCGCACGCCTACGTCTACCGCCACCTGCCCGAGGTCGGTGGAGTGGTGCACACCCACTCCACCTACGCCTGCGCCTGGGCCGCCCGCGGCGAGGCCGTCCCCTGCGTCCTCACCGCGATGGCCGACGAGTTCGGCGCCGAGATCCCGGTCGGCCCGTTCGCCCTGATCGGCGACGACTCGATCGGCCGCGGCATCGTGGACACCCTCAAGGGCCACCGCTCGCCCGCCGTCCTGATGCAGAACCACGGCGTCTTCACCATCGGCAAGGACGCCAGGTCGGCGGTCAAGGCCGCCGTGATGTGCGAGGACGTGGCCCGCACCGTCCACCTCTCCCGCCAGCTCGGCGCGCCCCTGCCGATCGCCCAGGCGGACATCGACAGTCTCAACTTCCGCTACCAGAACGTCTACGGCCAGCCCCGGGCCCAGTGAGGAGCCACCCCATGACCAAGCCACTCGAAGGCCGCGAGGTCTGGTTCCTGACCGGCAGCCAGGGGCTCTACGGCGAGGAGACACTGCGTCAGGTCGCCGAGCAGTCCCGGCGGATCGCCGCGGCCCTGGACCACGACCCGGCCGTCCCGGTCGAGATCGTCTGGAAGCCCGTCCTCACCGACGCGAGTGCCATCCGCCGGGTCTGCCTGGAGGCGAACTCCGCGGACGACTGCATCGGCCTGATCGCCTGGATGCACACCTTCTCCCCGGCCAAGATGTGGATCGCCGGGCTCGACGCCCTGCAGAAGCCACTGCTCCATCTGCACACCCAGGCCAACGTCGAACTGCCCTGGGGCACCATCGACATGGACTTCATGAACCTGAACCAGGCCGCCCACGGCGACCGCGAGTTCGGCTACATCCAGTCCCGCCTGGGCATCGCGCGCAAGACCGTCGCCGGACACGTTACGGACCCGGCCGTGTCCGCCAGGGTCGCCGCCTGGGCCCGCGCCGCCGCCGGACGCGCCGAGCTGCGCGGCCTCAAGCTCGCCCGCTTCGGCGACAACATGCGCGACGTCGCCGTCACCGAGGGCGACAAGGTCGAGGCCCAGCGCCGCTTCGGCGTCTCCGTCAACACCTACGGCGTCAACGACCTGGTCGCCGCGGTGGACGCGGCCGACGAGGACGGCGTCACCGCGCTGGTCAAGGAGTACGAGGACAGCTACCGCCTGGCGCCCGGACTGCGGACCGGCGGGGAGCGCCACGACTCGCTGCGCTACGCGGCGCGCATCGAGCTGGGCCTGCGCGGCTTCCTGGAACAGCGCGGCTTCAAGGCCTTCACCACCAACTTCGAGGACCTCGGCGGGCTGCGCCAGCTGCCCGGCCTCGCGGTGCAGCGGCTGATGGCCGACGGCTACGGCTTCGGCGGCGAGGGCGACTGGAAGACGGCCACCCTGCTGCGCACCCTCAAGGTGACCGCCGGCGGACTGGCCGGCGGCACCTCCTTCATGGAGGACTACACCTACCACCTGGAGTTCGGCCACGAGCTGATCCTCGGCGCGCACATGCTGGAGGTCTGCCCGAGCATCGCCGCCGGCACCCCCTCCTGCGAGATCCACCCGCTGTCCATCGGCGGGCGGGAGGACCCGGTCCGCCTGGTCTTCGACGCCGAGCCCGGCCCGGCCGTGGTGGTCGGACTCGCGGACCTGGGCGACCGCTTCCGGCTGGTGGCCAACGAGGTGGACGTGGTCGCGCCGCCCGCACGGCTGCCTAACCTGCCCGTCGCCCGGGCCGTCTGGAAGCCGCGTCCGGACCTGCACACCTCCACCGAGGCCTGGCTGACGGCCGGCGGGCCGCACCACACCGTGCTCTCCGGCGCGCTCGGCACCGAGGAACTCGACGACCTGGCCGAGATGCTCGGTGTGGAACTCCTGGTGATCGACGACGACACGTCCGTCCGCCAGTTCACCAGGGAACTGCGGTGGAACCAGGCCTACCACCGCCTGGCCCGGGGGCTGTGAGCCCGGTGTCCCGGGACGTCCTCGCCTCCCCCGGTGACCTGATCGCGGACCAGGAACTCACCGCAGCCCTGCCGGACGGCCGGCGCGTCACCCGATGGACGTTCGGCTCCCCGACCGGGGTGACGGCCGAGGTGCTCAGCCTGGGCGCCCGTCTCCAGGCCCTGCACGTGCCGGACCGCGCCGGCCGGCGGGCCAACGTGGTCCTCGGCGGCGCCGACCCGGCGGACCTGATCGGAGCCGGGGCGTACCTCGGGGCGACCGTCGGCCGCTACGCGAACCGGATCGCCGGGGGCGTGCTGCCCCTCGACGGTGAGACCCACCGGCTGGCCACCCAGCCCACGGGGCACACCCTGCACGGTGGCCCGGACGGCTTCGCCACCCGGATCTGGGACGGCGTGCCGGTCCGGGCGGACCGGCAGGTCGGCGTCCGCTTCCGCCTGCGCAGCCCCGCCGGGGACCAGGGCTTCCCGGGAACGGTCAGCGCCGAGGTGACGTACCTGCTCGATCCGGACGGCGACCTCGCGATCACCTACCAGGCGGCCACGGACGCCCCGACGGTCGTCAACCTCACCAACCACGCCTACTTCAACCTGGCCGGCGAGGGCTGCGGACCGGTGCTCGACCACCTGCTGCGCGTCGAGGCCGGGGGGTACCTCCCGGTGGACCGGGACCTGCTCCCGCTCGGCCGGGCCGAGCCGGTGGCCGGCACCCCGTTCGACCTCCGCCGCGCCCGCAGGATCGGCACCTGCATCAGCGTGGAGCACCCCCAGCTCCGGGCGGCCGGTCACGGGTTCGACCACACCTGGGTGCTCCACGGCAGCGGGTTCCGCCGGGCCGCCGTGCTGAGCCACCCGGCGAGCGGCCGGCAGGTCGAGTGCCTGACCACGGAGCCGGGGCTCCAGGTGTACACCGGGAACCACTTCGACGGTTCGCTGACCGGCACCTCCGGTCGCCGGTACACCGCACACGCGGGCATCGCGCTGGAGACCCAGCACTTCCCGGACTCGCCGAACCGGCCGGACCACCCCTCCACCGTGCTCCGCCCGGGGGAGAAGTACCGGTCGAGGACGGTGTACCGCTTCTCGGCGCAGTAGCGACCGCCGGGAGCGAGCAGGAGGGGTGGTGGGCCCGGCGGGGCCCACCACCCCTCCGCGTTCCGCGTCCTCGGCGGGAGACGAGGACCCGCACGTCCCGGGCGCCGAGGGAGAGCGACCCGCCCCCGCCCACGGACGCCGGCCCCCGGCTCCGTTGTGGGTACGGTCAGCGGGCGCCGAGGAGATGTTCGAGGGCCAGCTGGTCCAGCTGCTCGAAGGCCATGCCGCGCCGGGCGGCGGCGTCCACGTCGAACTCCTCGAAGGCGGAGCGGTCCGCGAGCAGTCCGGTCAGGCCGTCCTCGGCCGTGGGGAGGGCGAGTTCGGGCAGCCGGGCGGCGGCGAGTGCGGCCCCGACCCGCGCGTCGGCCCGGAAGGCGCGGGAACGCTCGGCCAGCAGCAGGTAGTTGCGCATGCAGGCGGCCGCCGAGGCCCAGACGCCGTCGAAGTCCTCGGTGCGCGACGGCTTGAAGTCGAAGTGCCTGGGGCCGTCGTAGCCGGCCGTCTCCAGCAGGTCGACCAGCCAGAAGGCCTGGCGCAGGTCGCCCGCGCCGAAGCGGAGGTCCTGGTCGTACTTGATGCCGGACTGGCCGTTGAGGTCGATGTGGAACAGCTTGCCGTGCCACAGGGCCTGGGCGATGCCGTGCGGGAAGTTGAGCCCGGCCATCTGCTCGTGGCCGACCTCGGGGTTGAGGCCGACCCGGTCGGGGCGCTCCAGCGCGTTGATGAACGCCAGGGCGTGGCCGACGGTGGGCAGCAGGATGTCGCCGCGCGGCTCGTTGGGCTTGGGCTCGATCGCGAACCGCAGGTCGTAGCCCTGCTGTTCGACGTACTCGCCCAGCAGGTCGAAGGCCTCCTTGAGCCGGTCGAGCGCGGTGCGCACGTCCTTGGCCGCGCCGGACTCGGCGCCCTCGCGCCCGCCCCAGGCGACGTAGACCGAGGCGCCGAGCTCGGCCGCGAGGTCGATGTTGCGGATCGTCTTGCGCAGCGCGTAGCGCCGGACGTCGCGGTCGTTGGCGGTGAACGCGCCGTCCTTGAAGACCGGGTGGGTGAACAGGTTGGTGGTCGCCATCGGGACCTTCAGGCCGGCGGTGTCCAGCGCGGCGCGGAAGCGCTTGACGGTCTGTTCGCGGGTGGCCTCGTCCGCCCCGAAGGGGATCAGGTCGTCGTCGTGGAAGGTGACGCCGTAGGCGCCGAGCCCGGCCAGTCGCCGCACGGTCTCGACCGGGTCGAGGGCGGGGCGGGTCGCGTCGCCGAAGGGGTCGCGGCCCTGCCATCCGACGGTCCACAGACCGAAGGTGAACTTGTCCGCCGGGGTGGGGGTGAGGCTGTCGCTGGACATGGAGCGGCTCCGGAATCACGGCCGAAAGGGTGTTTGTCAGGGCTCTCAACAAATTAGTATGCCGGAACGTCAGAAGGAACCCCACCGGAGGAACGCATGGCTGAGCAGCGCGTCGTGATCGGCTTCGACAGCTCCACCCAGTCCACCAAGGCGCTCGCCGTCGACCTCGACACCGGCGCCGTCCTGGGCCACGGCCGCGCCCCGCACGCCGTCAGCACGGGCGCCGGCCGGGAGAGCGACCCCGAGCAGTGGTGGGACGCGCTCGGGCAGGCCGCGGCCGGCACCGGCTGGGCGGACCGCGCGGCCGCCGTCGCGGTCGCCGGCCAGCAGCACGGACTGGTCGCCCTCGACGCGGCCGGAGCGCCGGTCCGCCCGGCGCTGCTCTGGAACGACGTCCGATCGGCCCCCCAGGCCGCCGAGTTGAGGGCCGCGATCGGCGCCGCGGAACTCGCCCGCCGCACCGGCAGCGTGCCCACCGCCGCCTTCACCGCCCCCAAGTGGGCCTGGCTGCGCACCCACGAGCCCGCCGCCGCCGACCGGGTCGCGGCCGTCCGCCTGCCCCACGACTTCCTCACCGAGCGGCTGACCGGGGCGGCGGTCACCGACCGGGGCGACGCCTCGGGAACCGGCTGGTGGGGCCCGGACGGCTACGACCGGGACGTCCTCGACCGGATCGGCCTCGACCCGGGCCTGCTGCCGGAGGTCCTGCCCCCGGGCGCCCGGGCCGGCGTCGTCCGCCCCGGGACACCGCTGCGCGCAGGCACGCCGGTGGCCACCGGCACCGGCGACAACATGGCCGCCGCCCTCGGCCTCGGCCTGCTCCCCGGACAGCCGGTGCTCAGCCTCGGCACCTCCGGCACCGTCTACGCCGTCGGCCGGCGCAGGCCCGCCGACCCGAGCGGCACCGTCGCGGGCTTCGCCGACTCCCTCGGCGGCTGGCTGCCCCTGGCCTGCACGCTCAACTGCACCCTCGCCGTCGACCGCTTCGCCGCCCTGCTCGGCCGCGGCCGCGAGGAGGTCGAGGAGGGCGGCACCGCGGTCGTCCTGCCCTACCTGGACGGCGAGCGGACGCCGGACCTCCCGGCAGCCTCCGGCCTGGTCCACGGGCTGCGCCACGACACCACCCCTGGCCAGGTGCTGCAGGCCGCCTACGACGGCGCCGCCCACGCCCTGCTCGCCGCCCTGGACGGGGTGCTGCGCGAGGGCGGCGCGGACCCGGCGGGCGACGAACCGCTGCTGCTGATCGGCGGCGGCGCCCGCGGGCCGGCCTGGCAGCGGACCGTGCTGCGGCTCTCGGGCCGCGCCGTCCAGGTGCCGCAGGCCCGGGAACTGGTCGCGCTCGGCGCCGCCGCCCAGGCCGCCGCGCTGCTCACCGGCGAGCCCGCCGACGCCGTCGCCCGCCGGTGGCGGACGGCGCGGGGCCCGGTGCTGGCCCCGGTGCGGCGGGACGACGACGCGCTCGAACTGATCGGCGATACCCTGCGTCGGGCCGGGGCCTTGCAGGGCGCCCCGGCCCACGACCGGTAGGAGGGGCACGTGACACTGGTGGGCAGGGCGGACGGGCCGGCGGCGAGCGGACCGGCGTCGCAGCAGGACATGCGGCGGCAGAACCTCGCGGTCGTCCTCGGCGCGGTGCGCGTGCACAGCCCGCTCTCCCGCGCGGACGTCGCCGGACACGTCGGGCTGACCAGGGCGGCGGTCTCCTCCCTGGTCGACGAGCTGATCGGCCGCGGCGCGCTGACCGAGGCGGCGGCCACGGCCAGCGGCCGGCCCGGCCGGCCCGGGCGGGCGCTGGCCGTCAGCGAGCAGGGCCCGGCGGGCCTCGGCCTGGAGGTCGGCGTCACCCACCTCGGCGCGTGCGTGGTCGACCTGCGCGGCGAGCCGCGGGTGTGGCGCCGGGTGGAACGGACCAACGCGGGCCGGCCCGCCGGGCAGGTGCTGGCGGAGGTCGCCGCGCTGGCCGCCGAGGCGCAGGCCGAGGCCACCGCCCTCGGACTGCGGATCGAGGGCCGCGTCCTGGCCGTGCCCGGGGTGGTGCCGAACGGGCCCGGCGTACTGGTCGAGCGCGCGCCCAACCTCGGCTGGCACGGCGTCCGGCTCGCCGACCACTGGCCCGACCCGGACACCGTGCCCGAACCGGAGAACGAGGCCAACCTCGGGGCGCTGGCCGAGTACTGGGGCGTCGAGCCGGCCGTGGAGACCTTCGTCCACGTGTCCGCCGGGACCGGCATCGGCGCCGCCCTGGTCATCGGCGGGCGGCTGTTCCGGGGCGCCCGCGGCTTCGCCGGCGAACTCGGCCACATCCCCATCCAGCCGGACGGCGTCGCCTGCGCCTGCGGCGCCCGTGGCTGCCTGGAGCAGTACGCGGGCGAGGCCGCCGTGCTGCGCGAGGCCGGCCTCACGCGGCACGGCGGCGCGGACGGGGCCGGACCGGCCCCGGCGGGCGACCCGGTCGCCCTGCTGGCCGAGCGGGCGGCCGCCGGGCACGCGCCCACCCTGGCGGCACTGGACCGCGCCGGGCGGGCCCTGGGCCTCGCCCTCGCCTCCGCCGTGGAACTCATCGACCCGGACGGGCTGGTCCTCGGCGGCGCCTACGCCGAGCTCGCCGACTGGCTGCTCCCGTCCGTGCGCGCCGAGTTGGCCGCCCGGGTCACCGTACGGCCGTGGGCCCCGGAGGCGCTGCGCCCGTCCGCGCTGGGGCGGCGCGGGCCGCTGCTGGGCGCGGCGCTGACGACGGTCCGCCGGATCATGGCGGATCCGACCCTGCTGCCCGTCGGCTGACCCGGGGCCGGACCCTGCGGCCGACCGGCCGGCGGGCGGGGGCCCGACCCGCGGAACGGGAGTCCGGCCGCTGCCGTGCAGCCCGGGTGCGGCCCCCGCCACGCGCGCTCCCGGCAACGAAGGCACGGGCCGTCACGGCACGATGACCAGCTTTCCGCGGGTGTGGCCGGTGCGGCTGGCGTCGAAGGCCTCGCCCGTCCGTTCCAGGGGGAAGGTCCGGGCGACCTCCACGGTGAGCGCGCCGCGGTCCACCGCCTCCGCCAGTTCGGCGAGCTTGGCGCCGTCCGGGCGGACCCAGAGCCAGTGGCCGCCGTGCTTCTCCACGGTCGGATCGGCGACGGACACGTGCCGGCCGCCGTCCGCGAGCACGGCCAGCGTCGTCTCCAGCTGGCCCCCGACGAAGTCCGCGACGGCCGACACGCCGCCGGGTGCCAGCGCGCGCACCCGCTCGGTCAGCCCGTCCCCGTAGCTCACCGGTTCGGCGCCCAGCTCGCGGACGAAGGCGTGGTTGCGCTCCGAGGCGGTGCCGATCACCCGGGCCCCGCGGTCGCGGCCGAGCTGGACGGCGAGGCTGCCGACGCCCCCGGCGGCGCCGTGCACCAGCAGCACGTCGTCCGGCCCGACGGCGAGCCGGTCCAGGCTGCGCAGCGCGGTCAGGCCGGCCAGCGGCAGGCCGCCGGCCTGGGCCCAGTCGAGCGCGGCGGGCTTGCGCGCCACCGCGGGTGCGGCGACCGCGACGTACTGGGCGAAGGTGCCGGCCTGCACCACGTCCTTGCGGGCGTACGCCATCACCTCGTCCCCGGGGGCGAACTCGGGCGTGTCGGGGCCGGTGCGGGTGACCACGCCGGCCACGTCCCAGCCGGGGACGACGGGGAAGACCGTGTCCATCATGCCGTCCAGACCGCCCGCCATGACCTTCCAGTCGACCGGGTTGACGGAGGCCGCCCGGACCTGGATCAGCACCTGGCCGGGGCCCACCTTCGGGTCGGGCACCTCGCCGTACGTGAGCCGGGAGTTGTCCGGGGCGTACGAGTCGTAGGTCACCGCGCGCATGGACCGGCCTCCTGGAGTTCGGGCTGTCTGTCGTCTCGCGCCCGCGACGTGCCGGCGGGCGCCGTCGGCCACGCTATGCCGAGGGCCGGCTCCCGGCACCCGAGCAGAGCCGTCGGAGGGGCGGGACGGGCGGCCGTCCTCACCCTCCGATGGTCTGCAGGGACCCCCACAGCGCGAGCACGGCCGCCACCAGGGCGGCGGGTACGACGAGCAGTCCGAGCCGGGTGAACTCGCCCAGGCCGACGTCGGTGTCGTGCTCCCGGACGATGCGCCGCCACAGCAGGGTGGCGAGGGACCCGGCGTAGGTGAGGTTGGGGCCGATGTTCACCCCGAGCAGCACCGCGAGCACCGCACCCGCCCCGGCCGGGGCGGCCAGCGGCAGCAGCACGAGGGTCGCGGGCAGGTTGTTGATGACGTTGGCCAGTACCGCCGCCAGCGCCGCGATGCCGAGCAGCGCGGCCAGGCCGGTGCCGTGCGGGACGAGGTGCCCGAGCGCGGAGGCCAGTCCGTTGTCGACCACGGCCCGCACCACGACGCCGAGCGCCAGCACGAAGGCCAGGAACGGCACGGCGGCGGAGCGGACGATCGCGGACGGGGTGGTGCGCCGCCGGGCCAGCGCGCGGACGGCGAGGACGAGGGCGCCGGCCAGGGCGGCCCACGCGGGATCGATCCCGACCACGGAGGTGAGGATGAATCCGCCCAGCGTGCCGGCCACGGTGACGAGGGCGAACAGCGGCATCCGCGGCGGCGTCGGGTCGACCGGCCCGGGTGCGCCCGCGTCCAGGTCGGCGGCGAAGAACCGGCGCAGCACGAGGTATTCGACGGCGATGGCCGCCAGCCACGGCAGCGCCATCAGTGCGGCGAACCGGGTGAAGCTCAGCCCGCTGGCGGCGAACGCCAGCAGATTGGTCAGGTTGGAGACCGGCAGAAGCAGCGAGGCGGTGTTCGACAGGTGGGTGCAGGCGTAGAGGTGCGGCTTGGGCCGGGCGCCGAGACGCGCGGCGGTGGCGAAGACCACCGGGGTGAGCAGCACCACGGTGGCGTCCAGGCTGAGCACCGCCGTGATCACCGAGGCCACAACGAACACCTGCGCCAGGAGCCGCCGCGGCCGCCCGGCGGCGGTGCGGGCCATCCAGGCCCCGCAGGCGTGGAAGAGGCCCTCGTCGTCGCAGAGTTGGGCGAGTACGAGCACGGCTGCCAGGAAGCCGACCACCGGTCCGAGGCGCTGTGCCTCGGCCAGGGCGTCCGACGGTGCGATCGCGCCGACGCCGACCACCAGCCCGGCCGCCGGCACGGCGACCACGGCCTCCGGCCAGCCCCACGGGCGTACCACCGCGCAGAGCAGGACCAGCGCCAGCAGGACGACCGACAGCGCTTCCGCGAACGAGGTACTCAGGATCCACTCCTTGCAGACGATGGCGGCATCACACCGGGCAGCACCCCCGAAGAGCCGGAAACGCGAGGTCACGGCATGCGGGTGCGGCCCAACAGTACGCGCTGTGCGCGCGGCGGACGCGCACCGCTCCGGACCGTGGGGGATCGCGGAGTCCACCGTCTGTTAACGTTCACACCCCGGAACGCCTCCGGCTGGGACGCGTCGACGACCGGGAGCCGGCCGGCTACAGGCCGGCCAGGTGGGCGCGGTAGCCGGCGCCGAAGGCCGTCGGCGTGCCGTCGTAGGAGCTGATCAGGGCCGGGCCGCTGCCGCAGTCCCAGGTGTTCCAGGCCCAGGCGAGGTAGGAGACGCCGTGCCGGTCCAGCCAGGGCAGCAGGGCGTCCAGGTAGCCGTGCGCGCAGTCGTTCTCGCCCGACTCCCCGGTCACGACCGGCACTTGGGCGGCTACCGGGGCGACCTGGGCGTCCCAGCAGGAGGCGGTGCCGCAGGCGTTGAAGTTGTACGAGTGCCAGGACGCGGCCAGGTTGTGCAGGGGATCGGCCGGCCGGTACGCGGCCCACTGGGTGAGGTCGTTGGCGTACTCCAGGCCGCCCAGCATCAGGACGTTGTCCGCGCCGGTGGAACGCACCGCGTCGACCATCGCCTGCATGCCGGCGACCTGGAAGCCGATTCCGGGGCAGCTGCCGCCGTCCCGCCAGCAGGCCCAGCCGCTGGCCTCGCCGCCGGTGGCGCGTGACGGGTAGGGCTCGTTGAACAGGTCGAGGACGGTCGCGTCGTCGCCCTTGAAGGTCTGCGCCACCGAGGTCCAGAACGGGATGGCGCCGGCGGCGTCCGGCATGGGCTTCTGGCAGGTGGCGTTGGCGTCCGGGCAGCCGGCGGACGGTCCGGTGTACGCGCCGTCCGTCCAGTGCAGGTCCAGGACGGCCACCAGGCCGTTCCGGTGCAGCAGGTCGACGTAGCCGCGCACCGCGCCGATGTAGGCCGAACCGGCGTAGGCGGGGTCGACGTTCGAATGGCCGAGCCAGCAGTCCTCGTTCAGCGGCACGCGGACGGCGTTGATGTGCCAGGACGTCATCGCGGTGACGGAGGCCTGGTCGGCCGGGCCGTCGAAGATGCCGTGGCCCTGGACGCACATGAACTCGGCCCCGGAACGGTTGACCCCGTGGAGGGTGATCGGGGTGCCGTCGGGCTTCGCCAGGGTGTTGCCCGCGACGTGCACGGCCGGGGCGGGGCCGCTCGGCGGCGACGGAGGGGGAGTCGTGGTGGGGGGCGCGGTGGGCGTGGGGCTCGGGGGCGGGCTCGACGGCGGTCCGCAGGGGGTGCCGTTGACGGTGAAGGCGGTGGGGGCGGCGTTGGGGCCGCTGTAGGAGAAGTTGGCGCTGGTGGTGTAGGAGGCGCCGGGGTCGATGGTGGGGGCGTAGCCGGGGTTGGTGACGGTGACTGTTCGTCCGCTCTGGCTCCAGGTGCCGTTCCAGCCGTTCTGGAGGGTCTGGTCGCCGCTGTAGGCGTAGCCGAGGGTCCAGCCGTTGACGGCGGTGGTGCCGGTGTCGGTGAGGGTGAGGTTGGCGGTGAAGCCGCCGCCCCAGTCGTTGACGGCGTACTTCACGCCACAGGAAAGGCCGGCGGTGGGGGCCGCGGCGGCGGTGAGCGGGAGCACCGCCAGGGCGGCGCACGCGGCGGTGGCGGCCGCCAGCCCGGCGGTGCGGGCGGATGCGGTACGGGCGGAGGTACGGGCGGATGCGGTGCGGGCGGATCCGGCGCGGCGAGGGGCGGTGCGCGCAGGGACGGTACGGGGCATGCCGAGCTCCTCGGAGGTGGGGCCGGGGCCGCGGGCGCGGCCCCGGCGGGGGGTGGAGGTCAGCTCGCGGTGCAGGTCAGGGACGGAGCGGTGTCGCCACCCGAGTAGGCGGCCTGGAAGCCGAAGCTGGTGGTGGCGTTCGGCGCGAGCGCGCTGTTGTAGGCCTGGCCGGCGGCCGTCACCGTGCTGCCGCTCTGGGCGACGGTGGCGTTCCAGCTGTTGGTGATCTGCTGGTTGCCGCCCCAACTCCAGGTGACCGTCCAGGACTTGGTGGGCGTGGTGCCGGTGTTGGTGACGGTGACGGCGGCCGTGAAGCCGCTGCCCCAGTCGTTGCCGACCGCGTAGCCGGCGGAGCAGCCGCTGCTGCCGCCGCCGCCCGAGGCCGCCGTGGTGGCGGTCACCGCGGTGGAGGCGGGGGAGACCTTCCCGGCCGCGTCCTGCGCCGTGACGGTGTACTGGTAGGCGGTGGCGGGGGAGAGTCCGGAGTCGGTGTAACCGGTGCCGGTCGTGGTCGCGACCCTGGTCCCGTTCCGGTACACCGAGTAGCCGGTCACGCCGGCCGGGTCGGTGGACGCCGTCCAGCTGAGCGACACGCTGCCGCTGGTGGTACCGGTGACGGTCAGTCCGGTCGGCGCGGTCGGACCGGTGCCGCCGCCGGGGGTGCCGAACGCCGGGTACGCGTTCTGCACCAGCTGCCGGAACTGGGCGGGGTGCCACTGTCCGGCCGGGATGTTGTCACCGGGCATGGAGTCGGTGGGGTAGGTGTTGCCGTTGCCGTCGGTCTGGGTGCCGTTCGGGTCGCAGTGCGGGTCCCCGTGGGGGTGGGAGGCGCTCGGGTAGTCGCCGTCCGACTCGCCCGGCGGCTTGACCCAGAGGAACGCGATGATCGGGTTGCCCGCGCCGTACGGCTGGGCCTGCGGACGGGCGCCGATGCCGGTGCCGATGATGTTGCACCAGTCGCCGCGGAAGGGCTTCCGGTCGACCTTGTTGGCCGCGACGTACGCGTTCACCGTGGTGGGGGCGGAGTCGAGCGCGGTGGGTCGGGCGGGGCCGCCCCAGCCGTTGCGCGAGGTGTCGACCAGCATGCCGATGCTGCTCGGGAACCCGTTGGAGACCAGGGTGGCGTACATCGCGGTGTCGTAGTGGTACTCGTCGAACGCGGGGTTGTACTGGTAGAAGTCGGCCGACTTGAGGGGCTGCCCGCCGACGTTGAGGTCGGGGTCGGTGAGGAACGGCTCGCCGAGCGGCGTGGTGTTGGCGGTGTCGCTGATGAAGCCGTCGACGCTGGCGAACCCGGCCGTCGTGGCCTGGGCGACCTTGGCGTACTCCCGGCCCGCCGGCACCATGTTGGTGGACCAGCCGAGCCAGCCCGCGTGACCGATGTCGAGGTAGTCGTACACGTTGGGGATGGCGTGGAGCTTGTTGAGTGCGTACTCGATGCCCGCCTCGTAGTACGGGGTGGCGGTGGCGCAGGTCGGCTTGGACTGGTTGGTCACGGCGTTGGGCAGTGAGTCCGGCTCGATGACGGCCGCGATCCTGACACCGGCGTACTTCGGATCTGCCAGCACGGCCGCGATCGGGTCCACGTACTGCGTCTCGTAGGTGGTCAACCCGGCTGCTGTGGCGGGGAGTTCACCGTTGGAGGCGATCGCGGCGCAGTCCCGTCCCGGCAGGTCGTAGACGACGACCGGGAAGACGATCGGCGTGCTTCCCTGCTGCTGGGCGAGGGCCTGGTCGAGGTGGGACCGGAGGCTGAGATGGGTGGAGTCACCGGTGATCGCGCCGATGTGGTCCATCCAGACGGCGGTGGGGTTGGCGGCGACCTGGGATTCCAGCGCCCCCAGGGCGCCGCCGTCGGCGCCGGCCTGGGAGTTGACCTTGGCCGTGAAGTCCGGGTTGAGGTAGCTGGTCGCGCCGACGAACGGGTTGGCGACGTGGACGGCGGCGGCTTGCGCGGGGGCGGCTTGTGCCGGGGTGGCTTGCGCGGGGGTGGCGGCGCCGATGCTCGGCAGCAGGCCGGCGACGCCGAGCACCATGGCGGCCGCTGCTGTGCGCAGGCGGCGCAGGGCGGGTTGGGGCACGTCCGGGTCCTTTCGGAAGGGTGGTTCCTGGCGGATCTCGGAATCGAGTGGGAGCGCTCCCGCGGCGAGGCGAGGCGATCCCCTCCTCATCAAGCCAGCGCTCTCGAATCGTCGTCAATGGTCGCGGGAGCGCTCCCGCACGACCGTGAAACTTACCTGCCCCCGCCGGGCCGACACATGGGATGGATCGGCCCGGCGGGGGCACCCTCGGGCGATCACGAGCTGTGCCGGTGCCGCCGAACTGGCAGGTGGTGTACGGGAGTCGACGAAGGTGAATCATCGGGTCTCCTCCAGGACACGGGATCTCCCGCCAGGTTGACGCTGTGTCACCGGCCGACAAGGCCATCGCCCGCATCCGGCAGCTGATCCGGGACGGCGAGCTGCCCCCGGCTCCAAGCTGCCCCCCCCCCGAGCAGCAGCTCGCGGCCGAGCTGGGCCTGTCCCGGAACCTGAGGCGCGAGGCGGTCAAGACACTCGTCGTCGCCCGGGTCCTGGAGATCCGGCGGGGCGACGGCACCGGCGGGAGCCTCACCGCCCTCGCCGCCCTCCTGACCGACGAGGCGGGCAACCTGGCCGCCACCACCGTCCCCGGCGACGGGCGGCGCCTTCGGGCCCGCTTTCCCGCGGGCAGCCGGCGCCGGCTCTCCTACCCGGCGCCGGACGTCGGCCACTGACCACCGGCCGGTGGCGTCACCGGTGGTGGCGCGGCGGGGGCGGCAGGGTGTCGGCCCCCGGTGCGGGTTCCGGCCAGACCAGCAGCACGGGGCAGGGAGCGTGGTCGACGACGAAGCGGGTGGCGGGGCCGAGGCTGTGGGGCCCGAGGCGGGTGCGGTCGCCGTCGCGGGCGAGGACGAGCAACTCGGCCCCGTCGGCCGCCGCGACGACCTCGCGTTCGGTGCGGCCGGTGCGCTCCAGGCGGGTGCAGGGCCGGCCGAGACGGTCGGCGGCGGCGTCCAGGAGGTGCTGGCCGGAGGCGGTGGCCAGGACCTCCACCCGGTCGCCGGGGTCGCGCTCGCGGTGGCCGCGTCCGAGCAGGCCGGCGAAGGCCCCGTGCGCGAGGCCGGCGACGTCCTGTCCGCTGATGTGCAGCAGCACGAGCTCCGCGCCCTGCGGCGCGTGGGCGCGGGCGGCGTCGACACAGGCGGGCCAGGTGCCTTCGGTGATCCAGACGACGACGGTCACGGTGTCAGCCTCCAGTGACGTGCGGGGAATCCCACAGTGCCACCCCGACCGGCGCCGCGGCAGCGGGCACGACGGGCTGTCCCCGCCCGCACCGCCCCCGGCCCCGGGCGGCCCCGGTGCCCCGCGATCGTCCGCAGGGCGCCGGGGCCGCCGTGCTCAGCGGCCGGGCGTCAGCCGAGGGCGAGGGCGCTCAGGCGGTCGGAGGCGCCGTTGAAGAGGTGCCGAGGTCGGCCTCGTCCCCGGGGCGTGCGGTAGTAGCGGATGCCGGTCACCGCGTAGATGGCGAGGATGACGATCAGAGCAACGCGTTCCATGGCGTGCTCCGGTTGTGCGGGGATGGGCGGACGGCTGGTGGGGGCCGGATGGCGTAGGTGTGGAGTCCGGTGAGCGTGCCGGTGGGGGTGAACCCGGCCTTGGCGAGGACGCGGCCCGAGGCGGGGTTGTCCGGGTGATGCTTGGCGCGGACCTCGGGCAATCCGAGGTGCCCGAACGCCAGGGCGAGGATCTTGCGGACTCCCTCGGTGGCGTATCCCCGCCCCCAAGCGTCCGCGCGCAGGATGTAGCTGATCGCGGCGACGGGCCGGTCAAGGTGGAGCTTGAGGACTCCGACGAGGTCACCGTCCACGACGAGTCCGAGCACGTAGAGCGTGCGCGGCGACTGTGCTGCGGAAGCGGCGGCGCTGCGGGCGTAGTAGCGGGCTTCGCCAGCATCCATCGGGGCCCGGCCCAGATGCTTGGTCGACTCCGCGCTGTAGATCCGCAGAACGGCCTCGGCGTCGCCGGGGGCCAGCTCCCGCAGCTCGATCACACGTCCACCGCTTCGATGAGCTTCACGAGTTCTGCGGCGGTGGGCCGGTCGTCGGGTGCGGCCAGCAGGACGTAGCGCAGCCGGGCCTGGAGGGCGGGCCAGGGCATCGCGGTGGCGATCGGGACGGCGCGGTGGGCGATGGCCTTGCGGATCTCCTCCAGCGGCGCTTCCTTCTTCAGGCCGGCCCGCTCGTAGTCCAGGGGCCACGCGCCGGTGACGCAGGTCCACAGGGTTCCGGCGAGGGCGTAGACGTCGGCTGTCCGGGTCGTGTCGACGGGTTGGGGTCCGTCGATGATCCGGGCGGCCAGCTCGGGTGCGGTGAGGTGGATCATCGTGCCCTCGAACGCCGTCCACGGGGTGCTGCCGATCCTGCGGGACCAGGCGAAGTCGATGAGGCGCGCCGTTCCGTCCTTGCCGTGGATGCCGTGGGCGGGCTGGAGGTCACCGTGGACCCACCCCTCTGCGTGGAGATCGGCCACGGCGCGGCACAGTCCCGTCACAGCGCTCAGGGCGTCCTCGCGCCCGCCGTCGCCCTTGCGTACGGGTCGGAAGACGTCCCACGTGGACGGCCCGGACAGCCACGGGGTGACGTACCAGACACCAGTGGCAAGCCGGCCGACATCCACGGAGTAGCCGGGGAGCTGTTCCAGCACGGAGGCTTCGCGCGCGGTGATCTCGGCTGCCTCGCCTGTGCCGAGCTTGATGCTTGCCGAGCCCAGCGGACCGGTTGCCTTCCACACCGTCGAGCCCCGCCGGCTGCTGACCTCCTCCAGCTTCAGAGGGCCGCAGATGCTCTCGGCAGCCTTCAGCGCGTCACCGGCATCGGACGCGAACTCGCCCATTCTCGAACTGCCTTCCACTCGCAAGGGATGTGCTCGAACACGTCCCGGCCGTCATCGGCCGACACGGCCAGCGCCGACGCAAGATCGGGCGTGTCCTTCAGGAACTTCGGGTCCAGTGGGCGGACGCCCACCCGCACCGGGAGGAACGAGAAGGGCGGCGGCGGGATGTTCTCCCCGCGTCGGCCCAGCTCGACAGCACCCCTGGGGAACTTGCCGAACATGACCCCGACCGGCGCATAGAGGTTCTTCAACGCCCAGTGCGGCCAGGCCAGCAACTCGCGGTGGTCCGCGCCTTCGCAGCGCCCGACCAGCACCACGTTCTCGCACACGAGAAGTCCGTTCGGCCGCGCCATCAGCGGGCGAACCCATTCGGCGGCCTGGACCCCGGCATGGAACAACTCGGCTTCCACGGCGTACCGGTGGCTGCCCGGGGTGATCTCGTACACGGTCCACCCGGTCATGCCGCGTCTCGTGGACGGGCGCAGGAACGGGCAGTGCTGGTACAAGCCGGCGAGGTAGTTGTTCACGTCCACGCTGACGGGGTTCTCCGTCCGAGCCTCGGTGAGGCGGAGCGCCCCGGCGGTGGGCCGGGACGCTCCGTCGATCGGCGCGATGATCACAGGTAGGACGCCGCGGGGACCACGTCGCCGTCGCCGTCGCCCGGGGCGGGCGAGCAGTCCCACTCGGCGAAGACCTCGCCCGTGTCGCGGTAGCGGGCCAGAGCCCCGGTGTTGACCCTGCCGTTGGCGTCGGTGAACCAGATCTCCGGCAGGGAACCGTACGCCTCCTCGTACGCGCTCACCCAGGCGATGTGGCCGCTGCCCGCGCTCTCGACGTGGGCCAACTTGCGGCCGGCGTGCCGGAGGGTGAACGCCTCGTGCGCGGCCGGGTCCGCGACGAGCGAGTGCCACGTGGCGTCGATCGCGGTGGAGAACATCTCCGGCGCGCTCTGGCCCGCGTCGATCCGGCGCGCGGCGATTGTGAAGAACTTGCCCAGTTCGTCCAGCTCGACGCCGGGCTTGATGGTGGCGGTGCTCACATGCCTCTCCCATCGGGTTGGCTCTGTCCGCCCGGGTGTGGGCGAACAGTCGTGCGGGGTGATGCAGGCCCAGCCCGTCAGACTCTTCGTCGGGCCGGGAGCTTGTGGGCGCCCGAGGGGCGCGGGTTGCGCCTAGAAGCGGCCGCAGGCGATGAGTGCCGTCGCCAGCGCTATCAGCGTGAGCAGCGAGAGGGTGTAGGCGACGGCGGCCGGCACGGGGGTCGGGACTCCGCGAGCTGCCCGCTCAGCGGTCTCGAGGTAGCCGTCCGGCCGGTCCCCGGCGAACCCCTCACCGGTGACCCGGACGGGCAGCGGCGTGCTCAATCCGCGGCCTCCGAGTCCTCCAGCGGGACCATCTCCGGGTAGGGGTCACTGGAGCCGTCCCGGTTGACCCAGGCGTGAGCGCCTCCCGGTACTCACGCTTGGTCTTGGGGGGTGCGTCTCACCATCGGTCTCTCCTCCGTCGCCGTGGCGGTGGGGGTGCGTAATAGACCGTAGGGAGTCCGTCACAGGCAGTGCCACGAAGTTGCACGCGGTTGCACAGGTTCACCCGAGGGCGCTGCGTGCCTTGGCGATTCGCCTTCGAGCTTCGGCTCCGTGAACTGCGATCCTGGCCAGTTCGGCGAAGGCGCGGAGGTAGGTGCGGATCTCGCCGGGAGCCGTGACGTTGATCTCCGCCGTCAGCGTCTCGACCGCCACGAGGCTCTCGTCGAAGACGTAGAACGCTTCGAGTGGCCAAACGGTTCGGCGGGCCCGGAACGGGATGACGCCGACAGAGACGTTCGGGAGGGAGGCGATCACCAGCAGGTGGTCGAGCTGACCCGCAAGTGCTTCGTCGTCACACACGCCGTAGTAGAGAACGGCCTCTTCCAGGACGAGGGCGAACTGATGGCCGGCATCGTTCAGGACACGGGATCGCTTGAGCCGGGCCTTCACCGCATCCTCCACGTCGTCCGGGGTGCCCTGGAAGGTCGTGATCGAGCGGAGGAGCCCGGTTGCGTACGGGGCCGTCTGCGTCATCCCAGGCATGACGTTGGAGGCGTACACCTTGAACTTTCGTGTCCGCTGGTAGAGCGGCAGGGTCTTCTGGTGCACCCGTTTCATGCCGTCACGGTGGAGGTCTCGCCACTGTGTGTACATCGACTCGGCGGTGCGCGACGCCGCGACCAGATCCGACGCCTTCTCCGCAGACCCACAGGCCGTGCACCAAGCACGGATGTCGCTGTCGGAGGGCACCGTCAGACCACGGGCGATGCGGGACGACTTGGACTTGTGCCACCCACACCGTACGGCCAGTTCAAGCCCTGAAAGCCCGGCGTCACGCCGGATCTGGTCGAGCTGATCGGCGAGCGCCTTCCGTGCGGCTTGGGCACTGGAGAGGGGAGACGAGGACATGGACCGGCCGCCTGTGGTGGCTACTCGGCGATGCTGTAAGCCTCGTGAGGGATGGCACGCTCCCACACAGCGTCGAAGGCTGCCGCGCAGAGCCGGGCCACATCGGGATCTTCACTCTGATCCGTGTGCACCCATCGGCCCTCGCCGTCAAAGATGTTGAACTGGACGATCCTGCCGTCGAACAACCAGAAGTCGTTTCCGGGAAGAAGAAGGTCGGAGGCATTCCGGCGAGGCAGCCACCGCACTTCCTCGCCACCGGCCACGTTGGTGAAGGTGAACGAGTGCTCGTACTGGATGTACTCGCTCGCCGGCTCCGAGATGACTCTGGCTCGCTTCACGGAGACGCCACTGGCGGTCACCTCCTGAACGAGGTCGAGCCACGGCCTCCACCAGGACGAGCGGTCGGCAGGATCAAGTCGGTGGCCGGCCTTCCAGGCCCGGAAGCCTTCATCCTCGTTGCCGACCGAGTAGACATCGCGCAGTTCCAGATGGACCGCGGACTTCCGCGCAGCCCTCAAGAGGTCAGCGAAGCTGTTCAAGCTCTGCGACATCCAACGCCTCCTTGAGCGCCTTAGCCATCCGGGCAGGGATGCGGACCACGGTCTCATGATCCGGGATCGGACCGTCAGCCAGGCAATCGGCCGTCGTTGCCTCGTCGATCTTCCACCCCTGGATGACGAAGTCGCGGGTGTCCGGGTCCACCCACACAGTGGGAGACCCGTGATCCCCCGACTTCTCGTCCTTCGCAACGAACCGTAGTGCCATCTGATCCTCCCGTGTCGAGCCGGTTGCGCTCAGTTGCAGACCTGAGCCGATGCCCATACTCCGCCTTGGAGGCTCGCCCTGTCAGGAGTTTCCATTTCTGGCGAACTACCAGGTTTGAGGCAGCGGAACGTCCAGTCCCGAGGAGGGGGCAAGGCTTGGCGCGGCGAAGTCGCCGTCGTTGAGGACGACGTCGAAGCGGTGGTCGGGCCAGGCACCGATCCCCCCACCCCGCCAACCCTCTGCCCAACGGCCGATGTCGTTGAACCCCCGCCGCTGCCGTTGGTGGAACGGCAGCGGCGGGGGACGGTCCCGGCCGCTCACGGCGAGCGGCCGGGACCGGCGGGCCGGGGGGTGCTCAGCCGAGGGCGAGGGCGCTCAGGCGGTCGGAGGCGCCGTTGAAGAGGTTCTGGTCGCCGGGGAAGGTGCCGGAGTCGGCGTACTGCCAGAAGGTCTGGTAGCCCCAGCCGTTCGGGAGGGTGCCGGGGCTGCTGGAGTAGCGGGCGATCCAGAGCGGGTTGGTCGAGCCGAAGCTGCCGTCGTTCCCGGTGCACTGGGACCACCAGTTGGTGGTGGTGTAGATCGTGGGATAGCGGCCGGTGAGGTTGTGCACGGTGTTGCTGAAGTCGCGGATCCAGTTGACCATGCCCCACTGGCTCAGGCCGTAGCAGGTCGCGCCGTAGGGGTTGTACTCGATGTCGAGCGCGGGCGGCAGGGTCTGGCCGTCGGCGGACCAGCCGCCGCCGTGGCTGACGAAGTAGTTGGCCTGGGTGGCGCCGGAGGAGCTGTTCGGCAGCGCGAAGTGGTAGGCGCCGCGGATCATGCCCGCGTTGTAGGAGCCGTTGTACTGCTGGGCGAAGTACGGGTTGGTGTAGCCGGTGCCCTCGGTGGCCTTGACGTAGGCGAACTGGGCGCCGTTGGCGGCCGCGGTGCTCCAGTCGACGTTGCCCTGGTAGCTGGCGACGTCCATGCCGGGGGTCTGGGTGACGGCCAGCGAGGCGTACGGCGCCGCGCCGCGGCCCTCGTGGGCGGCGACGGTGGAGCCGGCGAAGTCGCGCTCGGGGTGGAAGCCGGGCCGGCCCTCGACGACGGGGGCGGCGGAGTCGGCCGTGGTCGGCTCGGCCGCGTACGCGGTGGCGGCGAGGCCGGTGACCAGGGCGGTGGCGGCGGCGAGGGCGGCGAGGACGGGCAGTCGGCGGCGGCCGGCCGGTCTCGGCGCGGGGGCGGCGGTGCGGGCGGAGCGGGAAGAGCGGGTCATGAGCACTCCTCTGTTCCGGTGCGTTGGCCCAAGGGGCCTGCTGGTGCCGGGAGTTGATCCGGCAGGGGAGCACCCTAGCCATGTACCCGCCAGTGCCGCCAGATATCCTCGGCCACTTCTTGAACGGACGTCACGCGGCAGCGGCCGCCCCCGGCCGGCGCGGGCGGTGCCCGCCGGGGGCGGCCCGGCTGGGCGTTCGTGCTGGTCCCCGGCCCGGGGGGCCGCCCGGGGGCTGTGGCACGATGCCCGGACCGGCCGCCGCCCGGCGCGGCCGGTGCCGCCGTAGGACGAAGGGATTCGCCATGTCCGAGACCACCGCCGGTTCCGCCGGCTTCACCGGGGAGCCGACTCTCCGGACCGCCACGCTCGCCGACGTCCCGGCCTTGGTGACGCTCGTCGAGTCCGCCTACCGGGGCGAGGCCAGCCGGGCCGGCTGGACCACCGAGGCCGACCTGCTGGACGGGCAGCGCACCGACCCGGACAGCGTGGCCGCGGCCGTCCAGGACCGGGAGGGGGTGGTGCTGGTGGCCGAGCGCGACGGCGAGCTGATCGCCTGCTGCCAGCTCGAACGGCGGGCGGACAGCGCCTACTTCGGCATGTTCTCGGTGCGCCCGACGCTGCAGGGCGGCGGCATCGGCCGGGTCGTGCTGGCCGAGGCGGAGCGGGTGGCCCGTGAGGAGTGGGGCGTGCGGGTGCTGGAGATGAAGGTGGTGGAGCAGCGCGCCGACCTGATCGCCTGGTACGAGCGGCGCGGCTACCGCCGGACCGGGGTGTACAGCCCGTTCCCGTACGGCGACGAGCGCTTCGGCCTGCCGCGCCGGGCGGACCTCCGGTTCGAGCAGTTGACGAAGGAGCTCGGAGCGCTCTGAGGGGCGGGCGGGAGGCGAGTGATCGGACGTCCGAACGTTGATCATTTGACGTTTCGTCGGGAGCTGATTTGACGTCAACCCGCTGACCAGGGGCGATGCGGAGATGTCACACCGAATTCATGATTGGTCTAGGCCAATGTGAGAGGCTGAGGGCGAACGGCCACGTTCCGTCCCATGCCCAGGGGGGCCATTTCCGCATGCCCGTACTCCATGGCACCGCCATGCCCGCACCCGGCACCGGCCCGCACCGCCCGGCCGCCGCCGACCCCGACCACCGCCTGCCCCGCCCACCCGACGACGAGGAGCTGTACTGGTACTTCGGCCCGCAGCGCCGCTGGGTGCTGCTCTGCGCCACCCTCTCCTACGCCGGCGCCACCGCCACACTCGGCCTGTTCGCCCTCAGCACCCCGCTGCTCTGGCCGTTCCTGCTCCTCACCCTGCTCAACGCGGCCACCTGGCTGCTCTCCGTCGCGGACGGGCAGCGCGCCCGCCGCTACACCCGCGACTCCCACGACCTGCTGCTGCGTGCCTGGAACCCCGAGCGCCACCCCAGCGTCGACCTGCTGCTGCCCACCGCCGGCGAACCCCTCGCCGTCCTCGACAACGCCTACCGGCACACCGCCGCCGTCCGCTGGCCCGGCGAACTCACCGTCCTCGTCCTCGACGACGCCGACCGCCCCGAAGTCCGCGAACTCGCCGAGTCCTACGGCTTCCGGTACCGCGCCCGCCCCGACCGCGGCCGCTTCAAGAAGGCCGGCAACCTCAACCACGGCCTCGCCGAGGGCGACGGCGAGATCATCGCCGTCCTCGACGCCGACTTCTGCCCCCGCCCCGACTTCCTGCACCACCTGGTGCCCTACCTCGACAACCCCGAGGTCGGCATCGTGCAGAGCCCGCAGTGCTTCGACACGGACGCCGACATGTCCTGGCTCGAACGCGCCGCCGGAGCCACCCAGGAGATCTTCTACCGCTGGATCCAGCCCTCCCGGGACGCCCAGGACGGCACCGTCTGCTGTGGCACCAACGCCCTCTACCGCCGCGCGGCACTGCGGCGCGTGGGCGGGTTCGCCGAGATCGACCACAGCGAGGACCTGTACACCGGACTCGCCCTCGCCCGCGCCGGATGGACCACCCGGTACGTGCCCGCGCTCGTCGCCAAGGGCATGTCGCCCACCGGCCTGCCCGCCTTCATCAGCCAGCAGTACCGCTGGTGCCTCGGCTCGCTCGCGCTCGTCGGCGACCCCGACTTCCGGCGCGGCCCGCTGCCCCGCTCCGCCCGGCTCTGCTTCTGGAACGGCATCCTCGGTTACGTCACCAGCGCGGTCAACGTCTTCGCCGTGCCGCTGCCCGCCCTGATCATGCTGTACTTCCGGCCCGAACAGATCCAGCCCTGGCAGGTCCTGCCGTTCCTGCCGCCCATCTGGGTCGCCCTCGTGCTGCTGCCCGCGATGTCCCGCACCCGCTGGCGCTTCGAGGTCACCCGCGTCCAACTCCTCGGCGGGCTCTGCCACATCGTCGCCATCGCGCACGCGCTGCGCCGCCGCTCCGCCGACTGGGTGCCCACCGGCGCCGTCTCCGGCGGCAGTTCCCTCGCCCGCACCGTCGCCCGGACCGGCGTCGGCTGGCTCGGGCTCGTGGTCGTGGCCGGCGCCGCCGGACTCGCCCAGGCCGCGCTGCGGTACGGCTGGCAGCCCTACTGGGCGCTCACCGCGCTGCTCGCCCTCACCGCCTACACGATGGTCCCGCTGATCCGGGCCCTGTGGCCGCTGCTACGGGGGACGGACGGCGGCAAGGGCGCCGCAGTCGGCGAGGTCGCCCCGCCCGCCCGCGGCCGCTCCGACCTCGGATTCGGACAGGCCGAAGCCGTCGCCGTCACCGCCGCACTGCTGCTGTGCGGGCTGCTCGCCTCCGGGTGGGCCGACCCACTGCTGTTCTGACGGTCCCGCCCGGCCCCGCCCGGCCCCGCCCGGCCCCGTCCGAACCCGTCCCGAACCCTTCCCCAGCCGTTTCCTTGCGCGTCGCCCCACCGGCGCGGACTCCGCCGCCCGGCCGCCCCATCGGCCCGGCGGGCCAGACCACCGACTCCGCCCTGCCAGCCCTGCAAGGAGCACCGCCGTGCCAACGGCCGTACCACCGCCTTCTTCCAGCCACTCCGCAGCCGCCACCGCAGCCGCCACCGCAGCCTCCGCCTCCGTCGAACTGCCCGGCCTCGTCCGGGTGTCGCGGCCCGCCGAGGTCGCCACCGTCACGGCGGAGGCACCCCGGCGCATCGCCTTCCGGCCCGACATCGAAGGCCTGCGCGGCGTCGCCGTCCTGGCCGTCCTCGCCTTCCACGCGGCCGTCCCCGGCCCGACCGGCGGCTACGTCGGCGTCGACATCTTCTTCGTCATCTCCGGCTTCCTGATCACCGGCCTGCTCGTCGGCCGCCCGATCGGCCTGGGGGACTTCGCCGCCCGCCGCGCCCGCCGCATCCTGCCTGCCGCCGCCACCGTCCTCGTCGCCACCGCCGCCGCCGGCGGAGCCCTGCTCGACCCGCTGCGCGGCACCGACCTCGCCCGCGACCTCATCGCCGCCGCCGGCCAGTTCGCCAACTGGCGCTTCGTCGGCCAGCAGACCGACTACCTCGCCGCCGAACGCGACCCCAGCCCGCTCCAGCACTTCTGGTCCCTCGGCGTGGAGAACCAGTTCTACCTGCTCTGGGGCGTCCTGCTGCTCGGCCTCGCCCGGTACCTGCACGGACGCCGCCGCACCGCCGCGATCACCCTCGCCACCCTCGGCGTCGGCGCCGCCTCGCTGCTGCTCTGCCTGCGCTGGACGGCCACCTCCGCGCCGCTCGCCTACTTCTCCACCGCCAGCCGGCTCTGGGAGTTCGCCGCCGGCGCCTGCGCGGCCCTGGCCGGGCGGGCCCTCGCCGCCCGCGACGCCACACCCGCCCTGCGCCCGCTCGGCTGGCTCGGGCTCGCCGCTCTGGCCGGCCCGGTCTTCCTCTACGACCGCACCACCCCCTTCCCCGGCGCCGCCGCGCTGCCGCCCGTCCTCGGCACCGCCGCCCTGCTGCTCGCCGGCGCCACCCCGCGCCCGCTCGGCGCCGCCGACGCCGGCCGGCTCCTCGCCACCCGACCGCTGCGCGCCGCCGGCCGCCTCTCCTACGCCTGGTACCTGTGGCACTGGCCCGTCCTCACCATCGCCCAGGCCCGCTACGGCGCCCTGAGCTGGCCCGTCCTCCTCGCTCTCACCGCCGCCGGCGCGCTGCCCGCCTGGCTCACCCTGCGGCTCGTCGAACAGCCCCTGCGGTACGGCAGCAGCCCGGCACCCCGGCGCGGCCTCGCGGTCGGCGCCAGCGCCCTGGTCATCCCGCTGATCGCCGCCCTCACCCTCGGCGGCGGCACCGTCCGCGCCCTCGGCACGGCCGCCGCGGGCGAGGTGGCCGCGCCCGCCGGAGCCGTCGACGGGCCCGCCCTGCTCCCGCCCGGCACCCGGCTCGCCGCCCTCACCCCCTCGCTGGCCCGCGCCCGCGAGGACTTCCCGCCCGGCAAGGGCTGCGAGATCGCCCTCAACGCCGACCGCAGCCCCCGCTGCCTCTTCGGCGACGAGCACAACCCCGACCGGCTCGTCCTGCTCGGCGACTCGCACGCCGGGCAGTGGATCTCCTCCGCCCTGAAACTGGCCGAACAGCGGCACTGGGCGCTGGAAGTGCTGGTCAAGCCCGGCTGCCCGCTCGCCACCCTCACCGTGCGCAACAACGTCCTCGGCCGCACCTTCGAGGAGTGCGACCGCTGGCGGGAGAACACCCTCACCCGGCTCGCCGACGAACCCAAGCCGCGCCTGGTCCTGATGGCCGGACTCAACCGCTACGGCAGCCAGGACGAGCGCACCCAGGGCTGGACCCGCACCCTGGACCGGCTCGCCGCGCTCGGCGCCCCGCTCGCCTACCTCGGTGACACCCCGATGCCCGGCAAGGACATCCCGACCTGCCTCGCCGCCTCGGACGGCCGCTCCGACGCCTGCTTCTTCCCGCGCGACACCGCCTTCGAACGTGACCCGATGCTCGACGGCGGCCTCGCCGTGCGCTACGGCGTCCGGACCCTGGACCTCGGGCCGTTGCTCTGCCCCGGCACCGGGCCGTCCTGCCCGGCCGTCCTGGAGGGCGTCGTGCTGTACCGCGACACCGGGCACATCACCGACACCCTGGCCCGGGTGCTGGCACCCCGGCTCGACAAGGGCCTCCTCGGCGCGGCCTGAGCCGCCGGAAGCCCCCGGGGAGCGGGACGGGCCGCGGCACGCGCCGCGGCCCGTCCCGTACGCTGCGCACCATGGTTCGGTTCAAGGTGGCAGCGGACGGTCCGGGCGCGTTGACCGTCCGGTTCGAACCCCTCGCCTGGGAGGTGGTGATCGAGCCGGGCGACCACATCGTCGTCGAATGGCCGGAGCGCCGGCCCGGCCCCGCCGGCACGGGCACGTTCTGCCATGAGCCGGGTCTACTGACGATCCTGGAGCCGCACTTCCTGCCGGGGCGGAACTGGGCCCGGGTCTGGGACTCGAACGGCGAGGAGATCACGTACTGACTCCCGCCCCTGCCCGTCAGATGCAGGGCGTGCAGCGCCAGGCCGTCGTGCCCGGCGCGAACGCCCAGGTGGCGGCGCAGCGGGCGCTCCAGACCAGTTCGACGTCCACACCGCCGACCGGCACGCTCGCCACACTCGTGGCGTCCGGGTCGGGGGCCGCCGCCGTCAGCCGTAGACGCTGCGGCACAGCCGGGCCTGCTCGGAGCCGGGGGCCCAGCGGGCGGTGCGTTCGGCCTGGTCGCAGACGTTCCGCGGCCCCAGGGAGGGCGGGGCCGGGGCGGCGGCGGGGGTCGCGGCCGCGCGGGGGGAGGCGGCCGGGTGCGCGGAGTGGCTCGGCTTCGGGCGCGGGGCCGTCACCGGGTGCTGCGGGTCGGCCGACTGCTCGGCCTCGCCGGTGGCGCCCAGGCCGGTCTCCGGGGTGGGCGGCGGCAGCGGGGAGGGGGCGGGCGTGGCAGGCGTGGCGGGCGTGGCGGGCGGCGGCCCGGCCGAGGGGGAGGCCGGGCCGGAGGGCAGCGCCACCAGCCGGGAGTCGTCGCCCGCACCCGGCCCGCCGCAGGTCGCCAGCACGGCTGCCAGCACCGCGCCCGTGCCGACCGCCGCCAGCACCCAGGCCGCCCGGGCCCGGTCCGAACGGCGCGGCGCGGGCGCCGGGGCGGCCGGCGGCGCGCCCGGCGGGGGCGGAGCGGGCACCGGGGGCGGCTGCCAGGCGTTCGCCGGCCACTGCCACGGCTGCGCCTCCGAGGGCCGCCCGGTCACGTCCTGGTCCTCGTCATGTCCTCGTCCTCCAGCCGCCGAGCCCCCGCCGTACCTTTCCGTGCTCAACGAGCGGGCGGACGCGGGGACATGACCCGGAAGAGGGGTCTGGACGGGCGCGGGTTGCCACCGGACCACATGCTGGGGGGCATGGAGAACGACAGCACGTCCGCGCACCTGGTCGAGGTGGCCGAGTTCCGCACCGACAGCCGCTACCGGCTGGTCCACTTCGAGGGGCAGGGGTGGGAGCCGCTGGGCCCCGAGGAGTTCGAGCCCCGCGTCCACCAGCTCTTCCCCGACCTCGACCCGCACGACCCGGTCCGCGTCCACTGGGTCGACCACCCCTGGGAGTGGCCCGCCTGGCACCCCGGTGAGGCCTGACCCGCCGTTCGTTACGCTGTCCGGGTGAGCGTGGATCACTTCTGGCGCCGACTGCCCGGGCAGACCGTGGACGCCTGCTCGCCGCAGGAACTCGGCGAGCTGGTGCCCCGGCACCGCGACGTCCGGTACGACCGGCTGGCCGCCGCCGGACTCGCCCTCGGCGTGCGCCGCACCGCCCTGCTGATGGAACTCGCGCTCACCGAGAACGGCCTGCACCCCGACCCGGCCGCCCGGCTGCCCGTCTACGGCGGCCCGCCCCGACCGGACGGCACCGCCGCGCAGGGCGCGCCGCTCGTCCTGCGCCCCGAGCAGGTCGCGGCCGCGTCCGCGTTCCTGCGCGGCTCCGCGCTCGGCGAACTCGTCCGCCAGCAGGCCGCCGTGCTCGCCCGTACGGTCGCCACCCAGGGTTTCCCCACGCCGTGGTCCGAGGTGTGGGCCGCCCGCATCGTCGCCGACCTACGCGACCTGCGGGACTTCTTCGCCGACGCGGCCGCCGCGGGCGACGCCGTGCTCGTCGGCGACGCGGAACGGACCGACCGGACCACGAACGGGGGGCTTTCATGAACCAGCCTGCGGGAACGACCGGTTACGGACCGGCGGCCGAGCGGCTCGCCGAACAGTACGAGAGCGTCGACTACGCCGACGTCCACCGCGAACTGCGGCCCCACTACCCGCCGCCGCCCGCCGCCGTCCTCGACGTCGGCGCCGGCACCGGGCGCGACGCCGCCGCGCTCGCCCGCCTCGGCCACCGGGTGACCGCCGCCGAGCCGACCCCCGAATTCCTCGCCATCGGCGAGCGGTTGCACGCCGGCACCGGCATCCGCTGGGTGCCCGACGCCCTGCCCGCGCTGCCGCTGCTCCGCGCCGAGGCCGCGCGCTACGACCTCGTCCTGCTCACCGCCGTCTGGATGCACCTCGCCCCGGACGAACGCCCGGTCGCCATGGACGCGCTCGCCGCCCTGCTCGCCCCCGGCGGCCGGCTCTCCCTCACCCTGCGCCACGGGCCCGTCCCCGCCGACCGCCGGATGTACGAGGCCACCGCCGAGGAGGCGATCGAGCTCGGGGAGGCACGCGGCCTGCGGCTGCGCCACCACGCCGAGCGGGCCGACCTGCACGGGCGGACGGACGTGCACTGGTCGCTGCTGCTGCTCGAACGGGCCGGCTGACGGGCGGGGCAGGGGCGGACGGGAGGCGGAACCGGGCGGTGGCCCGGTGGCGTCGCTCCCCAGCGACCCACCACCCCCACGCGCAGCGAGGAACCGCATGACCGACACCGCCACCCGCTACCTCTACCTGGCCCGGCACGGCGAGGCGGCCCCGGACGGCCGGCTCACCGCCAACGGGCGCCGCCAGGCCGTCCTGCTGGGCCGCCGGCTCGCCGACCGGCCGATCACCGCCGTCCACCACGGGCCGCTGCCGCGCGCCGCGCAGACCGCCGGGCTCGTCGCCGAACAGCTCGGCGGCATCCGGCCGGTGGTCTGCGAGGAGGCCGGCGACTACGTCCCCCACGTGCCCGAGCGCGGTGAACTGCCGGAGGACAGCGCGGAGTTCCTGCTCGACTTCCTGTCCCGCACCTCGGCCGCGGAACGCGACCAGGGCCAGGAGCTCGCCCGGCGGGCCGTCGCGCGCTTCACCGGGCCGGTGCCGGACGGCGCGGACCGGCACGAACTGGTCGTCACCCACGCCTTCCTGATCGGCTGGCTGGTCCGGCAGGCCATGGATGCCCCGCCGTGGCGCTGGCTCGGCCTCAACCCCGGCAACACCGCGCTCACCGTGCTGCGCTACGCTCCCGGCCGGCCGCCGTCCGTGCTGCTCTTCAACGACCTCCGACACCTGCCGGAGGAGCTGTGCTGGACCGGCTTCCCGCCCCAACTCAAGGTCTGACATCGTCGAACTCGCCTGCCGAGAAGGATCGTTGATCCATCGACAGGAATATGTCGACCGGTCTATGGTTTCCCGCATGGGATCCAAGGGGGAGGAGACCCGGGCCCGGCTGATCGCCGGAACCCGGGCGCTGATCGAGACCCAGGGCTACCACGGCACCGGGCTCAGCCGGATCGTGGCCGAGACCGGCACGCCGCGCGGCTCGATCTACTTCCACTTCCCGGAAGGCAAGGACCAGCTGGTCGCCGCCGCGCTCGGCCAGGCCGGGCGCGAGGTCGAGGAGCTGCTGGCCGCCCTCGCCGCCCGCGGCGAGGGCCCGGCCGCCCTCGTCGGCCGGCTCGCCGAGGTGTTCACCGAACGGCTGGCGCGCTCCGACTACGCCAGGGGCTGCCCGATCGCCACCGTCGCGCTGGAGGTGACGGGCACCAACGAGCCGCTACGGGAGGTGTGTTCAGCGGTGTACCGGAGCTGGCAGCGGGTGCTGGCCGGGCGGCTCGAAGCCGCCGGGCAGCACCCCGACCGGGCCGAGGCCGCCGCCGGCCAGGCACTCGCCCTGATCGAGGGCGCGGCCCTGCTCGCGGCGGTGCGGCGCAGCCGCGAACCCCTGGAACAGGCGCGCACGGCCGCCCTGCGGCTGATCGGCGCGCAGTAGCCGCCGCCGTCCGGGCCCCGAGGGCCGGTGACGGCCCTTCCGCATGCCCGTAAGGAGTCGGTAACCTCCGCGCGCCAGAACAGAGTTGTTGCAGACCGGAATCCAGATTACGGAGTGTCCGCCATGTCACCCACCCTGCCGCCCCGTGTGCTGATCCTCGGCTCCACCGGCTTCATCGGCCGCTGGCTGGCCCTCGAACTCCTCACCCAGGGCGTGCCGGTGGCCGCCGCCGTCCGCGGCATCGGGGCCGCCGCCTGGCTGCGCAGATGGCTGCGCGACCACGGGGCCGACAGCGCCGAACTCACCACCGTCGCCGCCGACCTCACCCGCCCCGTACTCGGCCTCTCGCCCGCGGACGACGCCCGGCTCGGCGAGGTCCGGGACGTGTACAACCTCGCCGCCCGCTACCGCTTCGGCCTCACCCGGGCCGAGGCCGAGCCGGTCAACCTGTACGGTGCGCTCAACGTCCTGCAGTGGGCGGCGGGCCGGCCGATGCTGCGGCGGATGGTCCACGTCTCCGGGTACCGCACCGGCAACGAGACCGAGCCGCGCTACCCGCTCGACCAGCCGGCCGTCGAGGCGCTGTACCGCGGCCTCGACGGGTACCTGGCCTCCAAGCGGCTCGGCGACGCCGCCGTCCGGGTCACCGCCCCCGGGCTCGGGGTGCCGCTCACCACCGTCAACCCGGCCAGCGTCATCGGGAACTCGCGCACCGGCGAGGCCGGGCAGCACATCGGCCTCGCCGAGATGGTCCGCCACCTGTACACCGGGCGGCTGGCGCTGCTGCCCAGCAGCAAGCGGACCTTCGTGCCGGTCGTGACGGTCGACCACCTGGCCCGGTTCCTGGCCGCCGTCCCCGAGCTCGACCGGGCGCCCGTGCAGACGCACACGGTGCTCGACTCCAGCACCCCGTTCCTTCCGGAGCTGATCGGGATGCTCGCCACCCACCTCGGCGTGCGCCCGCCGCGGGCCACCGTCCCGCCCGCACTGGTGCGCAGGCTCCCGCGCGTGCTGACCGGGAGCGCGCCGAGGAGCTTCGCGTTCCTGTCGGAGGAGCAGTACGACACGGCCTCCGCCGACCACCTGGCTGCCACCGCCGGCCTGACCCACCCGCCCGTGCTGCCCGCGCTCCAGCGCTGGGCGACGCGGCTGGTGGCGGACGGCTTCGCCGGCGCGGGCGGGGCGGTGGTGGCGCAGGGGAGCCCGGCGTAGCCGGGGCGGGGACTTCCGTCGCCGCCGGTCGAGCGGGCGTGGATGTCGGCCCCGGGGAGGGGCCGCGCACGAGGCGGCGCCGGCAGGGGCCGCCGGCGGGCCGATCCGCCGTCTGGGCTGACAGCACCGCCCGCCGCCGCTCCGCCGGTCGCATACTGACGGCATGACGAGCCGAGACGGTCAGCCGGGCCGGCGCGAGCTGCTGCGGGCGGGTGCGGCGGCGGTGCTGCTGGGGGCGACGGGGTGCGCGAGCGGGGCTGCCCGCCGCACGGGCAGGGCGACGGCCGCAGCGGGGGCGGCGTCCACCGGTTCGCCGGCCGCCGCGACCCCGGCGCCGCCCGGGAGCCCGTCCGCGACCCCGTCCGCGCTGCCGCGCCCGCCGCTGTGGCAGCCCGGCCCCGGTGAGCTGCAGCCGGACGTGAAGCGCCGCGCCGTCGAACTGGTGGCCGCGCTGGGCGGGTGGCCGCCGGGCGGGCAGGGGGCCGAGGCGGCGCGGGCCCGGGTGGCGGCGCTGGGCCTGCCGCCCGCCCTGGCGGACCGGGCCGGCCCGCTGGCCCCGGCGGCGCCGGAGGCGAGCCTGGAGGTGATCGCCGCCCAGTACGGCGGTCTGCTCGCCGACTCGGCCAGTGTGCTGGTGGTGTGCCGCCAGTGGCGCCGGCAGGCGGACGGCTCGGTGGCCGAGGGCGGCACCACGGTGGACGTCCGGCTGAGCCGGGCCGAGCCGCGCTGGACGGTCACCGACCTGCGTCCCGGTGACCCGGGCCAGGCCGCCGCCTCGCCGGCCCCGGCGGTGGCCCGGGTGCTGGCCGAGCCGCGGATCGAGCTGCCGCCCGAGGCGGCCGCCGATCTGCGCAGCGGCACCGTCCACGACAGCGTGCTGGAGGCGATGCTGCGGCTGGCCGGCCCGTACACGCTGTCGGTGAGCGTGGTGCGGACCGGCCACCCGTTGGACGTGTTCGGGACGACCCGGCCCAGCGACCATCCGCTGGGCCGGGCCTTCGACGTGTGGCGGATCGACGGCCGGGCCGTGGTGGATCCGGCGACGCCCCGTCAGCTGGTCGAGTCCTTCATGCGGGACGCGGCGGCCGCCGGCTCGTACAACGTGGGCGGGCCGGTGGCGATCGCGGGGGCGGGCAACCAGTTCTTCACCGACGACACCCACCACGACCACGTCCACATCGGGTTCAACGCCTAGCGAGCAGACGCTAGTTGACGCTGACCGCGCTCCACGCCGCGGCGATCGCGCTGTATTCGGTGCTGCCCGCGCCGTACAGGTCCCGAGCGGCGTTGAGGGAGGCCGCGCGGGCGCCCTTGTAGGTCGTCGTGGACGTCATGTAGACGGTCAGCGCGCGGTACCAGATCTTGGCGACCTTCTGGTTGCCGATGCCGGTGACCGTGGAGTTGTTGCAGGTCGGGCTGTTGTACGTGACGCCGTTGATCGTCTTGCCGCCGCTGCCCTCGCTGGCCAGGTAGAACCAGTGGTTGCCGACGCCCGAGGAGTAGTGCACGTTGAGCTTGCCGACCGAACTGCTCCAGCAGTCCGCCGACTTGCCGTCCAGCGAGGGCTTGTCGAAGCGGCGCAGCCACGGCGGGGTGGACTGGTCGCTGAACAGGTAGTCGCCGGTGTCGAGGCTGTTGTTGGCGTACCACTCCACCATGGTGCCGAAGATGTCGCTGGTGGACTCGTTGAGGCCGCCGGACTCGCCGCTGTAGCGGAGGTTGGCGGTGGCGCTGGTGACGCCGTGGGTCATCTCGTGGCCCATGGTGTCGAGGTCGACCTGTTCCGGGTCGGTGGTGCCGTTGCCGTCGCCGGTCATCATGCAGAAGCAGGCGTCGGACCACTGGGCGTTGTCCCAGTCGGTGCCGACGTGGACGAAGACGGTGGCGCCGCGGCCGTCGTTCTTGATGCCGTTGCGGCCGTGCACGTTCTTGTAGTAGTCGTACGTCCAGGCGGTGTTGGCGTGGGCGTCGACGGCGGCGGTGGAGCGGTCGGCGGAGAACTTCTTGCCGTCGCCCCAGATGTTGGTGGCGCTGCTGAAGGCGACGCCGGAGCCGGCGTTGAGCGAGCTGGCGCTGACGTTGCGGGCGTCCTTGGTGACGTGGCCGCGGATCGGGTCGGTGAGGGTGTAGCCGCCGCCGGCCTGGGCGGTGGTGTCGACGGCCACGGTGCCGGTGTACTCGGAGTTGCCGGTGCCGGAGGCCTCGTGCTCGGCGTCATAGGCCTCGATCTGCTCGCCGGTGGCGGCGTCGGTGACGACGATCCGGCCGGCCGGCTGGCCGTGCTCGCCGGTGCCCTCGACGGTGGTGCGCCAGGCCAGGCGCGGGGTGCCGTCGGCGGCCCAGACGACCAGTTCGGGGGTGCTGGTGGCGTCCTTGACGCCGGGTGCGGCGGCGAGCGCGTTCTGCGCGGGCAGCTTGGGGACGGTGGACTTGACGGCCGCGTCGTGGGCGGCGGCGCGCGAGGAGTCCTTGAGCCTGCCGCGGGCGTCCTGGTGGACGACCAGGTCGCCGCCGACGACCGGCAGGCCCTGGTAGGTGCGGTCGAAGCGGACGTGCGAGGTGCCGTCCTGGTCGAGCACGACGTCCTTGAGGACGAGGTCCTGGCCGGTGCCGTAGCCGAACATTCCCGAGTTCCGGGCGACGTTGGCGCGGGCCTGGGCGATGGCGGCCGCGCGCGCGTCGGGGGCGGCGGAGGCGGTGGTGGCGGGGACGGTCGCGGCGGCCAGGGCCGCGACGACGGCTATCGCGCCCGCTGCGAGGGCACGACGGGAGGAGGTGCTGGGGGACACGCTGGCTCCTGTGGGGGTGGGGGCAGGGAAAAGAGCTGGACCGAGATTGACGGCGGGCAGTCATGGTCAGCTAGAGGGAAGGTCATATCTTTGCCAAGTTGTGTCCTGTGCAAATCAAAATGACCGGACGTCAATCCGCGCCCTACGCTGTCGCCGTGACGCACCCTGAGCTGGCCGGCGTGCTGGTCACCCACCACCTGGAGGAGCTGCCGGAGAGCACCACCCACGCCCTGCTGCTGCGCGGCGGGGAGTGCGTGGCCGCCGGGCCGGTGGAGCGGGTGATGGCCACCGCGCTGATCAGCGAGACCTTCGGCCACCCGATCCGGATCACCCGCCACGAGGGGCGCTGGACGGCCCGGGCCGCCACCCGCAGGGCACCGGAACGGTAACGGCCGGGGGGTGGGTGTGGAAGGTAAAGCATTCCTACGTAAGGTATGCCTTAGCTAATGAGGAGGCTCCGGTTCCGGCCGGTGCTTTACCCCACCTTGGCACCCCCATGCCCTTTTCCGTTGGAGCACGTATGTCCGCCCGCCGCCGTTCCACCGCAGCCGCGCTGCTCGCCCTCGCCGTGGCCACCGCCGCCCTGGCCGGCTGCGCCTCCAAGAAGGACGACAAGGCCGGCGGCGACGCGGACGCGGTCAAGGTGAACGCCACCGACAGCGCGTGCGAGGTCTCCAGGGCCACCTTCCCGGCCGGGCACGTCGTGCTGGAGATCAGCAACAAGGGCTCCAAGACCACCGAGGTCTACGTCTACGGCGAGGGCGACAAGATCGTCACCGAGCGCGAGAACATCGGCCCCGGCACCAAGGCCAGCATCAACGCCGAGATCAAGGCCGGCTCGTACGAGATCGCCTGCAAGCCCGGCATGGTCGGCGACGGCATCCGCCAGAAGATCACCGTCACCGGCGGCGAGAGCGGCAGCACCGCCCCGGCCGACCCGCGCCTGGCCGCCGCCGTCGACGCCTACCGGAAGTACGCGCAGGAACAGGCCGACGCCACCATCCCGGCCGTCGAGGCCTTCGCCGGCGCCGTCAAGGCCGGCGACGTCGAGAAGGCCAGGTCGCTGTACGCGCCCTCGCGCACCGGCTGGGAGCGCACCGAGCCCGTCGCCGAGAGCTTCGGCGACGTCGACCCGAAGACCGACACCCGCGAGGACAAGGTCGAGCAGGGCAAGAAGTGGACCGGCTGGCACCGGCTGGAGAAGGCGCTCTGGGCCGACGCGAAGATCGGCGACGAGGAGAAGACCCTCGCCGACCAGCTGGTCGCCGACCTGAAGGACTGGCAGAAGAAGATCCCCTCCGCCGAGATCACCGCCACCAGCATGGCCAACGGCGCCAAGGAGCTCCTGGACGAGGTCGCCACCAACAAGATCACCGGCGAGGAGGACCGCTACAGCCACACCGACCTGGCCGACTTCCAGGCCAACGTCGAGGGCGCGCAGAAGGCCTACGAGCTGCTGAAGCCCGTCGCCGCCGAGAAGGACCCGGAACTGTCCAGGACCCTGGACTCCGAGTTCACCGCGATCAACACCCTGCTGGCCAAGTACAAGCAGGCGGACGGCACCTTCACCTCCTACGACAAGGTCACCGAGGCCGAGCGCAAGACCTTCTCCGACGCGGTCAACTCGCTGGGCGAGCCGCTGTCGAAGCTGGCCGCCGCCGTCGTCGTGAAGTAGCCGGCCCCACCTCGTCGCCGCCCGGCCGCCTCCATGGCGGGGCGGCGACACCACCAGCAGCACCAGCAACGAGCAGTTCAGTACGAGGAAGGGCCCGGCCGCCGATGGACGCCGAGAACCAGCAGCAGAACGAGACGCCGGCCGGCACCGACGCCACCGCCACCGCCACCGGCACCGACGCCACCGCCACCGCCGCGCCCCGCAGCGTCGTCAGCCGCCGCTCCGTGATCGGCTGGGCCGGCGCGGGCGTCGCGCTCGGCGCCGCCGCGGTCGGCTCGGTGGCCGCCGCCACCCGGCAGGACGACGACCCGGCCCCCGCCGCGGCCGCGCCGACCGCCGCCGAGGTGCCGTTCTACGGCGACCACCAGGCCGGCATCGCCACGCCCGTCCAGGACCGCCTGCACTTCGCCGCCTTCGACGTCTCCGAGCGCGCCACCCGGGAATCCCTGGTCAAGATGCTCAAGGAGTGGACGAAGGCCGCCGCCGCGATGACCGGCGGCCGCGAGGTCGGCACCGGCGCCGCCACCGGCCTGCCCGAGGCGCCGCCGGACGACACCGGCGAGGCGCTCGGCCTGCCCGCCTCCCGGCTCACCCTCACCATCGGCTTCGGGCCCAGCCTGTTCGAGAAGTCCGGCCCGGATGGGCAATCAGTCGACCGCTTCGGCCTCAAGGCCAAGCGGCCCGAGGCACTGATCGACCTGCCCGGCTTCAAGGGCGACAAGCTCGACCCGCTGCGCAGCGGCGGCGACATCTGCGTCCAGGCCTGCGCCGACGACCCGCAGGTCGCCGTGCACGCGATCCGCAACCTGGCCCGGATCGGCATGGGCACCGTCAGCATCCGCTGGTCGCAGCTCGGCTTCGGCAAGACCTCCTCCACCACCCCGGACGCGCAGACCCCGCGCAACCTGCTCGGCTTCAAGGACGGCACCCACAACATCGCGGGCACCGACACCGACAAGCTGGCCGAGCACGTCTGGGCCGCCCCCGGCGACGGCGCCGACTGGATGACCGGCGGCTCCTACCTCGTCGCCCGGCGCATCCGGATGCACATCGAGACCTGGGACCGCACCTCGCTCAAGGAGCAGGAGGACGTCTTCGGCCGCACCAAGGGCGAGGGCGCCCCGTACGGCAAGGCCAAGGAGCACGACGCCCCCGACCTGAAGGCGATGCCCGCCGACTCGCACGTCGCCCTCGCCCACCCGGACGCCAACGGCGGCCTGATGATCCTGCGCCGCGGCTTCTCCTTCACCGACGGCACGGACGGCCTCGGCCGCCTCGACGCCGGCCTGTTCTTCCTCGCCTACCAACGCGACAGCCGCAAGGCCTTCGTGCCGCTGCAGCAGCGGCTCGCGGGCAGCGACAAGCTCAACGAGTACATCCAGCACGTCGGCTCCGCCCACTTCGCCTGCCCGGCGGGCGTGCGCAAGCCGGGGGAGTGGTGGGGCCAGGCCCTCTTCGGCTGACCCCGGACCCCCCACACCCCCACCACCCCGAGGAGTCAGCCGTGTTCGGCAACTACCTGATCGGCCTGCGCGAAGGCCTCGAAGCCAGCCTGGTCGTCTGCATCCTGATCGCCTACCTGGTCAAGACCGGCCGCCGGGACAAGCTGCCGCCGGTGTGGACCGGCGTCCTGACGGCCGTGGTGCTGAGCATGGCCTTCGGCGCCGTGCTGCAGTTCGGCTCCTCGCAGCTCACCTTCGAGGCCCAGGAGGCGCTCGGCGGCTCGCTGTCGATCGTCTCGGTCGGCCTGGTGACCTGGATGGTGTTCTGGATGCGGCGCACCGCGCGGCACCTGAAGACCGAACTGCACGGCAAGCTGGACGCGGCGATCGCGATGGGCACCACGGCCCTGGTGGTCACCGCCTTCCTGGCGGTCGGCCGCGAGGGCCTGGAGACGGCGCTGTTCATCTGGACGGCCGTGCAGGCGACGGAGGACGGCTGGAACCCGCTGGTCGGCGCCGCGCTCGGGCTGCTCACCTCGGTGGTGCTCGGCTGGCTGTTCTACCGCGGCGCGCTGAAGATCAACCTGGCCAGGTTCTTCACCTGGACCGGCGCGATGCTGGTCGTGGTGGCCGCCGGCGTGCTCGCCTACGGCGTGCACGACCTGCAGGAGGCCGGCTGGCTGCCGGGCCTGCACGACGTCGCCTTCGACATCTCCAGCACCATCCCCAAGGACAGCTGGTACGGCACCCTGCTGAAGGGCGTGTTCAACTTCCAGCCGGACCCGACCGTGCTGCAGCTGGCGGTCTGGCTGCTCTACCTGGTGCCGACGCTGGCCGTCTTCTTCAACGTCCTCGGCGGCGGCAAGGCCAAGCCCACCGGGCCGGTGGCCGCCAAGCCCGCCGCCTGACACGGTGGTTCACCCCCGCGCCCCGCCCGGCACCAGCCGGGCGGGGCGCCGCCGTGTGCGGCGGTCCTAATGCCTGAGGAAGAACACGACGATGACGAACAGCGCGATGCCGGCCACGATGAACGGGCCCGGCGCCAGGCGCTGGGAGAACCCGAACGCCCCGTGTTCCCCGGCCAGATGGGACTCGGCGTCGTCGCGCGCGCTCCAGGACACCCGCCGCTGGTAGCCGCAGCTCTCGCACTCCACGTAGCGCTGGTCGTTGCCGCGCGAGACGATGTTCGCCGTGCGGCGGTACCCGCGCGAGTCCGTGCCCGTGATCCGACTGGTGATCACCACCCACCCCCTTGGTCACTGACCGAGGACGCGCGGCAGCCCCGGGCGGTTGCGAACCGTCCCCGGAATCCCCGGAATCCCCGGAATCCCCGGAATCCCCGGGAACCGCCGGTCAGCGGCCGGCGAACAGCAGGATCAGCAGGGCGAGCACCAGGCAGCCGGTGCTGATCCACAGGCGGGCGGTGTACTCGGGCGTGCGCTCCTCGTCGAAGGCGCGCCCGGGGGCGCGGCTGTACGCGGAGTGGGCCGCCCCCAGGTGGTCGAAGGCCTTCTCCCGGGCGGCCCACACGGCGCGTTGACGGTGGCCGCAGCTGTCGCACTCCACCCACGTGGTCTCCCCGCGGTCCTCGGTGATCCGCACGCTGTGCCGGCGTCCTGCCCGGTCCGTCCCCGAGATCAGACGCTTGTCCATGACCCGTCCCCCTTCGCGTCGTGGGTCCGTGTGCCCTCCCGGTGCCGCGAGTAATCCGGGAGCGCGGTGTGTTCACCGGGCCGTGACGCGCGGGAGCCCCGTACGGTCCGGACCGTACGGGGCTCCCCGCTGCGCGGCGGGTGCTACTCGCTCTTGATGCTCTCCAGGATGTCCAGCCTGGACGCCCGGTGGGCCGGCCAGAGTGCGGCCAGCAGGCCGATCACGGCGGCCGCGAGCAGGAAGCCGAGGGTCTGCACCGGGGGCACCACGGTGGTGAGGCCCTTGAAGGAGTCCCGCAGCGTCTGCAGGCCCGCCCAGGCGACCAGGATGCCGAGGCCGACCCCGACCAGGCCGCCGAACAGCGCGATCAGCAGCGACTCCAGCCGGACCATCCGGCGGATGCCGAGCCGGTCCAGGCCGATCGCCCGCAGCATGCCGATCTCCCGGCGGCGCTCGAACACCGACATGGCCATGGTGTTGACCACACCGAGTACCGCGATGACCACGGACATGCCGAGCAGCCCGTACATCATGTTCAGGATGTTGGTGACCATCGAGCGGCTCTCGGCCTTGACGTCCTTCTCACCCTTGACGGAGATCAGCGGGTTGCCGCCGGTCGCGTCGCGCAGCGCCTGCTTCAGCCCGGCGGTCGCGCCGTCGGTGCCCTTGACCAGGACCTTGTCCAGCCCGCTGCCGGGCGCGGTGTGCGGGCCGGCCAGGGCGTCCGGGACGAGGACGTTGCCGAGCACGGTGTCCTCGGCGAGGATGCCGCCGACCGTGAGCGAGCCCTTGGCGCCGTCCGGGTAGGTGACGGCGAGCGTCTGGCCGAGCCGGTAGCCGTCGTGCTCGACGGCGTACGGGCCGACCAGCAGCTTGCCCTGCTTGAGCGCGTCGGCCGCGCCCTCCTTGACGGGGAGCGTGTACAGCCGGTCGATGGTCGCGCCGTCGACCGAGGTCATCCACTCGTTGTCCTCGCCGCTGTCCGCGGTCCTCACCGGGACGTTGCGCACCACGCTGGTCGCGCTGACGCCGGGCGCCTTGGCGATCTTGGGGGCGAGCTCGGCGGAGAGCATCGAGCCGTTCTGCATCGCGACCGTGTAGTCGGCCCGGAGGTCCGTCGCGGTCGCCTTGTCCAGGGCCTGGTTCACCGAGGCGCCGATGACCGTCAGCGAGGTGATCAGGGTGACGCCGATGGTCAGCGCGGAGGCCGTGGCGGCGGTGCGGCGCGGGTTGCGCACCGCATTCTCCTTCGCCAGCTTGCCCGGCGTGCCGTACAGGGCGCGCAGCAGCGGGGCGATCAGCGCGATCAGCGGCCGGGACAGCAGCGGGGTGAGGACGAACACGCCGATCAGCAGCGCGCCCGCGCCGAGGCCGACCAGCTTGACCTCCTTGCCGCCCACGCCGGCCGCCAGCGCGCCCGCACCGGCCAGCGAGAACAGCAGGCCGATGGTGTTGCGGACCAGCAGGCCCTTCTGGGTGGCGGGCTGCTCGGCCGAGCTCATCGCGGCGACCGGGGCGATCCGGGAGGCGCGGCGGGCGGGCAGCCAGGCGGCCAGCACCGTCACCAGCACGCCGACCGCGATCGCGGCGACGACGGTGGCCGGCGCGACGACCAGCGGGCCGTCCGGGAGGTTGGCCTCCATCGGGCCGTTGAGCAGCGCCTTGAGCCCGATGGCGATCCCGATGCCGGCCACCAGACCGGCCACCGAGGCGGTCAGGCCGACCAGCAGCGCCTCGACCAGCACCGAGCGGGTGATCTGGCGGCGGGTGGCGCCGACCGCCCGCAGCAGGGCCAGCTCCTTGGTGCGCTGGGCGACCAGCATCGAGAAGGTGTTGGCGATGATGAAGATCCCGACGAACAGCGCGATGCCCGCGAAGCCCAGCAGGAAGGTGGTGAGGAACCTGGTGCCCTGCTGGATCATCCGCTCCTGCTCGGCGGCGAGCTCGCGGCCGGTCCGGGCCTCGATGTCGTCGCCCCGCGGGACGGCCTGCTCGACGGCGGTGAGCAGCGCGGCGTCGTCGGTGCCCGGCTTGGCCTTGACGTCCAGCTCGGCGAACCGGCCCGGGCTCAGGTAGAGCTGCTGGGCGGTGGCGGTGTCGAACGCGGCCAGCGAGCCGCCGGCCTGCACCCGCGGGTCGTTGGTGTGCAGGGTGCCGGTGAGCCTGAGCTCCATCACCGGGCCGTTGACGGCGACCCGGACGGTGTCGCCGACCTTGAAGCCGCCCTTGTCGGCGGTCCTGGTGTCGAGCGCGATCTCGCCCGCGTTCTGCGGGCCGCGGCCCTCGACCAGCGGGTAGCGCGGGTCGGTGCCGTCCGCGCCCGGCACGTAGTTGGTGCCGGTGGTGGAGAAGCCGTTGCCGATCAGCGCGCCCTTGCGGTCGGCGATCCCGGCGAAGCCGCTGACCACGCCGCGCACTTCGGCGGCGCCGGGCAGCGCGGCGACCTTGGTCCGGGTCTCCTCGGTGAGGTGCGGGCTGGCGTCGGCCCGGGCGCCGTGGTCGTAGCCGCGGCCGACGGCCCCGTGGTCGCTGACCGTGACGGCGATGTCGGTGTAGCTCTTGGAGTTCTGGGTCCTGAGCGCGTTGCCGAAGGTGTCGGAGAAGACGAGCGTGCCGGCCACGAAGGCGGTGCCGAGCAGGACGGCGAGCGTCGTCATCAGGAGTCGGCCCTTGTGGGCCAGGACGTTGCGCAGTGCGGTGCGGAACATGGGGGAGTGTCAGTCCTGGGGTAGTTCGGGTGCGGGCTGCGAACGGGCCTAGCTGGTGCGGCCCTTGGCGTCGAAGCGGCGCATGCGGTCCAGGACGGTGTCGGCGGTGGGGTTGAGGAGTTCGTCGACGATGCGGCCGTCGGCG
>NZ_JBMVFA010000044.1:34483-63350 GCF_049543595.1 Kitasatospora sp. NPDC094028 | reverse complement strand
AGTTTCCTGGCGGGGGGGGGGGTGCCCTGCTTGTGCGGGGGGTTTCCCCTCCGCCGGGGGCTTTTTGATCCCCACCGGGGGCCGGGGGGGGGGGGCCCGCCCCCCCGGGGGGGGGCCCCCCGGGGGGGGGGCCCCCCCGCTCCGGCGAGTGCTGGCCTCAGGAGGTCAGCGAGGTCTTGCGGGTGGAGATGATCTGGTCGATCAGGCCGTACTCGACGGCCTCCTCGGCGGTGAGGATCTTGTCGCGCTCGATGTCGTCGCGCACCTGCTCCACCGACTTGTTGGAGTGCTTCGAGAGCATCTCCTCCAGCTGCTCGCGCATCCGGAAGATCTCCTTGGCCTGGATCTCCAGGTCCGACACCTGACCGCGGCCGGTCTCGGTGTACGGCTGGTGGATCAGGATACGGGCGTTCGGCAGCGCCATCCGCTTGCCGGGGGTGCCGGCGGCGAGCAGCACGGCCGCGGCGGAGGCCGCCTGGCCCATGCAGACCGTGGTGATGTCCGGCTTCACGTACTGCATGGTGTCGTAGATGGCCGTCAGGGCCGTGAACGAGCCGCCGGGCGAGTTGATGTACATCTGGATCTCGCGGTCCGGGTCCATCGACTCCAGGCACAGCAGCTGCGCCATGATGTCGTTCGCCGAGACGTCGTCGACCTGCGAGCCGAGGAAGATGATGCGCTCCTCGAACAGCTTCGCGTACGGGTCGTACTCGCGGATGCCCTGCGTGGTGCGCTCGACGAAGCGCGGGACGATGTAGCGGCCCTCCGCACGCATGTCCTCGACGCGGGCCTGGGCGGCCGACAGGCTGGGGATGTTCATGGGGGTTCTTGTCCTCCGGGGCGTTGGGGCTGTGGTCTCGTGGGCCGGGCCGAGGCTCAGGCGCCCGTGCCGCCGCCGCCGGGGACGTCCGCGGCGCTGTGCATGATCTCGTCGATCAGACCGTAGGCCTTGGCCTCCTCCGGGGTGAACCAGCGGTCGCGGTCGGAGTCCGCGGTGATCTGCTCGAAGGTCTGGCCGCTGTGGTGCGCGATCAGCTCGGACATCCGCTTCTTGGTCCGGAGCAGCTGCTCGGCCTGGATCCGGATGTCGGTCGCGGAGCCGCCGAGGCCCGCGGAGGGCTGGTGCATCAGGATGTTGGCGTTCGGCAGCGAGAAGCGCTTGCCGGGGGTGCCGGCGGTCAGCAGGAACTGGCCCATCGAGGCCGCCATGCCCATCGCGATGGTGACGATGTCGTTCTTGATGTACTGCATGGTGTCGTAGATCGCCATGCCGGCCGAGATCGAGCCACCCGGAGAGTTGATGTAAAGGAAGATGTCCTTGTCCGGGTCCGCGGCCAGCAGCAGCAGCTGGGCGGTGATCTTGTTGGCGATGTCGTCGTCGACCTGCTGGCCGAGGAAGATGATCCGCTCGTTGAGCAGCCGGTTGTACACCTGGTCGCCAAGGCCGCCGAGCACGTCACCAGCGGCGGCGTGCGGCGCCATCGGGCCAGGCGTCTGGATCTGCGGGAACGTCACTTAGCCACCTGCTCAGTCGGTTTGGAGGGCCGCTCCACGGCTCTCACGGTGTCGCACAGCTTCCGGGTATCACGTCGTGATTGGTGCTGTCCAAGGACCCTAACGCGCAGGCCGGGCCGCAGAATCCCTCACGCAGAACTGTTCGCTGTGAGCGCAGGGTCGCGCCCTGCCGCGGGTGGGACGACGGCGGGCCCGGACACCGTACGGCGTCCGGGCCCGCTGCGCGTTGCCTCAGGGGGCTACCGGGGCACTCAGGCCTCGGTGCTCTCCTCGGTCTTCTCCTCGGCGGCGGCCTCGACGGTCTCGGCCGTCTCGTCCTCGTCGTCGAAGTTGACCTCGTTGCCCTCGGTGTCGACGACCTTGGCGGCCTCGACCACCGTGGCCAGCGCCTTGCCGCGGGCGACCTCGCCGACCAGCAGCGGAACCTGACCGCCCTGGACGACCTGCTGCGCGAACTGGTCCGGGGTGAGGCCCGAGCCGGCGGCGCGGCGGATGAGGTGCTCGGTCAGCTCCTCCTGGTTAACACCCAGCTCCTCGTCGGCGACGATCTGGTCCAGGACGAACTGGGTCTTGATGCCCTTCTTCGCCTGCTCCTCGATCTCCGCGTCCCACTCCTCGCGGGACTTGCCCTGGGTCTCCAGGTAGGTGTCGAGGTTCAGGCCCATCGGCTCCAGCTGGTGGTGCTCCAGGTTGTGCTTGCGGGTCTGGATCTCGTCCGCGAGCAGCTTCTCCGGGAACTCGATCTCGACCAGGGCGAGCAGCGCGTCGAGCACCTTCTCCTGGGCCTGGGTGGCCTGGTCGTACTCCTTCATGCGCTCAAGGCGCTTGCGGGAGTCGGCGCGCAGGTCCTCCAGGGTGTCGAACTCGCTGGCCAGCTGGGCGAACTCGTCGTCCAGCTCCGGCAGCTCCTTCTCCTGGACGGCGGTGACGGTGACGGTGACCTCGGAGGTCTTGCCCGCCTGGGTGCCGCCCTTGAGCTCGGTGCTGAAGGTCTTCTCCTCGCCGGCCGACAGGCCGACGACGGCCTCGTCGATGCCGTCGATCAGACGGCCCGAGCCGATCTCGTAGCTCACGCCGGTGGCGGTGCCGTCCTCCGGCACCTCGCCGTCGACCTTGGCGACCAGGTCGACGACCACGACGTCGCCCTCGGCGGCGGCGCGCTCGACGTCCTTGACGGAGGAGAAGCGCTCGCGCAGCTGCTCCAGCGACTTGTCGATGTCCTCGTCGGCGACCACGATCGGGTCGACGGTCACCTCGATGGAGGAGAACTCCGGCAGGGTGATCTCGGGACGGACGTCCACCTCGGCGGTGAACTTCAGGTCGCCGCCATCGGCGATCTTCTCGACACCCTCGATGTTGGTGATGTCGGGCTGGCCGAGGACCTCGATCTTGCCCTCGTCGACGGCCTGCGTGTAGAAGCGCGGCAGGGCGTCGTTGACGGCCTCTTCCAGCACGGCACCACGGCCGAAGCGCTGGTCGATGACCCGGTTCGGGATCTTGCCCTTGCGGAAGCCCGGGACCGAGACCTGCTGGTTGATCTTCTTGTACGCCGCGTCGAGGCTGGGCTTGAGCTCCTCGAAGGGCACCTCGACGGTGAGTCGAACCCGGGTCGGGTTCAGAGTCTCGACGGCGCTCTTCACGGTTAGGTCTCCTATGGGCTTGCGGTCGGGTTGCCTCCGCCCGTACCCGCCGCCCGGCCTGGGGCCGGTACGGGCGGTTCGGACGAGACGGGCGATGGGCGGTTGGAGCTGCATCTCCCGTGGGGGGTGGACGGTGAGCGTGACTCCTCGCCCTCGTGCGGTCGACCTGGGTGGACGCCACAGGGACTACCGCCAGCGCCCCATCCTACCGGTACCACGAAAGGCGGACGCCAGACGCCACCGTACCGCCCTACAGAACAGGGCCCCGCCCCGGTGGGCGAGACCCTGCGCACTCACTGTCGGGGTGACCGGATTCGAACCGACGGCCTTCCGCTCCCAAAGCGGACGCGCTACCAAACTGCGCCACACCCCGTGGTGCCGAGAGGAAGCGTACACGGCGGGCCAGTTCGGCTCGTGGAGTTGTTCCGGGGCCGCTCGGAGGTTCCTCCGGGGCCGCTCACGGGCCCCGCGGGACAGCTCCGGGGGCCGCCCGGCGAAAATGCGGTGTGCATGAGGACGGCGGGACCAGGTACGCTGTCCCAGACCTTCCGGCCGCGGACGCGCCGGATGATCATGCGGGCGTAGCTCAATGGTAGAGCCCTAGTCTTCCAAACTAGTCACGCGAGTTCGATTCTCGTCGCCCGCTCCACAGGTCCGGCCCCGGTGCGCTCCGCGCCGGGGCCGGACGCGTTCGCGGGCCCGGTGCGCCCGCTAGAGGCCGAGGCGGCCGGCCCGGGCCGCGGCCCGGTCGAGCAGCTGGTGGACGTCGCCCGCGCGGGTGGTGGGCCGGTCGTTGTACTCGTCCGGAGAGCGCGCCGGGCGGCCGGTGGCGTGCAGCACCTCCATCAGCTGGACCCGGGCGGTGCGCACGGTCGCCGGGGTGCCGTAGCCGTGCGCGAGGACGGCGGCCTGGGCGCCGAGCAGGCAGACCCGGCCGGCGGAGTCCCACATGGCGCCCTGCAGCCAGCCGAAGGCGCCGAGGTAGCGGGAGGCCAGCCGCAGGTGGTCGGCGGCGCTCACCGGCACCGGGCGCGCCGGGCGGCGCAGTGCCCGGTCGAGCAGGGTGGCGCGGGGCTCCGGGTAGCCGGCGTGCCAGGGCCGCGGAGTGCTGCCGTACGGGCAGACGTACGGCACCGGGGTGCGGGCGGGGGCGGGCAGCGAGGCGAGGTAGGCCTCGATCTCGGCGACCAGGCCGGAGCCGTCCGGATGGAGCGGGTACGGCGGCGGGGATGCCGGGGCGGTGCGGGGCATGCGGGTTCTCCGGGCGGGCGGACGTCGGGTTCCGCTCCCCAAAGTGGGGCATACGGGATATTTCCGCGACCGGAGGGCGGAGCGGAACGAACGGTTTCCCGCTCGGGTGCCGGGCCGATAGCCTCGGCCCGTTCGAGCGCGGTTCGAACGGGCCCCGCCCGCCGCGCTCCCCGAGTGGAGGAGTCCCGGTGCGTCCCGAGGAGCGACTGGCCGTCATACAGCGCTGTGTGGTGCTGGAGATGGCGCGCCTGGGCCAGCAGTTCACGGTCGACGGCGAGGTCGTGCGCGGCCCGGGCACCACGGCCGTGGCCGTGCGCGAGCACCCGGGCGACGACGGCGGCGGGCACGTGGACCTCGGCTTCGTGCTGCAACTGGGCCGGGCGGACGCCCCGGTGGTGTGGGACTGCGCGGCGGGCCTCGGCAAGACCGAGGAGGAGAAGCTCGCGAACGCGGTGAAGATGTGGGCGACCACCACCGCCTCGGTGCTGGTCGAACTGGCCGAGGGGCGCGGGGTGCACGCGGACCGCCTGGAGGTGCCGGGGCTCCCGGGCTGGCAGGCGATGCAGGGGCCGGCCGCGGTGTTCGGCTTCGGCAACGAGCACCTGGCGGCGTGGCTCGCCGAGAACCGGGTGCTGCCGGCGCTGGCGCCCGCGCTGCGGGCCGGGCTGGCCGGGCCCGGGCCGGTGGGGGTCAAGCTCTTCCTGGGCGGGAAGGCGGGCGACGACGTGGCCGAGGTCCGGGTGGGCGGCGAGGTCTCGGAGGCGGCGTCGGCGGCGCTGCGCGCGCTGGACTGGCCGCGCGGCGAACGGCTGTGCTGGGCAAGGATGTTCGTGCTACTGACGGTCGAGCCGGCGGTACGCCCGGCCGAACGGTCGGACGGTGCGGCGGCGCTCGCGGCAGCGGTCGCGGCGGCCCCGGCGGTGCGCCCCCGGGGCCTGTTCGCCCGCTGGCGGGAGGCGAGACGGGCCAGCCGGTGACCGCTACTCGCCCGCTCGCCTCCGGGGCGCTCCTGACCCGGTGTCGACGGTCGGCGTTCCCTCGCTCCTCCCTTTCGACACCGGCGCGCCCCTTCGGCTCGGGGCGGGCCGGTCGGGGGGATGCGCGGACGGCCCGGCCGGATCAGCCGCCGGTGATGCTGGAGATGCTGTGCGCCAGGTTGGACAGCAGCGAGTTGATCGAGCTGGCCATGGTGGTCTCGTGCAGCATGAAGCCGAACAGGGCGGCGACGATGCCGTGCGCGATCTTCATCTGCTTGTTGCGGATGAAGATGATGCACAGGATCGCGAACAGGACCAGCGCGGAGACGGAGAGTGCCACCCGGACTCACTTCCTCGTTTTCATAGCGTGGCGCCACCACCCGGTGGCACCTGCGAAAGCCGGACCCCGGCCTGTCCGACGGTCCCGAGGCGGAATCGCGGACCGTCCGGCACACCGCCGGTGCGGGGGCCCACGGTGGACCGCTGTCTGCTGCGCCGCACGTGTCGCCCCCCATCCCCCGAATCCTGAACAGTCCCGCCCGGACTCAGTGTGGTCGACCGTGCCGATTGCGTAAAGGTCTGACAGTCAGCCCAACGCCGATATCCTGCGGTGCGGGACGAGTTTCCGCCGACCGGGACGATAGCCGAGCCGTTCTGACGAATCGTCGGCGGGGCGGTGCTGAGCGGCCGGGAAGCGGTCCGGGGCGGGGAACGGAAGCCGCTGGTCCGGTCCGTCGACGGGCCGTCCGATTTGGCCGAAGATCTGCTGCCGGGGTTGACAGCCGCTGCCCCCGGCATGTGCCGAGGGCAGGTCGGTCTCAGTCCCGCCAGAGCAGCAGGACGGCACGGTCGTCGTTGATGTCCCGGGCCACCGTCTCGATGAGCGCCGCGGCCGCGCCCGCGCCGGTGCCGGGGCCGCCGCCGGGCACCAGCCGGTCCGCCTCCCCCATCAGCCGGTCCATGCCCTCGGAGAGGTCCCGGCCGGGCGCCTCGACCATGCCGTCGGTGCACAGCATCAGCACGTCGCCGCGGTTCAGCCGGCCGCGCACGCCGTCGAACTTGGCGCCGTCGTAGATCCCGAGCAGCGGGCCCTCCGCCTCCTTGACCTCCCAGCGGCCCTCGCCGGCGAGGCGCTGCATGCCCGGCAGGTGGCCGGCCGACAGCAGCTCGTACTCGCCGGTGTCGAGGTCCAGCACCAGGTGGACGGCGGTGGCGAAGCCCTCCTCCCAGGACTGGCGCAGCAGGTAGCCGTTGGCGGCGGGCAGGAAGTCGTGCGCGGGCAGCGAGCCGACCAGGCCGCCGAAGGCGCCGGACAGCAGCAGCGCCCGGGAGCCGGCGTCCATGCCCTTGCCGGAGACGTCCGCGAGGACCACCTCCAGCAGCCGCTGGCCCGGCCCGGTGCGGGCGGCGACCACGAAGTCGCCGGAGAAGGACTGCCCGCCGGCCGGGCGCAGCGCCATGTCGGCGTGCCAGCCGGCCGGCAGCTCGGGCACCCGGCTCTGCACCCGCAGGCGCTCGCGCAGGTCGAACAGCATCGTGGAGCCGCCCCACCAGGGCACGCCGACCCGAGCCCGGAACTGGGCCAGCAGCAGGCCGCCGACGCCGGCGGCGCCGACCACCAGGGCGGCGCCGGGGGTGACGCCGTAGACGTAGGCCTCCGGGTTCTCGCTGGCGACCCGCTGGCCGGTGTGGATCACGGACTCGGCGGAGAGGCCGATCGCGGCCAGCGCGTACAGCACCACCAGGCTGCCGGGGCGCAGCAGCAGCGCGCCGGCCAGGATCGGCAGGACCAGGGTGGTGGGCGGGGCCCAGTCCGGGATCCAGATGTTGAGCAGGATCATCAGCGGGACGAGCAGGGCGAGCGCGCAGAGCACCGGCCAGTCGGCGGCGCCGCCGCGGAAGTAGTCCACTCCGGCCGTGCGCAGCCTTCGGCGGGCCCGGCGGAGCCTCCTGCGCAACCGGGCCGTCACGGGGTCGGACGCCGCGGTGGCGCCGGGCCTCGTCGCAGTCGTCTGGGGCGGTGCGCCCGGCGGTCTGCCAGCCATGGGGTCCGACCCTATCCACGGGTGCGGCCCGGCGTCGACGGCTCGGGGGCGGGCGTCGTCCGACGGGCGCGGGAGCGTCAGCGGGTTTCGGCCGATCGGCGCGCCGGCGGGCGCGGCGTCAGGAGGCGTGCGCCGGTTGGCCGGAGAGAGCCTGCGGGTGGTGCGCGCACCCCGCGTGCGGGGGTGCCGCGCACGCCGGTGCCTGTGGCCGATCCCACAGGCGGGCGGGGGGCCGGGAACGGCGACGGCCGGCCGCACGGGAGGGTGCGGCCGGCCGGGAGGGTGGACGGGAGGGGATCAGCCCTGCGGGTGGTGGGCCGGGATGGGCGGCAGCTCGCCGGTGGTCTCGTACTCGCTCAGCATCTCGATCCGGCGGGTGTGCCGCGGCTCGCCGCTGTACGGGGTGTTGAGGAAGACCTCGACGAACTTCGTGGCCTCGTCCTCGGTGTGCATCCGGCCGCCGATGGAGATCACGTTGGCGTTGTTGTGCTGGCGGCCGAGCTCGGCGGTCTGCACGCTCCAGGCCAGCGCCGCGCGGACGCCCTTGACCTTGTTGGCGGCGATCGCCTCGCCGTTGCCCGAGCCGCCGATCACGATGCCCAGCGCCTCCGGGTCGGCGGCGGTGCGCTCGGCGGCGCGCAGGCAGAACGGCGGGTAGTCGTCCTCGGCGTCGTAGATGTGCGGCCCGCAGTCGACCGGCTCGTGGCCGGCCCCCTTCAGCCACTCCACCAGGTGGTTCTTCAGTTCGTATCCGGCATGGTCGGAGCCCAGGTACACGCGCATGCCATGAGTGTGGCATGCGGGTGCGCCCGGGCTCCGCAGGGGGCGCCGGCGGCGGCGCCGTGGGGGCTCAGCGCTTGCCGACGAGCTTCCAGGCCAGCGGCAGGGCGCCGGCCGCGAGGACGGCCTTGAGCGCGTCGCCGACCAGGTACGGGTAGAGGCCCAGCTCGGCGGCGCGGGCCAGCGGCACGTGCAGCGAGGCGGCCAGGTAGGGGACGCCGACCGCGTAGATCGCCAGACTGCCGAGGACCATGGTGACGGCGGTGTTCACCGGGGTGCGGTCGGCGCCGCGGCGGGCCAGCGCGCCGGTCAGGCCGGCGGCGAGGACGAAGCCGAGCACGTAGCCGAGCGAGGGCATCGTCCAGCCGGAGGTGCCCTCGGCGAACCAGGGCATGCCGGCCAGGCCGGCCAGCAGGTAGAGGGCGAGCGAGGCGACGCCGCGGCGGGCGCCCAGCGCGGTGCCGACCAGCAGGGCGGCGAAGGTCTGGCCGGTGACCGGCACCGGCGAGCCGGGGACGTTCACCGAAAGCTGCGCGGCGGCACCGGTCAGCGCGGCGCCGCCGGCCACCAGGGCCAGGTCACGGACCTGGGCGCCGAGGCGGGTGGAGGCGGCGGGCAGCAGGTCGGCGAGAACGGCGCGGCGCCCTATCGGGGTGGCGGCCGGGGTGGCGGCAGTGGCCATCGGGGATTCCTCCGTGAGGTCCAGGTGAGTGAACACCTGTGAACCTACGTGGTGATCCACTCCGGCACCGCCAGGGATTCGGACAAAGGAGCGACCGCGCCACTTGTCGGGTCCGGGTCGAGCGGCACGCAGCGTGACGGGTCCGGGGCGCTTCGTGACCGCCCGGTCCGCATGGTGGGCCCGTGCCGAAACCGGTTGGCATGGACAGGGGCGTCCCCGGATATTGGACAACTCATGCCGCATTCCGCACAGTCTGGAAGTTCCACGCCCATGGCCCCCACCACCGCGCCCACGGCGCCCGGGACCACCGACGCCGGGCCGGCCACCGGCCAGCAGCTCGGCCACGGTCTCAAGCCGAGACACCTGTCGATGATCGCGCTGGGCGGGGTGATCGGCGCCGGCCTGTTCGTCGGCTCCGGCGCGGGCATCGCGGCCGCCGGCCCCGCGATCATCCTGGCCTTCGTCCTCTCCGGCCTGCTGGTCATGCTGATCATGCGGATGCTCGGCGAGATGTCCGCCGCCCGGCCCGCCTCCGGCTCGTTCTCGGTGCACGCCGAGAAGGAGCTCGGCCCCTGGGCCGGGATCACCGCCGGCTGGATGTACTGGGTGATGCTCTGCTGCGGCGTCGCCGCCGAGGCCACCGCCGCCGGGAAGATCGTCAACGGCTGGATACCCGGGGTCTCCTCCTGGGTGTGGGTCGCCCTGTTCATGGCCTTCTTCTGCGCCAGCAACCTCACCGCGGTGAAGAACTTCGGCGAGTTCGAGTTCTGGTTCGCCGCGATCAAGGTCACCGCGATCGTCGCCTTCCTCGTCATCGGCGGGCTCGGCGTCGCCGGCGTGATCGGCCCCGGCGCCCCCGGCACCACCAACCTCACCGGCCAGGGCGGCTTCCTGCCCACCGGCAGCAGCGGACTGATCGTCGGCCTGCTCGCCTCCGTCTTCGCCTACGGCGGCCTGGAGACCGTGACCATCGCCGCCGCCGAGTCCGACGACCCCAAGCGCAACGTCGCCAACGCGGTGCGCACGGCGGTCTGGCGGATCGCGATCTTCTACATCGGCTCGATGGCGCTGGTCGTCACCCTGGTCTCCTGGAAGGACCCGGCGGTCGTCACGGACGGCCCGTACGTCACCGTGCTGCACCACCTCGGGGTGCCCGGCGCCGGGGCGATCATGCAGGCCGTGGTGCTGATCGCGCTGCTGTCCGCGATGAACGCCAACATCTACGGCGCCTCCCGGATGGCGTACTCGCTGGTCGGCCGCGGCCAGGGCCCCAAGGCGCTGGCCAAGGTCGGCGGCGGGGTGCCGCGCCGGGCCGTGCTGGCCTCCTGCCTGTTCGGCTTCGCCGCCGTGCTCGCCTCCAAGGTCTGGCCGGACACCGTGTTCACCTGGCTGATGAACACCACCGGCGTGGCCATCCTGGTGGTCTGGCTGTTCATCTGCGTCGTCCAGCTGCGGATGCGCCGCCGGCTGGAGCGCGAGGCGCCCGAGCTGCTCACCGTGAAGATGTGGGGCTACCCGTACCTGACCTGGGTCGCGATGGCCGCCGTGGTCGGCATCCTCGGCCTGATGACCACCACCGAGGGCGACCGCCAGCAGCTGTACGCGGCCGGCGTGCTGGTCGCGCTGCTGGTCACGGCCGGGCTGGCCAAGCAGCGCCGCGACGCGGCCGCCGCCCGCTGACCCTCCCGAACAGCCCGAGGGCCCCCGGAAGCCGAGCTTCCGGGGGCCCTCGCACGTCCACCGGGCCCTACTCGAAGGACGGGCCCGCCGTCCGGGTGCGCTTGATCTCGTAGAAGCCCGGGGTGGAGGCCACCAGCAGGGTGCCGTCCCACAGCCGGGCCGCGGCCTCGCCCTTCGGGGCCGGGGTGACCACCGGGCCGAAGAACGCGACCCGGTCGCCGTCCGCGCCCTCCACCGCGATCACCGGGGTGCCGACCTCCTCGCCGACCAGGCCGATGCCCTCCTGGTGCGAGGCGCGCAGCGCGTCGTCGTGGTCCTTGCCGCGGGCCGCGTCCGCCAGCTCGGCGGGCAGGCCGGCGGCCACCAGGGCGGCCGTGATCGTCTCGCGGTCCTGCGGCAGGCCCTGGTTGTGGAAGCGCAGGCCCAGCTCGGTGTAGAGCCGGCCCAGCACCTCGCTGCCGAACTTCTGCTCGGCCGCGATGCACACCCGCACCGCGCCCCAGGCGTTGTCCAGCAGCTCGCGGTAGTTCGCCGGCAGGTCGCGGTGCTCGTTCAGCACCGACAGGCTCATCACGTGCCAGCGCACGTCGACCGGGCGCAGCTGCTGCACCTCGATCAGCCACCGGGACGTCATCCACGCCCACGGGCAGGCCGGGTCGAACCAGAAGTCGGCGGTCTTGCGCTCAACGGCAGTCGTCACTGCGAGTCGTCCTTCGTGAGGTGGTCCGAGGCAGGGCACGGGCACTGCGCCCCCACCGACCCAACACCCGCCCGCCGCCGCTGATTCCGGCCCGCCCACGGCGATGTGTGCAATGGTACCGGCGCGAACGCCGTGAAAGGATGCCCCCGGGTGCGCGGTGCACACCGCGCACCGGACCTCACCCCACCCACGCACCACCGTGCGAGCCGGACAAAGGAGTACCGCCGTGCCGGGCAAGAACCTGAGCCGCGACGAAGCCCAGCAGCGGGCCAGCATCCTGGCCGTGGACAGCTACCAGGTGCGGCTGGACGTGACCTCCGCCCCCGACCCGGCGGCCGCCACCTTCCGCTCCACCACCACCGTCGCCTTCCGCTGCGACCGCCCCGGCGCCACCACCTTCCTCGACCTGCTCGCCCCCGCAGTCCGCTCGGTCATCCTCAACGGCCGCGCCCTCGACCCGGCCACCGCCTACGACGGCGCCCGGGTGCACGTGGACGGACTGGCCGCCGAGAACGTCCTCACCGTCGAGGCCGACTGCGCGTACAGCCGCACCGGCGAGGGCCTGCACCGCTTCGTCGACCCCGTCGACGGCGAGACCTACCTCTACACCCACTACGAGCCGGCCGACGCCCGCCGGGTCTTCGCCACCTTCGAACAGCCCGACCTGAAGGCCCCGTTCACGTTCACCGTGACCGCCCCCGCCGCCTGGGACGTGTGGTCCAACGCCGTGCACGAGCGCGTGAGCGCGACCGGGCCCCTCCTGCCCGATGGCGGGCAGGGAGGGCGGGTCACCGGCGAAGGCGCCGCCCGCACCTGGGAGTTCGCGCCCACCAAGCCGATCTCCACCTACCTCACCGCCGTCGTCGCCGGCCCGTACCACATCGCCCGCGACCACTACCGCCGCGAACTCGCCGACGGCACCACCCTGGACATCCCGCTCTCCGCGATGTGCCGCAAGTCCCTCGCCCCGCACTTCGACGCGGACGAGATCCTCGGCGTCACCAAGCTCGGACTCGACTTCTTCCACGAGGAGTTCGACTACCCGTACCCCTTCGGCAAGTACGACCAGGCGTTCGTCCCCGAGTACAACATCGGCGCCATGGAGAACCCCGGCTGCGTCACCTTCAAGGAGGACTTCGTCTTCCGCTCCAAGGTCACCGACGCCGCCTACGAGAACCGCGCCAACGTCATCCTGCACGAGATGGCGCACATGTGGTTCGGCGACCTCGTCACCCCGCGCTGGTGGGACGACCTGTGGCTGAAGGAGTCCTTCGCCGACTTCATGGGCTCCTACGCCCTGATCGGCGCCCGCACCCGCTACTCCTCCGCCTGGGTCACCTTCGCCAACCAGCGCAAGGCCTGGGCCTACCGGCAGGACCAGTTCCCCACCACCCACCCGATCACCGCCGACATCCGCGACCTGGAGGACGCCAAGCTCAACTTCGACGGCATCACCTACGCCAAGGGCGCCGCCGTCCTCAAGCAGCTGGTCGCGTACGCCGGTTCGGACGCCTTCTTCGAGGGCGCCCGCCGCTACTTCAAGCGCCACGCCTTCGGCAACACCGAACTCACCGACCTGCTGGACGTGCTGGCCGAGACCAGCGGCCGCGACCTCAGGACCTGGGCCGCCGCCTGGCTGCAGACCGCCGGCGTGAACGCGCTCACCCCGCAGGTCACCGCCGACGCCGAGGGCCGGATCACCGAGCTCGCCGTCCTCCAGGACACTCCGAACGATACTGCGACTGCGTCGCGCGGCGTCCTCCGCCCGCACCGGATCGCGATCGGCCTCTACGACCGGAACGCGGACGGCGCCCTGGTGCGCACCGAGCGGATCGAGGCGGACATCGCCGGCGCCCGCACCGTCGTCGCCGAGGCCGCCGGCCGCCGCCGCCCCGCCCTCGTCCTGCTCAACGACGAGGACCTCACCTACTGCAAGATCCGCTTCGACGAGGAGTCCCTGGAGGCGCTGCGCACCGGCCTCGGCGACATCGACGACGAACTGGCCCGCGCGCTCGCCTGGTCCGCCGTCTGGAACCTCACCCGGGACGCCCTGATGCCGGCCCGCGACTACGTCGACCTGGTGCTGCGCTTCGCCGGCCAGGAGGGCAACATCGGCGTCCTGCAGTCGCTGCACGCCCAGGCCAAGACCGCCGTCGACCTGTACGCCGACCCGGCCTGGCGCGCCGAGGGCGCCCGGCTGCTCGCCGACGGCGCGCTGCGCGAGCTGCGCGCCGCCGTCCCCGGCAGCGACCACCAGCTCGCCTGGGCCCGCTTCCTCGCCCAGACCGCCGGCGGCGCCGAGCACCTCGGCCTGGTCCGCGGCCTGCTGACCGGCAGCGCCCGGATCGACGGCCTCGACGTCGACCAGGAGCTGCGCTGGGCCCTGTGGCTGGCCCTGGCCGCGGCCGGCCAGGCCACCGACGAGGAGCTGGCCGGCGAACTCGCCGCCGACAACACCGCCGGCGGCAAGCGCCAGTACACCCTGGCCCTGGCCGCCCGGCCCACCCCGGAGGCCAAGGCCGCCGCCTGGTCGGCCGTCGTCGACTCGGACGAGCTGCCGAACGCCCTGGTCGAGGCCAACATCGCGGGCTTCGCGCTGCCCTCCCACCGCGAGCTCACCGCCCTCTACGCGGCACCGTACTTCAAGCTGCTGGAGAAGATCTGGTCCGAGCGGACCATCGAGATCGCGATGCGCTTCGTCGGCGGCTTCTTCCCCGCCGCCCAGACCGACCGGCAGACCCTGGCCGAGGCCGACGCCTGGCTGGACGGGCACCCGCTGGCCGCCCCGGCGCTGCGCCGCCTGGTGCTGGAGCGCCGCGACGACCTGGCCCGGGCGCTGCGGGCGCAGGCCTGCGACGGGGCCTGATCCGACCGCCGAAGGGGCCCGCCGCACTCGTCGCGGCGGGCCCCTTCGGCCGTCCCGGGGCCCTTCGGCCTCGGGCCGTGCCCGGGCCGGCCGTCCGCGGCGTTCGCGGTGGCGGGGGCGAAAAAGGGGGCCGGACCCGCGCGGTGCGGGTCCGGCCCCCTTCAGGGGCTAGCGAGCTCAGCCGATGAGCGAGCGCAGCACGTACTGCAGGATGCCGCCGTTGCGGTAGTAGTCCGCCTCACCGGGGGTGTCGATGCGGACGACCGCGTCGAACTCCTTGTCCCCGGCCTTGACCTTGACGGTCTTCGGGGTGCGGCCCTCGTTGAGCTCGGTCACGCCGGTGAAGGAGAAGGTCTCCTCGCCGGTGAGGCCGAGGGACTCGGCGTTCTCGCCCTCCGGGAACTGCAGCGGCAGGACGCCCATGCCGATCAGGTTCGAGCGGTGGATGCGCTCGTACGACTCGGCGATGACGGCCTTGACGCCCAGCAGCGCGGTGCCCTTGGCGGCCCAGTCGCGGGACGAGCCGGAGCCGTACTCCTTGCCGGCCAGGACGACCAGCGGGATGCCGGCGGCCTGGTAGTTCTGCGAGGCGTCGTAGATGAACGACACCGGCGCGTCGGCCTGGGTGAAGTCGCGGGTGTAGCCGCCCTCGGTGCCCGGCGCGATCTGGTTGCGCAGGCGGATGTTGGCGAAGGTGCCGCGGATCATCACCTCGTGGTTGCCACGACGGGAACCGTAGGAGTTGAAGTCGCGCTTCTCGACACCGTTGGCGGTCAGGTACTGCGCCGCCGGGGTGCCCGGCTTGATGTTGCCGGCCGGGGAGATGTGGTCGGTGGTGACCGAGTCGCCCAGCTTGGCCAGGACGCGGGCGCCGGCGATGTCGCTCACCGGGCTCGGGGTCTTGGCCATGCCCTCGAAGTACGGGGGCTTGCGGACGTAGGTGGACTCGGCGTCCCACTCGAAGGTGTTGCCGGTCGGGACCGGGAGCGACTGCCAGCGGTAGTCGCCGGCGAAGACGTCCTGGTAGCCCTTGTCGAACATCGCCTCGTCGATGGAGCCGGCGACCGCGTCGGCGACCTCCTGCTCGGACGGCCAGATGTCGGCGAGGAAGACGTCGTTGCCGTCCGCGTCCTGGCCCAGGGCGTCCTTGGTGATGTCGACGTTCATGTTGCCGGCGAGGGCGTAGGCGACCACCAGCGGCGGGGAGGCCAGGTAGTTCATCTTGACGTCGGGGTTGATCCGGCCCTCGAAGTTGCGGTTGCCGGAGAGCACCGAGACGACGGCCAGGTCGGCCTCGTTGACGGCGGCCGAGACCTCCTCGGGCAGCGGGCCCGAGTTGCCGATGCAGGTGACGCAGCCGTAGCCGACCAGGTTGAAGCCCAGCTTCTCCATGTACGGGAGCAGGCCGGCCTTCTCGTAGTAGTCCATGACGACCTTGGAACCGGGCGCCAGGGTGGTCTTGACCCAGGGCTTGACGTGCAGGCCCTTCTCCACGGCCTTCTTCGCCAGCAGGGCGGCGCCCAGCATGACGGAGGGGTTGGAGGTGTTGGTGCAGGAGGTGATCGAGGCGATCACGACCGCGCCGTTGTCGATCTCGTAGGTCGAGCCGTCGGGGGCGGTGACGGCGGTCGGCTTCGAGGCCTCGGCGGAGTAGGCCGGCAGCGCCTCGGCGAACCTGCTCGCGGCCTCGGCCAGGATCACGCGGTCCTGCGGGCGCTTCGGGCCGGAGATCGACGGGACGACGGTGGAGACGTCCAGCTCCAGGTACTCGGAGTAGGCCGGCTCGTGCGCCGGGTTGTGCCAGAGGCCCTGCTCCTTGGCGTACGCCTCGACCAGCGCGAGCTGCTGCTCGTCGCGGCCGGTCAGGCGCAGGTAGTTGATGGTCTCGCCGTCGATCGGGAAGATCGCGCAGGTCGAGCCGAACTCCGGCGACATGTTGCCGATGGTGGCGCGGTTGGCCAGCGGGATGGCGCCGATGCCGTCGCCGTAGAACTCGACGAACTTGCCGACCACACCGTGCTTGCGCAGCATCTCGGTGATGGTGAGCACCAGGTCGGTGGCGGTGGTGCCGGCCGGCAGCTCGCCGGTCAGCTTGAAGCCGACCACGCGCGGGATCAGCATGGAGACCGGCTGGCCGAGCATGGCGGCCTCGGCCTCGATGCCGCCGACGCCCCAGCCCAGCACGCCCAGGCCGTTGACCATGGTGGTGTGCGAGTCGGTGCCGACGCAGGTGTCGGGGTAGGCCTGGCCGTTACGGACCATGACCGTGCGGGCCAGGTGCTCGATGTTCACCTGGTGCACGATGCCGGTGCCCGGCGGGACGACCTTGAACTCGTCGAAGGCGGTCTGGCCCCAGCGCAGGAACTGGTAGCGCTCCTTGTTGCGGCCGTACTCGATCTCGACGTTCTGGGTGAACGCGTCCTTGGTGCCGAACTTGTCGGCGATGACCGAGTGGTCGATGACCAGCTCGGCCGGGGCGAGCGGGTTGATCTTGGCCGGGTCGCCGCCCAGCTCCTTGACGGCCTCGCGCATGGTGGCGAGGTCGACCACGCACGGCACGCCGGTGAAGTCCTGCATGATCACGCGGGCCGGCGTGAACTGGATCTCCTGGCTGGGCTGGGCGTTCTCGTCCCAGTTGCCGAGGGCGCGGATGTGGTCGGCGGTGATGTTCGCGCCGTCCTCCGTGCGGAGCAGGTTCTCCAGCAGCACCTTGAGGCTGTAGGGCAGCCGCTCGGAACCCTCGACGGCGGAGAGCTTGAAGATCTCGTACGACTCGTCGCCCACCTGCAGCGAGCTGCGGGCGTCGAAGCTGTTCGCGGACACGACTGACTCCTTCTGGGTGCTTCGTGCGGTATCCGGCGCGCACGCGGTGGTAAGGTCAGCCTTACTTAGGCCTGCCTTGCCGCGTCACCGGCGAGCGCCTCTCGGCAAGTATCTTGATGTCGAGATATATCGTAAGGGGCAGTTATCTCGATGTCGAGATAAACCATAGTGCATGCCGCCGTCCACACCACCGCAGGCATGCCCCCGGTCTACCTTCACCTCCTTTCGCCCCCACCGCACCCGGCCGACCCCCGCACGAACAACCCGTAACGCCACCCCCGGGCTCGGGCGTCCAGTCGGACACAGGGGCGGACGACGCCCGCACACGGGGCACGAGGGGACAGCGTGATCGGGAAGACACGACGGGCCGAGGAGGCCGCGGAGTTCGAGGCCTTCGCACACAGCCGCGGGCAGCGCCTCTTCCGCACCGCACTACTGCTCTGCGGCGACTGGCACCTGGCCGAGGACCTCACCCAGGTCACCCTCGCCAAGCTCTTCGCCGCCTGGCCCAGGGCCCGCCGCGCCGAGAACCAGGACGCCTACGCCCGCAGCACCCTCGTCCGCAGCTACCTCTCCCACCGCCGGCTGCGCCGCACCGGCGAACGGCCCTCCCTCGGCGAACTCCCCGAAGGCGTCGCCCCCGGCGACGACCCGACCCTGCGGATCACCCTGCTCACCGCACTCGCCGAACTCACGCCCCGCGACCGCGCCGTGCTCGTCCTGCGCTACTGGGAGGACCGCAGCGTCGCCGAGACCGCCGCCGAACTCGGCCTCAACCAGGGCGCGGTCCGCACCCAGTCGCTGCGCGCCCTCGGCCGGCTGCGCGCCGTCCTCGGCCCGGACGCCGCCGAGCAGCTCGCCCGCCCCTAGACCCGTCCACGTACGCCGGAAAGGAATCCCGCCCCATGAACGAGCCCGACGCGGACGCCCGGAAGCTGTCCGCCGCCTTCGAGCGGACCATGGACGGCCTCGGCCCCGACCTCGGCACGCTGGTCGCCGCCAGCGCCCGGCAGGGCCGCTCGATCCGCCGCCGGCGCCGACTGACCGTCGCCGGCGCCGTCACGGCCGTGGCCGCGCTCGCGGTCGGCGGCACCGTCGCCCTGCGGACGGACGGCACGGACGGCACCACGGCGGTGGCCGCCTCCTCCGCCACCGCCGCCCCCAGCACCGCCTCCTCCCCCGCCCCGAGCCCGCGGTTCCCGCAACCGCTCCAGCAGACGGAGGACACCACCGAACCGCCACTACCCGGCACCGGCCCGCACACCGGCAAGGTCGCCCTGACCGGGCGCGCCGCACTGTCCGTCCTCACGAAGGCGCTGCCCACCGACGGGCGCACCTCCGACTACTCCGGCCACTCCGCGCTGATCAAGGCGAACGCCGCGGACCCCGGGAGCGCGCTGACCATGGCCCACATGCTCTACGACGACGGCAGCGGCCCGGCCGACGTCCGGATCATGATCGAGGAGGGCTTCGGCACCCACCTCCGGACCGACTCCCACCCCAACCTCGACGACATGATGAGCTGCGCCGTCATCAACAGGGGCGGCCAGTTCCGCTACTGCTCCGACACCGCGCTCCCGGACGGCGGCCGCCTGCTGCTCACCGAACACGCGACGGGCGACATCCTCCTGCGCGAGGCCAGCCTGCTGCGCCCCGACCAGGCCCGGGTGACGGTCGGCGCCGCCAACACGGCGGAGGTCGCCGACCACGCCAAGGTCCAGGTCGTCCGGGAGGGCCTGCCACTCAGCCTCGACCAGCTGAAGGCCGCGGCGGAGTCCACCGACCTGCGGCTGTGGATCACCCCCGAGCAGGCGAAGGAGGCCGAGCGGACGATCCGCCCGTTCCGCGACGACACCCCGGGACAGACCGGGCCGCACCCGCCCGCGACCCCGAAGCCCGGCGCCACCGGGTGAGGCCCCGCCCGGTACCGTGGCCGGTGTGGTGACGGGAAGAGGGGGTCGGGGATGATCGTGGTGGACGCGTCCGCGCTGGTACTGGCACTGGCCGACGAGGGCCCGCGCGGGGCCACCGCCCGGGCCGAACTCGCCGCCGGCGGCGAGTGGCTGGCACCCGAGCACATCACCGTCGAGGTGATGCAGTCGCTGCGCGGCCTCTACCTGGCCAAGGAGCTGACCGCCGGGCGGGTCGCCGAACTCACCGGCGAACTGGCCGCGGTGGCGATCCGCAAGGTCGAGGTGGCGCCACTGCTCGGCCGGATCTGGGAACTCAAGGACAACCTCACCCCGGACGACGCCGCCTACGTCGCGGTCGCCGAGCAGTACGGGGTGCCGCTGGTCACCGCCGACCTGCGGCTGATGCGGGCCAGCGGGCCGCGCTGCGAGATCCGCGGCATCCAGGGCGCAGCCCGGAGCCCGCGCGACGCGCACTGACCGGGTGTCCTCCCGCGGGCCGACACCGTTAGCAGGGCGACTCCGTCGCCCCGCCCCCGGAAGGCCCGCCCGATGACCGCTCCGCTCGCCGCCGCCCTGCTGCCGCTGGCCCTGCTCGCCCCGGCCGCCTCACCGGTCTCCGTCGTCGAGGCCGACTTCGACCCGGCCACCGCCTTCGTCCCGCCGGCCGCGATCAGCTACGCCCAGGACCTGGTCCCGTACGGCTCGCACGCCCGGGTGGTCACCGACCGCTCGACGCCCGGGCGCACGGTGCTCACCCTGACGGCGACCGGGCTGGCCCCCGGCCACGAGTTCCCGGTGCACCTGCACACCGGCACCTGCGGGGCCGACCCGGCCGCCTCCGGGCCGCACTACCAGGACGCCGTCGACCCGGTGCAGCCCTCCACCGACCCGGCGTACGCCAACGCCCGCAACGAGCTGCGGATGGTGCTGCGCACCGACGCGCACGGCGACGGCACCGCCTCGGCCGCGGTGGCCTGGCAGCCGCGGCCGGGCGGGGCGCGCTCGCTGGTGCTGCACGCGGGCACCCCGGCCGGACCGCACGCGGCGGGCGACCGGGTGGGCTGCGTCAAGCTGGAGCGCTGAGCGGCTACGAGCCCAGCGTGGCGACCAGCACCGCCTTGATGGTGTGCAGGCGGTTCTCGGCCTGGTCGAAGACGACGGAGTGCGCCGACTCGAACAGCTCGTCGGTGCACTCCAGCTCGGTCATGCCGGTCGTCTCGTGCATCTGCCGCCCGAGCGCGGTGCCCAGGTCGTGGAAGGCCGGCAGGCAGTGCAGGAACTTCACGTCCGGGTTGCCGGTGGCCCGGACGGTGTCCATGGACACCTGGTACGGCTTCAGCAGCTCGATCCGCTCGGCCCAGACCTCCTTGGGCTCGCCCATCGACACCCAGACGTCGGTGTAGAGGAAGTCGGCGCCGGCCACGCCCGCGGCCACGTCCTCGGTCAGGGTGATCCGGGCACCGCTGCGCTCGGCCAGGGCCCGCGCCGCCTTCTGCACGTCCTCGGCCGGCCAGAGGGCGCGCGGGGCGACGATCCGGATGTCCATGCCGAGCAGGGCGCCGGTGACCAGCAGCGAGTTGCCCATGTTGGAGCGGGCGTCGCCGAGGTAGGCGAGGGCGACCTCGGTGAGCGGCTTGGCGGTGTGCTCGGTGACGGTGAGCACGTCGGCCAGCATCTGGGTGGGGTGCCACTCGTCGGTCAGACCGTTCCAGACCGGGACGCCGGCGTACTCGGCCAGCTCCTCGACGATCGCCTGGCCGTGGCCGCGGTACTCGATGCCGTCGAACATCCGGCCCAGCACCCGGGCGGTGTCCTTGACGGACTCCTTGTGGCCCATCTGCGAGCCGGCCGGGTCCAGGTAGGTGGTGGAGGCGCCCTGGTCGTGGGCGGCGACCTCGAACGCGCAGCGGGTGCGGGTGGAGGTCTTCTCGAAGATCAGCGCGATGTTCTTGCCGCGCAGCCGGGGCTGCTCGGTGCCCGCGCGCTTGGCCGCCTTGAGGGAGGCGGCGAGGTCGACCAGGAAGCGGAACTCCTGGGGCGTGAAGTCGAGCTCCTTGAGGAAGTGCCTGTTCCGGAGGTTGAAGGCCATACCGGGCTCCTGGGGTGACGTGGAAGGGTGGGACGGGGGCGCTGGACGGGATCCGGCGGTCCGGACCGGAAAGCAGCAAGTATATACGAGTGCTCGAATTTGTATGCAGAATGGAGGGCGGGGAGGGGGAGCCCCGGCGGGACTCCCCCTCGCCCGGCCGCCGCTCCCTCGCCCGGCCGCCGCTACAGGCGCGGGTCGACCGGCTCCGACTCCAGCGCCAGCACCGCGAACACCGGCTCGTGCACCCGCCACAGCGGCTCCCCCGCCGCCAGCCGGTCCAGCGCCTCCAAGCCCAGCGCGTACTCGCGCAGCGCCAGCGAGCGCTTGTGGCCGAGCGCGCGCTCGCGCAGCCGGTCCAGGTGCTCGGTGTAGTCGGGGCCGTAGATGATCCGCAGGTACTCCCGGCCGCGCACCTTCACGCCCGGCTGCACCAGGCCGCCCGGGCGGCCCTCGCCGCGGACCGTCCGCACCAGCGAGGCCAGCGGCTTGACCACCATGCCCTCGCCGCCCGCGCCGGTCAGCTCCTCCCACCAGGCGGTTCCGGCGGCCACCGAGGCCTCGTCCTCGGTGTCGACCGGCAGCCGGCCGGTGCGCTGCAGCAGCTTCCCGGCGCCGGCCGCGCCGACCGCGTGGTCCGCGTCGTCGGCGTCGTCGGCGTGGTCCGCGTCGTCGGCGTGGTCCGCGTCGACCAGGCGGTCGATCCACGCCAGGTGCTCGTCGTGCGGGCGCACCGCGAGGTTCGCGCCCTCGGCGGCGAGCAGCTGGAACGGCGCCAGCCGGATGCCCGACAGGCCCTCGGTCGGCCAGCAGTAGCGCCGGTACGCCTCGGTGAAGGCCCGCGCGTCCGCCGAGCGCCGCCGCTGCCGCGCGGTCAGCTCCGCCAGGTCCAGCCCGCGCCCGGCGGCCCGCTCCAGCGCGGACAGCACCTCGGGCAGGGCGGCGCCGGCCGCCGCGCCGACCGCCGCGTACTGGCGGCGCAGCAGCTCCACGGCCTTCAGCGACCACGGCATCAGCTCGGCGTCCAACAGCAGCCAGTCGGTGCCCAACTCCTCGAACAGGCCCGCCCGTTCGGCCGCCACCCGGACCCGGCCGAGGACCGCCCCGGTCAGCCCGTCGTCGGCCAGGAAGGCCCGGCCGGTGCGGGTCCAGATCGCGCCCGGGCCGGCCGCACCGAAGCGCCGCTCCAGCGCCGCGTCGTCCCGGGAGACCAGCAGCACCGCGCGCGAGCCCATGTGCTTCTCCTCGCACAGCACCTGCCGCACGCCGTCCGCGCGGTAGGCCGCGAACGCCTCCTCCGGGTGCTCCAGGTAGCCGTCCCGGCGGGACGTCGGGGTGGGCGCCATGGTCGGCGGCAGGTAGGCGAGCAGCCGCGGGTCCAGCGCGAAGCGGCTCATCACCTCCAGCGCCGCCGCCGCGTTCTCCTCCCGGACGGCGACCCGGCCGTGCAGGGCCGTCTCGACGATCCGGCGGCCCGCCACGTCGGCGAGGTCAAGCGGACGGCCCTCCCGGGCGCCCGGCGCGTCCGTGATCAGCGGGCGCACCGGCGCGTACCACTCCCGCTCGGCCTCGACGCCCACCAGCTCGCGCTCCGGGTAGCGCAGCGCCGTCAGGCTGCCGCCGAAGACGCAGCCGGTGTCCAGGCAGATGGTGTTGTTGACGAAGCTCGCGGTCGGCACCGGGGTGTGGCCGTACACCACCAGCGCCCGGCCGCGGTACTCCTCCGCCCACGGGTAGCGCACCGGCAGGCCGTACTCGTCGGTCTCGCCGGTGGTCTCCCCGTACAGCGCGTGCGAGCGCACCCGGCCGGAGGCGCGGCCGTGGTAGCGCTCCGGCAGGCCCGCGTGGCACACCACCAGGGCGCCGCCGTCCAGCACGTAGTGGCTGACCAGGCCGCGCATGAACGCGCGCACCTCCGCCTTGAACTCCTCCGTCTCGCCGGCCAGTTGGTCCAGCGACTCGCGCAGGCCGTGCGAGACGGTGACCTTCTTGCCGTCCAGCGCCCGGCCCAGCTTGTTCTCGTGGTTGCCGGGCACGCAGAGCGCGTGGCCGGCCGCCACCATGCCCATCACCAGGCGCAGCACGCCCGGGGTGTCCGGGCCGCGGTCGACCAGGTCGCCGACGAACACGGCGGTGCGGCCCCCCGGGTGGGCGGCGTCCACCGGGCGGCCTTCCTCGTCCCGGGTCAGCGCGTAGCCGAGGCGGGTCAGCAGGGTCTCCAGCTCGGACCGGCAGCCGTGGATGTCGCCGACGATGTCGAACGGGCCGGCGAGGTGGCGCAGGTCGTTGTAGCGCTTCTCCAGCTCGATCTCGGCCGCCGCCACCTCGGCCTCGCCGCGCAGCACGTGCACCTTGCGGAAGCCCTCGCGCTCCAGGCCGCGGAGCGAGCGGCGCAGCTCGCGGTTCTGGCGCGGGACCACGTGCGCGGGCAGCTGACGGTCCGGGCGGGAGCGGTTGCGCTCGGCGCACACCCCCGGCGGGACGTCCAGGACGATCGCGATCGGCAGCACGTCGTGCTCGCGGGCGATCGCCACCAGCTGCCGGCGGGCCTCCGGCTGGACGTTGGTGGCGTCCACGACGGTCAGGCGGCCGGCCGCGAGGCGCTTGCCGACGATGTAGTGCAGCACGTCGAAGGCCTCGGCGGAGGCCGACTGGTCGTTCTCGTCGTCGGCGACCAGGCCGCGGCAGAAGTCCGAGGAGACCACCTGGGTGGGCAGGAAGTGGCGGCGGGCGAAGGTGGACTTGCCCGCGCCGCTGGTGCCGATCAGCACGACCAGGGAGACGTCGGTGACGGGGAGGCGGCGGGGGGCCGCCGGCTCCCGGTCGGGCTTCGGCGTGGCTTCGTCGGTCATCGGGGCTCGCCTCCTTCGGGGGCTTCGGGCTTCGCGGGGGTGGTGCGCTCGGTGATGCGCTCGGTGGTGCGCTCGGTGGCGCGATCGGTGGTGCGCTCGGCCGTGGTCCGGGGCGCGCTCCCGGTGGGGCCCGCGGTCGTGAACAGGGCCAGCTGGGTGGGCGCGCCGACCTCCTCGTCCTCCGGGCCGACCGGGCACAGCTCCACCGCGTAGCCGTACGCGGCCGCGACCTTCCCGGCCCAGGCGCGGAACTCGGCGCGGGACCACTCGAAGCGGTGGTCCGCGTGCCGGACGTGGCCCGCCGGCAGCGTCTCCCAGCGGACGTTGTACTCGGCGTTCGGGGTGGTGACGACGACCGCCCGCGGCCGGGCGGCGCCGAACACCGCGTACTCCAGCGCGGGCAGCCGCGGCAGGTCCAGGTGCTCGATCACCTCGCACAGCACCGCCGCGTCGTAGCCCTTCAGCCGGGCGTCGGTGTACGTCAGCGCGCCCTGCGCCAGCCGCACCCGGGACGCCTGGCGCTCCGGCAGCCGCTCCAGGCGCAGCTTGCGGCGCGCGGCCTGCAGCGCGCGGACCGAGACGTCCACGCCGAGGACCTCGGTGAACCGGGCGTCCTTCAGCAGCTCGCCGATCAACTCGCCCTGGCCGCAGCCGAGATCGGCGACCCGGGCGGCGCCGGCCCGGTGCAGGGCGGCGACGATCGCGGTGCGGCGCTGCTCGGCCAGGGACGGCGGCTTGGGCTCCCGCTGCGCCCGCTGCTCCTCGGGGGCGTCCGGGGTCTCCGGGGTCTCCGGGGTCTCCGGGGTCTCCGGGGTCTCCGGGGTCTCCGGGGTCTCCGGGGCGTCCGGGGTCTCCGGGGCCTCCTCGTCGGGCCGGTCGTCGACCGCGTTGTCGATCTCCTCGACCTCGCGGTCGTCCGCCTCCGCCAGCCGGGCCAGCTCCAGGCGCTCCATCGCCGCCCGGGCCAGCGACCAGCGCCGGGCCAGGTAGCGGCGGGTGATCAGGGCGCGCTCCGGGTGGCCGGCCAGCCAGCCCTCGCCGGCGGCGAGCAGCTTGTCCACCTCGTCCGGCGCGACCCAGTAGTGCTTGGCGCCGTCCAGCACCGGCAGCAGCACGTACAACTGCTGGAGCGCGTCCGCCAGCCGGGCCGCGTCCGAGGACAGCTCGATCCGCACGTACCGGGACTCGCCCCACTCCGGGAACGCCTCGTCCATTGGGACCGCCGCCGCCTCGACCCGCCAGCCCAGCGGCTCGAACAGCCGGGCCACCATGGCCGGCCCGCCGCCCTCGCCCGCGCCGTTCGCCGGCACGGCGGGCAGCGCGATCCGCAACGGGCGGGCCCGGCCGGGCAGCTCGGGCCGCTGCGGGCAGTCGCCCTTCATCGCCGAGCGGAACACCGTGCGCAGCGCCACCGCGAGCAGCGAGGAGGCCGCGTACGGGCGGTCGTTGACGTACTGGGAGAGCGCGAAGTCCGGCGACCCGCTGCGGCCTTTGCCCCGGCCCTTACGGACCAGCGCGATCGGGTCGACGTCCAGCAGCAGCGCGGCCGTGCACAGCTCCTCCCCCGCCTCGGGGTAGAACACGTGGGCCTCGCCGTGCGACGTGGTGAACCGCTGGACCTTGCCGGGGTGCTTGTGCAGCAGGAACCCGAGGTCCGTGGCCGGACCCTCGGCGCTGCCGGTGGTGGAGATCGACATGAACACCCGAGCGAGTATCGCCGACCGGAGGGCCGCTGAGCACCGGGTTTTCCCGTCCGGCGGGCCCGCCGGGGCGTGGCGCCGGGGCGCCCGCGGGTGGCGTGTCCAGCGGCGTGCGGGCCACACGTCCGAACACCGGGCGTGTTCGGCAGTGGGCCCCGGCATTGGTTAACGTGCTCGGTGTGACTGCTGAATCCACCACCCCCCGCCCGAACGGTGCCGTGGCCGCCGGCCTGGCCACCATCGCCGCCGACGGCACCGTCCTCGACACCTGGTACCCGGCCCCCGTCCTGACCGCCGAGCCCGGCCCGGCCGGCACCGTCCGCCTGACCGCCGAGCAGGCCGAGGCCGAGCTCGGCGCCGGCGCCGCCGAGGCGCTGCGCACCGACGCCCGCCGCGGCGTCGAGGTCGTCGCCGTGCGCACCACCATCTCCTCGCTCGACGAGAAGCCCCTCGACACCCACGACGTCTACCTGCGGCTGCACCTGCTCAGCCACCGCCTGGTCCAGCCGCACGGGCAGAACCTGGACGGCATCTTCGGGCTGCTCGCCAACGTCGCGTGGACCAGCATCGGCCCCGTCCCGGTGGACCAGGTCGAGCAGGCCCGCCTCGCGGTGCGCGCCCAGGGCGGCCAGCTGGCCGTCTACGGCATCGACAAGTTCCCGCGGATGACCGACTACGTCGCCCCGACCGGGGTGCGCATCGCGCACGCCGACCGCGTCCGGCTCGGCGCGCACCTGGCCGCCGGCACCACCGTGATGCACGAGGGCTTCGTCAACTTCAACGCCGGCACGCTCGGCACCTCGATGGTCGAGGGCCGGATCAGCGCGGGCGTCGTCGTCGGCGACCACAGCGACATCGGCGGCGGCGCCTCGATCATGGGCACCCTGTCCGGCGGCGGCAAGCAGGTCGTCTCGGTCGGCCAGCGCTGCCTGCTCGGCGCCAACGCGGGCATCGGCATCTCGCTCGGCAACGACTGCGTCGTCGAGGCCGGCCTGTACGTCACCGCCGGCACCAGGGTCACCACCCCGGCCGGCACGGTCGCCAAGGCCGTCGAGCTGTCCGGGCAGGACAACCTGCTGTTCCGCCGCAACTCGCAGACCGGCTCGGTCGAGGTCATCGCCCGCTCCGGCTCCTGGGGCGGCCTGAACGCCGACCTGCACGCGCACAACTGACCTGCGGGACACCGGGTTTCGGGCCCGGTCGCCGGATCTCCCGGCGGCCGGGCCCGTTCGCTTGCTTCGCGGCCGGGGCGCTCAGGACGGCTTGCGGTGGCGGCCCGGCGCCTTGCCCGGTCGGCCCGGTCGGCCCGGCTGGCCCGGTCGGCCCGGCTGGCCCGGCTGGCCCGGTCGGCCCGGCTGGCCCGGTTGGACTTCACCGCCCGCCTCGACGCCGTTCAGCGCCCGCTGCGCGGCGGCGTAGTCCTCCACCACCGCGTCGGGCAGCCACTGGTAGCCGTCCCAGCGCATGATCAGCCGCGGCTCGTCCGGCGTCACGTGGGCGCCGACGCGCTGCCCGTCCGACAGCCGTACCGCCCGCAACTTCCCGACCGGGCGCCGCCGTTGCTCCCGCCGCGCCGCCCACTCCGCCAGCGACTCGTCCTCGTCCTCACGCATCGCCCCAGTCTGGCCTGCCGGGCGGCGGCGCGGCACCCGGCTTCACCCGTCCGAGGGACGGCCGGGGTCGCGAATCACCCTGCGTCGGGCGTGAGTTCGGCGGCGAGGCGGCGCAGCTCCGGCCCGTACTCCGGGTCGGCGAGGGCGGTGGCGAACTGGGCGCGCAGGTACGCGACGGGATTGCCGGTGTCGTACCAGGTGCCGTCGATGACCTGCCCGTACACGGCGCGGCGGGCCGCGTACGCGTTGATCGCGTCGGTCAGGTACACCTCGTCCTCGGGCTTCTCGTGCCAGCGGCGGGTGAGTTCGCGGATCTCGTCGACGATGCCCGGGGTGACCACGTAACCGCCGATGGCCGCGTAGGCGGACGGCGCGTCGGCCGGCTTCGGCTTCTCCACCAGGCCGCTGATCCGCAGCGACCCGCCGCCGAGGTCCTCCTTCACCACCGGCACGCCGTAGCGGTACGAGTCCTCCGGCGCCATCGGCATCAGCGCCAGCACCGGCGCGTTCGTCTGCTCGTACGCCCGGACCAGCTGCTGCGCGCGGGGCACCTCGGCGACGAACACGTCGTCCGGCCACAGCACCAGGAACGGCTCGTCCCCGAAGTGCCGGGCCGCGTTCAGCACCGGCGTGCCGTTGCCGTACGGGCCCTGCTGGTACAGGTAGCTGATGTGGCCCTTGCGGGCCAGCTCCCCGATCTCCTCGACGGCGTCCGCGAACGCCGCCTTGCCGTCGCGGCGCAGCTGCTCGACCAGCACCGGGTTCGGGCGGAAGTGCTCCTGGATCAGGCTCTTGTCGCCGGACACGACGATGGTGATGTCGGTGACGCCGGAATCCACCAGCTCCCGGACGGTGTGCTCGATCACCGGCTTGTCCCCGACCGGCAGCATCTCCTTCGGGGTCGCCTTGGTCATGGGCAGCAGCCGGGAACCCAACCCCGCCGCCGGGATGACGGCACGGCGGATCGTCTTGGGAGCCATGTGACCCTCTCTCAGATGTGTCGACACTCGCGCGCGGCCGACGCCTCACCGCGGCCGTCCGCCGACGCTACCAACGCCGCCGGCATGATCATCCACCGTGCGGGATCGGGAAGTTGAACACAGTCGCACGGTCGGCCCAACACCACGGCGCGAGGTTGACGGCACGCCCGGCGGTTCCGCGAGCCCGCAGAGCGGAGGGGCCAAAGTTTGCCCCCGCCCTGCACCTTGGTCGAGGACCAGGGCCGTCTCGTACAGGCCGGGTCCTCGCCGTCCCGCGGTCGCGGCTGTTCACGGTTCGGGCCGGACTGTTCCTCGCCAGCCTCGGCGCCGCAGGCCCGCCGGGCGCCGAGGGCCAACATTTGCCCCTCGCACACTTTCTGGGCCCTCCCCCCTCCCCTCCCCTCCCCCCGCCCGCCCGCCCGTGCCACACCGCACATCCCCTGGCTGCTGGGCGCCGGGCACGCCGGCGCCCAGCAGCCACCCACCCCGCGGTTGCCCCCAGGTTTCCTGTTCGCCGCCCCGCGCCACCGCGCGGGGCGGCGAACCCCTGACGCCTCGGCCTCACCGCGCTTCGCAGCGCCGAGGTCACACGCTCCCTGGGGCGGGCGCCACCGCAGGACCACTCTTCCCCGGGGCCTCGGGGGCGCGGGCCCCCCGCCCCCCCGCCCCCCCACCCCGCGGCCCCCCCCCCCCCCCCCGACCAAGCTTGGGCGCCCCGCCCGTGGCCCGCGGCCGCCCGCGCCCCCCCGCCCCCCAGAGCGCCC
>NZ_JBMVFA010000044.1:0-34474 GCF_049543595.1 Kitasatospora sp. NPDC094028 | reverse complement strand
GGGCGGGCGCCACCGCCGCACCCCGCTCCCCCGGGGCCTCGGTGCCGCGGGCCCGCGGCACCGAGGCCCAACTTTTGCCCTTCCCCCTCCGCCCGCCCTTCCCTTGCTGCTCGGCGCCGGGCTTGCCCGGCGCCGAGCAGGCACCGCAGGCCATCCTGAGCGCTCACCCACTCACCCACTCACGGACCTGTGCAGGCCCCCGGTCGTACGGCGCGCAGGACGGCTCGGACACGTGCGGCACCCGCGGTCGCTACGTCCGCTCCGATCCCCACCCCGAGGGGTCGGGTCGCGAGGCCCGCGCAGGGGCGGCAGATGCCCGGCTGGGGCACCGGATCGTGGCACTTGGCGCACTCGGTGTACCGGGCCACTGCGGGCCGTGCAGCGGGCTGGACGAGTGGCATCTTGTGCTCCAGGCGGTAGCGGAGTACCGCGACCGCCGAGTGCATAGGGGTGGGCAGGCCCGGCAGCAGGGCGTGGGCGAGGTCGGTTTGGGTCGCGCCGCGCTGCAGCCACTTCGCGACGAGGGGTCCGAGTTCCTCGGCTTCGGCCTGGCCGAGTCGCAGGCGCGGCTCGGGGTGGATCACCCGGAAGAGCGTGGCAACGGCTTCGCGGATCTGCTCGTCAGCCTCGTCCTCATGGCCTTCCCCCCGCCCTCCCGTGTTCGCCTGCGGCTCGTCGGGCGGCTGCGCAGGGAGGGAGGTTCCTTTATGCCGGTCTTTTGGAAGGGCGTCAGCACTGCCGGCAGTCGCTCCACCGGAGACCGGACGGGTGGCACCCGGCAACACCGTGAGCTGCGGGGTGTCGTAGACGTGGGTCTCAGTGATGATCGTGCCGTCCGGCATCCGGATCTTCTCGACCCGGTAGAAGCCGGCCTCGGTCAGCTCTTTCAGGGCCTTGCGGATCGCACCTCGCCCCTGGGGGCTGGTATCGGCCATGTGACGGCCGTCCTCACGCCAACCGTCAGGGCGGGAGAGGAGATCCGCGAGCAGGCCACGGGCGGTGTAGGACAGCTGCCGGTACTGCAGCATGCAGTTGGGCAGCACGGTGAAGTTACGTACGTGTTCGGTACGATGTACTCGCATCGGGAGTTTGCGCTCCTGGTGCCAGACCCCGGGATGTTCGCGCATCGCCGGGGTCGCCTATTTTCTGTTTGACCACGAAACGTACCACAACGACGCGGCACGCAAGGCGCGTTGACGCCAGCGGCTTGATCACATTCAAGGTCGACAAATCGGCCGGCCGACGCTGCGGCGAATGACGCGATCGCTGGTGTGAAGTGCGGCCGTGAGGTGGTCGCCGAGGTCGGTGGGGAGCGTCCCGGCTCCGAGGGAGCAGACGTGGAGGAGATCCCGGCAGTCCTGCGCCTGATGGTCGGTGGCCAAAGCGGTGAACGTCGGATGGGAAAGGGCTTCCCGAGCCGCGTAGCCGTCTGTGGCCTTCATCGTCCGGCGGTGCAACTCTGTGACGAGCTGGCGCGCGACTGGGTCGTTGTCCGAGGCGGCCATGTCCAGGAGGACGAGCCCTAGTCTCGTGTCGAAGACGGCCATCCCGTCCTCGACCGGGCGTTCGAGGTAGCTTGCCGCCAGGTCCTGCAGGGCACGGCGCCAGGGCTGGCCCGACACGCGGCGGCACAGGAGGGCCAGGCACCCTGAGACGGCTTCCTCCCACGGCTCTTCGGGGGTGGCCTCGGCCAGGAGCGTCCTGGCTTGGAGGCCGTACCCACTGGTGAGGGCGGCGAGGATGGCGACCTGTCGGCCGTCGAGCATGCGTTGTCCGATGCCGTGGTGCGTCTGGACGTGGGTGAGTGCCTCCGTCCAGCGGCCGGCGGCGGTCAGGGCGCGGGTGCCGTCCGCGAGTACGACGGTCCACAGCCAGGCGCGGACGGTGTGGCGGTCGGCCGCGTCTGCGACGAGGTCCGCGGGGACGGCGATGCCCTCGACCTCGGCGGGGGCGGCGTCGGCGACGGCATCGAACAGCGCCAGGAGGTACTGGCGGCCTTGATCGGCTCGGCCTGCGCGGAGTTGGAGGCGCGCGAGGTTGACGAGGGGTTCGAGGGCGCGGATCGCGGTGCTGGCGGGCAGCGGGGCGGCGTGCAGGTACGCAGTGGCGTGTCGGCGGCACATGGCGCTGGCAGTAGCGGCGTCGCCAGTGTCGGAGGCGACCAGAGCAGCTCGGTTGAAGACGGTCGAGGCGGTGCTCGGGTCGCTCTGCTCGGCTGCGGCGTTTGCGAGTCGGGTCAGGGTCTGTACGCGTTGGAGCAGGGGGAGGCAGGCCGGCCGAGGCCGGGCGACGAGGGGGAAGCGCTGGGCAGTGGTGTCAGGGAGTTTCCACACGGTCTGCGGCGCTCCTCTCGGGCTCGGCGGTGGGGTCCGGGCCGAAGACGACGGTCTTCGCTGCGGCGGTTAGCGCGGCCTGGGTGGCGTAGGCTAGGCCGATCCGGTTCCAGGCGAAGATCACGTGGTGGGCCAGGACGTCACGCAGGCCGCGGTGGAGCCGCCCGGCGGCCTGGAGCCCGGCCAGCTCCTGCCCGGCGTCGATGTAGGCGCGCGCCCACCCGGCGGCGCCGGCAAGCGAGCCGTCTGGTCGCAGAGCGTAGTCCGGGTCCACCGAGAGCAGACGGCGTACAGCGCCCTGCAGCTGGTCGCGGCTGCCCGCTCCGGTGCCGGCGGGCTGGGCTCGGTGGACGGCGACTCGGGCCCACACGTCGCCCTGCTCGTACCAGTCCAGCCCGGCGGAACGCAGCATGAGGTTGCACAGGAGGAGGGATGTCTCGCGGCGATGGGAGCCGGCCTGGCTCGCCAGGAAGTCGATGAGGCCGCGACTGTCGTGGTGGAAGAGCCGGTGCGCGCTGTCCATGGCTTCGGTGCCGCCGAAGGCATGAACCTCGGGCTCGTAGATGCTCTGCGTCCAGTCCGTGATGTGCCCGGCGGCCGTCATCTGGTCGAGCCCGTGTGCGACACGGTCGTGCCCGTCTACGCCGGGCTGGTAGCGCACACGCCAGCAGGGCCTCTTGCGGATGACGAACCACGCGATGATGGCTCCGTCGTCCTCGGCGGTGCCAAGGAGCGGGGCAAGATGGTCCAGGGCGGTGGTTTCAGCGGCTTCCCAGTCACCGAAGGTGACGTTGGCTTGGCGCCAAGGGAGTTGCTGCATGCGTGTGCCTCCGGGTTCATGCCAGGGCGAGGAAGGTGTCCCAGTGAGGTGCGGGCGTGCTGCCCGTGCCGAGGGTGTGCAGGGCGAGCGCCGCCCCGGCGACTCCGTCGAGGAGTTCCGGATCGTGGCGTTCTCGGTCGAGCGCGGTGACCAGGCGGTCGGCGAGGTGCGGAAGTTCCGCGCTGATCGCTCGGTTTCCGGTGGTGGTGGCCATCCGCCAGGCAGAATGCAGCAGGCCGGCCGTGCCGTGGCACAGGCCGATTTCTGAGAGCTTGGCCAGCTGGCGTGGGTCACGCAGGGCCGCGAGGATCGCGTTCTCGGCGTCGTTCACACGCTTCGGGTCGCCGAGTGCGAGCCCGGCCAGCTGCTGTGCGCGGGCGGTTCCGCTGACGCCGTAGCACCAGGACGGCCGGGGGCGAAGAGCCAGGTCGAGGCGGCTGTCCGTCGTCTGCTCGACGGCGAGCTGGCCCGGCCACCAGGGGCCCGTCTCGCCGTCCTGACGCCAGTGGTCGGTCCAGGAGCAGATCCGCTCGACCGCGTCGGCGACGCCGGGCACGGGCAGGTCGTGGAGCATTGCCTCGGACAGCACGGACAGGGTGGAGCTGATGCCGTGGGCGGTGCCGAAGTTGCCGTGGCCGCCAGGGTAGTCGGTGTGGGGCGCGCCAGTCGGTGCGACGTCCATCCACCAGGGTGGCAGCCCGCTCGGGTCGGGCATCGGCTCGGTCAGGCGGACGAGGTAGGCGAGCACGTCCCGGGTGATCTCGCGGTCGGGGTTGCGGCTCAGGTGGTAGGCGCCCAACCCGGAGAGGCCCTGGATCAGGTCGAACTCCTCCATGGGGGGCCGCTGGGCGCGGTCGATGCGATGGTGGGCTGCGGCCAGGCGATTGCGGGTGACCGTCACGGTCGCCGCGTCCAGGCGTTCCAGGACACGCCGGTACCGGCTCGATGCGCTTGCCGCGAGGGACGTGATGAATGCGAGTGCCGGCGCGCCGAAGTACAGGCTGGCGTTGGCCGCCGCGCTGATGTCACCGTCAATGGCGGCGAGGAGCCAGGCGTGCGCGGTGTCCCAGTCTCCGTGACCGGTGCGGGCGCGCTCGATGTGCAGCAGGGCGATGCCCGAGGCCCCTCCGGCCAGCGACTGCGGCCAGGACCGGCCGCCGTCCGGCCGTCCGAACGTCCACACGGTGCTCGGATCGGCCAGCGCCCGGGCGAGCCGGTCGGCTGCCGCCAACGCGGTGGAGACGACCGGAGTTGTCGTCGTCACGGTGTCCTCCGTGCTTGTGCCGTCCAGCTCAGAGCGGCAGCCCTGGCCAGGTGCAAGTGCCTTCGTTCCTCGGCCAGGTCCGGCCCGCGCATCCGGGTCTGGTGGAGGTGTAGCAGGTCCGGCAGCAGATCCTCAGGGCGCGAGTCCGCAGCCAGGAGCGCGCGCCGGTAGGCAGTCACTGCTTCGCGTCGCACGGACCAGGCCGTGGCGACCTGCTCGCCCAGGGCTGCCTTCCGGCCGTTCACCAGATCGACGGCTTGGCGGTAGACGGCGCGGTCCGGGGCCGTGGGGCTGGTGCGGGTGTGTTCGATGAGCCAGCGCATCGCTGCGGCACTGTCACCGATCAGGCCGGCGGCGATGTCGACCATGCTCGCGGCGGTCACCGCGCCCGCGTCGACCGTGACCACAGCGGCGAGTTGGGCCACGACGGCGACGGAGTCGGCGGCGAAGAACCGCTCAGCTGCCCCGATCGCGGCGGGGCCGCCGAACCGTGCGGTCTCCGGGAGGTAGGTCTCCACGCTGGCGTGGGTGATCAGGCCCCGGCGGCGCAGGTGCCGGGCCCACTCGCCGAGCGACTCGTAGACGGTGCCGAGCGCCCCGGGCTCGCAGGTCAGGCGTAGGCGGAGATGGTTGCCGGGGTCGCGGTAGCGGACGAACCACCACGGGGGAGAGCCCAGCTCGTCCAGCAGGGCTGGCAGGTACCGCGTCAGGATCGGTTCCTGCCGCTCGCGGCGCCCGTGCAAGTGGAGCTGGATGCGGTTGTCGCACCCGGGTAGGTGGCCGTGCTCCCGGCTCACGACGTGGCCGCGCGTCCGGATCGGGGCTTTGTTCTGGTCGGCGGCCAGGGGGATGACGACTTCGTGCGCCCGCCCGCCGGTCCAGCCCAGGTCTTCGGGTTCGGGAGCGGGGTGCAGCAGCACCGTGCCGTTGCGCTCCAGGTGCGCGCGCAGCACGGCCTGGTGCGAGGACTCGGCGAGGTCCAGGGCGATGCGCTGGTCGGCTTCGCTCAGGTACACCCGATCAGGCAGGTGTACGTCACGGCGCCATCGAGTCAGGGCCGCGTCCCACTGCGGCCACGACGCCTGCGTGGCAGGGAGATTGTCGCGGGTGAGGAGCCAGCGAGCCGGGGACAGGATCGTGCGCCGGTACCGCAGGGCTGGTAGGAACGGCAGGTGGGAGGCGGCGGTGCCCCACACGAACCCGGTGCAGGGGATGGCCAGCGCGGCGGGCGCCTCCGTCAGGAAGCGAGCCAGTGGATGGGAGTGGTGGCGCAGGTCCACGGCGTTGAGGAGCAGAGTGTGCACCGGCCGGTTGCGGGAGAGCGAGACCAGGTGCAGTTGTTCGGCATCGGCGGTGACCGCCAGGTCCGTCACAGGCACCAGATCGGTCTCCGGGCGGTGATAGTCGCCGAGCGAGATGATCAGATCGGCTGCCTGCGGGGCGCGGGCGACGTTCTCGGCGCGGGTGGACAGCGGTGGGGAGCTGATCTGTGCGAGCAGCGCGCCCTGATGTACTGCGGGCAGATCGGCGTACGCCTTGGTCATGCGGTTGCGGTCGGCGTCGTCCAGCAGGCCCAGGAAGCGACCGGCGGTGGCGCCGGCCGAGCGCGCGACCCCGACGACGTGCAGAGTGAACTCGCCGCTCTGGACGGCGGGGAGGCTGGTCGCGTGGATGCGCACCGTCAGTTCGGTGCTCGGCTGCACCGGGTGGTCGGGGTGCGTGGTGGCGAGCTTTTCCAGTATGGCGTCGTCGAGCTCGACTTCCAGGCGGCGCTGCATTCCTGCGGTATGGGCGAGTTCGATGAGTCGGCCGTCGCGCTCGGGCAGCGGGGAGAGCGTCGGCGCGTTGGTGGCGCCGAGGAAACCGGGCGGATACCCGAGCGCATCGATGGCGTCCAGGACGGGCACGGTCGCCTGCGGCCCGTACCGATCAAGGAAGCGGCCGTGCCATTCGGCCCAGCCGGTCAGGGCCGCTCGGGGAGCCAGGCGGGCAAGCGCCCGCGCCGCCGCAGCCGCCTCGACGGCCACCACCTCGGGGATGGTCAACTCCCAGTCCACCCGTAGGTCGACCACGCTCCTGGGCGTCTGACGTATCTCGTCCGCCTCGTCGGGTGCGAGGTGCGACAGGTGGCTGTAGAGGGCAGCGAGGGAGTCGGCGACCGTCATCGCAGGCCGAAGACTGGTGCCCAGGACCCGCTGCTCGACTAGACCCGAGATGAGCTTGTCGATCGTGGCGGACGGCGCGCTCGGGAAAACGGCGGCCAGTTTCGCGGCGAGGTCCTCCCACCTGATCGGCGTTCGCGCGCTCTTGAGTGCTTCGCGGACCGGCGCGGTCAGGCGCACGCGCACGTGCTGCGGACCCACCTCGGCGGTTCCACTCGGGCGGTGCTCGATCACCACGTGATCGTCGCGCTCCACGGCGAGGGTGGAAGCGGTCAGCATCAGGTGGGTCCTCAGCGCCGGATGCTGCTCGAACCGGTCGATCAGGGCCGTACTGCACGCCGAATCGGCTCTGGCGGTGGCTCGGTGCTCGGTGCCCACGCGCAGTGTGGCCGTGGCGTCGATGCGGGCGGGGGCGATGCCGGCGAACAGACCGAACGGGGTGGCGCGGGTGCGGGCACGCAGCAGGTAACGCAGAATCGCGAGAATCGCACGCCGCACGTCGGCATCCGGGACCGGTCGACCGGTGCAGATCTGCTCCACCCGGCGCGCGAGATCCGCACTGGCAGCCGTGACAGCGACTGCGAACTCCGGGATATTCCAAACCTGTTGCAGCCACGGCCGCCACGATGCCGGGCCCGCTCGCTCGCTGACGAGGTCCGGCCAGGACGTCCGGTGGTCGATGTGCCAGGCGGCTGCCCGAACGAGTGCCGCGTCGATGTGGTGATACATGAGCCCCCTCCTCTGCCGCGCGGTGCCCGACCGCGCCCATGGGTTGGGCGCGGCCGGGCACCGCGATGGACGCGCTCTAACCGGCTACGGGCAGCTCACGCACGCGGTGGCGCAGGTGGAGTTGCAGCCGTCGTTCGTCAGGCGGATGAGCTGGTCCGCGGCGGGCCCGCCCTCGACGATGGTGATGTCCAGGTCGAAGCCGGTCAGGTCGTGCTGCTCGCCGGCGGGCTGCGGGGGCGCGAGGGGGCCTTCCAACTGCACGGTCATGCATGCCTCCTTGGGACAGATCGGTTGATGGTGCACGGCCCGGAGCCCCCGGACGGGGCCCGGGAGTCTCAGTGCCAGGTCGCCGTGACGATGCCGTGGCGTCGCAGGACGGCGTTCTGGGGCAGCGGGGTGGGCGCGGGGCCCGGCAGGTAGCGGAAGGTCGCGGCCCCCCGGCGGCGGTGGTCACGGGCCCAGCGGCGAAGCAGCGTGACGTACTCGTCGGCGAGCGCTTCGGCGCCGGGGCCGTGGGCGACCACGCCGCTCTCGAAGCCGCCGGTGTCCGCGTTCTCGCGGCGGGTGCGGTAGACGAAGCTGTCCTCACTCACCAGGGCGGGCACCCCGAACAACGCGGACGCCTCCACCAGGCCGCGCTCCACCACGTCGCCTGCGGCGTGCAGGCGGGCCGGGCTCGACAGGTTGAGGGTGAGGTAGAGCTCCAGTTCGTCGGGCAGGTCGTACGCCTCTTGGGACCAGCGCTCCAGGCGAGGCATGTCCAGCGCGCGGTTCAGCGCCTGCGCGTCGAGCGGCACGCGTGCGTCGTCGCTCTGCAGGGCAACGCCCTCGCGCAGCATCACCTTGCGCTCCTCGGCGGCCCCTCCGCCCTGCATGGGCACGAACCGGGCCAGGCTGTAGGAACGGCTGATCAGGCCCTTGCCCTCGGGGTCGTGGTCGAAGGCGATCGAGCGGGTCGTGCCGCATACCGTCAGCGGCACGACGAGGCGACCGGTCGGCGTCAGCCCGCTGGTCCACGATGGGGGGATGTCCCACGCGGCTGCCGTGACGATGATCAAGTCGTAAGGGGCGCCGTCCGGCACACCGCTCTCGCCGTCCGCCAGGACCGTGCGCACCTGCGGGTACCCGGCGTCGTCGAGGCATCGCCGGGCCCGGTCGATGACGTCGCGATCGATATCGACGGTGGTGACCTCGCCCGCCTTTCCGACAAGTTCCTGCAGGTAGGCGGCGTTGACGCCGCCAGAGCCGATCTCCAGCACCTTCATGCCGGGCTCGACGCCGGCCTGCTCCAGCATCACGGCCTGCAGGTGGGCCGCGGACATGACACTGAGCTCCAGGCCGTTCTCGTCCTTCTTGACCGGCACCGTGCGGTGCAGGTCGTAGACGATCTCCACCGGTGTGTCCGGCGCGAACAGGTGACGGGGCACCGCGGCGAAGGCAGCGGCGACCGGCTCGCTCCTGATCCCGTCCTGGTCACGCAGCGCACGGACCATGTCCGCGCGCAGCACGTCGGGATCGCGGACCGACGAGTCGTCGATGGCAGTCATCCGATTTCCTGTCTCTCTGGGCGTTGGTGCTTGCAGCAGCCCGGCTCGTCCTGGCGCTCGCCCAGGACGCTAGCCAGGGCTCTGTGCCATGCGGGCGGATACGCGCCGCCGCGGGGGCGGACGTCGGAGTTCGGCTGAAACGAACTCCCAACAGATCGAGTCTTCGCTTCGTCATGCGGACGAACCTGGGGTGAGGCCGACGAGCGCCCGATTGGACAACGTATCGCCGTGGTTGCCCCGTGCCGAGGATGCCGCCGCGAATGATGCCCCCGGTCGCTGCTTACGCTCTCACCTCGGCTGGAATGTATGGCAGTTGGCGTTCAGGCGGCCGGGCTTGCTCCCGGTTCGAGACAGGCTCTGCGGCGGTCGATGGGGCAGCAGACACCTGATCTGCTTGCCGACCGGCGTCAAGGCAACCTGCCAACCCGGCGCAAGCGCCGAGGCGAGCAACAGCCCGCGGCCGCCCTCGGCCTGCCCGTCACCGACCTCGGTGCCGCGCCGTCTGGGCAGTTCACCCGGCTCCGGGTCATGGACCCTCACCCGCACCCCGTCCGAGCCCGTGGAGACCTCGACGACCAGCGGCACCCCGTCCCCGCAAGCCCGAACCGCATTCCCGACCAGCTCGCTCACGAGCAACTCCGCATCCCGGGCCAGATCAAGGGCGATACCGGCCATGCCCAGCCTGAACACCGCCAGCCGCCGCATCCTCGCCAGGTTTCCCCGGCCGGCGACCAGGTGGACGGTCACACCCGTCTCGCCGTCCCGGACGTAGAACCCGGGCTCGCTTTGCAGCAGCTCGTCGACTGCCGAGACCATGGCCCCTCCTATCTGCGGGCTAGGGTCCGCGCAGCATCAGAACAAGTAACGCTCAGCTGACATTGCTTGACGATCAGTTAGCGCTCGTCCTTCAGAGGATGGACCCTTCTCGACTTGGGCGCAAGGTTTCTACCTAACTTGGTTGAGAGTGGGGGCGTGAAGGCTCGCGTTGCCCGCGCGGGTAGTGCGACACTCTGCGCATGCCCAACTCTCCGCTGGTTCCCACCGTCCGGCGCCGCCAGCTCGGCAAAGCCTTGAGGGGCCTGCGCAACACGGCCGGGCTGACACTCGACGGTGCAGCCGAGGCCATGGGCTGGAAGGGGCCGAAGCTCTCGAAGATCGAGAACGCCACCCAGTCGATCCGCCCTGCCGAACTGGCCGGCCTGCTGACGGTCTACGGCGTCAGCGCCCCGGAGGTGTTCACGGCTCTGGACAGCCTCGCCAAGGACGCCGGCAAGCGAGGATGGTGGCAGACCTACGGTGGCGTGCTGTCACCGGCCTACGCGGACTACATCTCTCTGGAGACGGATGCGGAGAGTATCCGCATCTACTCGCCCGGGCTGATTCCCGGGCTCTTGCAGAGCGCGGCCTACGCGCGCGAGACCATCGCGGCGATCGCGATGACCCGTACGCCCGAAGAGGTCACCGCCCTGGCCGAGGTCCGGCAGGCCCGCCAGGCTGTTCTCAGCCGCACCGGCCGCCTACCGCTGGAACTGTGGGCGATCATCCCCGAAGCGGTCCTTCACCAGCGCTTCGCGGTACGGCCGACCATCATGCGCGAGCAACTGCAGCGACTGCTCGACGCGGCCGAACTCCCCAACGTGACGATCCAGGTCATGCCCCTGGAGGCCACCCTGCACCCGGGCACCATCGGGGGCTTCAACCTGATCGGTTTCCCCGGACCGCTGCCAGACGTCGTGCAGTTGGAGAACCTGCTCGGATCGTCCTACGTTGAGGACGCCGAAGGCGTGAAGCTCCACGCTGCGGCCTTCGAGCGGATCCAGGCGACCGCCCTTCCGCCGGAGGATTCGCTGGCACTGATCGCACGCATGGAAGAAGGAACCCGCAAGTGAACGCACCGAAGGCCGACCTCTACGCCTACGACCTCGCCGACGCCGTCTGGCGCAAGTCCTCCGCCAGCGGAGGAGAGGGCGAGTGCCTTGAGGTCACCGACCTGCCTGGTGGGGGCCGGGCCGTCCGCGACTCCAAGAATCCCGACCGCGCGCCTTTGTGCTTCACCGCCCGCGAGTGGGAAGCCGCCAAGGCAGGCATCCTCGCCGGCGAACTCTGATCAACCGGCAGTCTTCGCCGGCCGCGGGCTGCTTCCCAGCGATAGGGGGTAGGTCAGGTGTGCTGGCTTGCCATCATGTGCCGGACTTCGAGAGCGACGAGGTGGTCGGTGAGGGCGCGTGCCCAACAGGCGTGTTCCGCAGGTTGCGGAGCGGCAGGATTTCCGCTCACCGCTCGAAGTCCGCTTCGGTACGCAGCAGGTTGCCAGTCCCGGCAGTGGCGGGTTGGGCCTTGCCGTCGCCCAGCGCCACCGCGCGGGGCGACGGGGCGCGGCGTCCTATCGCACGACTTGGATATGAGCCGGCGCTACGGGCGGTTCGCGCAGCTCTCCAGGTAGGCGGCCTCAGACCGCCCCCTGAAGCTGGGAACGGCCTAGCACTGAAGCTTTTCCAGGCCCCGGCGCCGCGAATTCGCGGCGCCGGGGCCCAATATTTGCCCCTCGCGCACTTCCTGGTCCCTCCCCTCCCCTCTCCCCTCCCCTCCCGCGCCGCGCCACACCTCTCGGGAGCTGCTGGGCGCCGGGCACTCCGGCGCCCAGCAGCTACCCACTCCGGGAGCGCCCTGGGCTTCCTGCCGCCGCCCCGCGCCACCGCGCGGGGCGGCGGCCCCTTTGCGCCTCCTCGCCCGCCCGCCTCACCCGCTCGCGCGCGCTCGCCTTCCCCACTCGCCCACCCGCCCGCCCGTTCGCGCGCGCCCGCCTGCGCGCTCGCCCGCTCGCCGCCTAACTCAGGCCGCCCCGCGACAGCAACCCCGAATCACCCGGGAGGCTTACCCCGTACCGGAGTTGGACCACATCGGGTGGCAGCCGGTGACCGGCCCCCGGAGCGGTTCGTTGAGTGCTGCGACTGGGGCGCCTGCCCACGGTGGCCGGGCATCAGCCACCCCCGCCGCAACGACCGAGCCACCGTCGGCCGTTTCACACCGCACTACCGATCCGAAGAGGTCCCGTCATGTCCGAACCGTCTGCCACGCCGCAGCTCCCGAGCAGCACACCAAGGAGCCTGCTCGAACAGATGCAGGAACTGCTCGCCTCGGTGACCGCGGACCTCGCCGAGCTGCAGTCCTCCGGTCCCCGCGCCACCGCCGGCTACCCCACCGGCACCGACACCTCCGAGGCTCCGGCCGCACCGGGCACCCGGTAGTCCGGCGCCTCCTTCCCCTCCTCACCCGGCGGGCCGAGCCGGACCTCCAGTAAGGGCGACCCCCGCCCGGCCCGCTCCGCCTCCACGGCCCCGCCGAGCACCGTGCTCTCCCCTCCCGCTCCCCGGCCCGCCGCCTTGCGCAGCCGCTCGGCCAGGTCCTGGCAGTCCGACACCGCGTCGACGCCGTCGATGCAGGTCCAGTAGAGGCTCTCGGTGTCGGCCCCGCAGGCCAGCACCACCAGCGTCTCCCCCACGTCCCGCAGCAGCCCGTCCAGCGCGCCCAGGGTCGGCCCCAGGTCACCGAGTTCGGTGAGCCGACCGGCCCGCCCGCCGCTCACCACGGCGGCCCGCACGACCGAGCGGTCCAGGCAAACCGCCGCGTGCGCTCCCGCCTCGGAGAGCTGCTGGCCGAGCCCGGTCAGCTCGTCGTCGTCCAGCTCCGCCAGCCTGGCACCCACCGCCTCGGTGAGCAGCGCGGCCTGCCGCGCCTCGGCCAGCACGTCCGGCACGTGTCTGGCCGAGGCCAGCGCGTGCCGGGCCGTCTTGATCATTCGCAGCGCCTCCATGGACACCGCTCCTCTCGCTCGCGTTCCGCCGTCGACCACCGCCGCCGAGGGGCGGTCAGGTGGTCACGGCGAAAGCGTGCGGAAATCGGCTCGGGCCCGCATCCACCATCCCGGAACCTGTGGACAACTCCGGGGTTGTGGATAACTTCCGTCCCTCACGCGGGTTGATCGCCCACGTCCGAGTTGACGTCGGCCCTCCCGCCGGGCACCGGGAAGCGGTGCTCGTTCCGCTCGATCTTGGCCGCGAGCGCCTCCAGCGGGTCCACCCCGACCGCCGTGCAGAACTGCAGCAGGTACGCGAGGACGTCCGCGACCTCGTCACGCACCCGAGGGGCCCGCTCCGGGTCGGACATCACGTCGGCCGCCTGTTCGGGCGTCAGCCACTGGAAGATCTCCAGCAGCTCGCCCGCCTCCACGCTCAACGCCGCCGCCAGGTTCTTCGGGGTGTGGAAGGGCTCCCAGCGCCGGGCCGCCGCGAAGTCCACCAGCCGCTGCCGCAGCGCCTCCAGGGTCGGACCGCCGGCCCCGCAGGCCCCCACCGCACCGGCGGACGGCCCGGCCGCCCCCGTCTCTCGTTCGCTCATTCCCCCAGGTCTACCGCATTCGCGCCCGCCGACCGCGGCCCCGGCACCCGGACCGGCTCCGGCCGCAGCACGGTGACCCCCGAGCCCGGGTCCCGCCGGCACTCCACCAGCAGCGCCCCGGCTCCGCCACCAAGCGCCTCCCGTGCCGCGGCCGGCTCCTGCAGCGCTGCCAGGACCCGCAACTGGTTGCGCCCCGACATGTCGCGCGCCAGCCGCAGCAGCGACGCGGCCTGCTCGGTGGAGAGCCCGCACCCGAGGTCCTCGGCGAGCACGGTGAGCTGCCGGTGCGCCCAAGGCACCTCGGCGGCCACGTCGAGGTCGAGCACCCCGGCGCCGGTCAGCAGCACCGCGGTGAAGGCGAGGTGGCGCAGCATGCCGTCCGAGGCCTGGTCGGCCCGGGTGCGCCCGCGCACGCCTTCGTCGAAGACGGCGAGGACGCGCCGCCCGGTCGCGGTGTCGCGGTGGTCGAGGTCGAGCCCGAGCAGCGCGTACGGCGCGGCGGCCTGTGCGACCCGCAGCAACTTGCCGTACCGGCGCGGGCATTCGTTGCTGAGCCGGTCGACGACGGCGGAGATGTTGGCGGCGTTGCTGCGCAGCCTGGCCTGCGGGTCGGCCCGGGCCCAGCCGCGCATGAGGGCGGGGACGGGGTGGAGGGGGAAGACCTCGCGCAGCGCGGTGAGCAGGTCCTCGACGGCGGCGAGGACCTTGCGTTCGCCGCGCGAGGAGCCGGCCACCCGCAGCGGCAGCTGGGCGGTGATCATGCTGCTGCTGGGGAGCGGCGCCCGGATGTCGCCCTGCCTGGTGTCGTTGTGCCAGCAGACGTTGACGCGCCGGCGGCGCACGTCCTGCTCCCCGGTCTCGACGAGGGTGCGGCCGTCGAGGGTGAGCGTCTCGCGGACGATCCGGACCGGCTCGTCGGCGCGGATGACGAGGTCGAGTCCGATCGCGCCGTGCGGGGAGCGGACGGTGCAGCCGAGGCCGATGGCCTCGCGCCTGTGCGGGAGGCATCCGTCGAGGCCGCCGCGGACGGGTGTGGCGAGCGGGCCGGTGCGGTCGGGCAGGCCGTTGAGGGAGTCGGCGATCTCCTCGCCGAGGGCGAGCCGGGAGAGGACGGCGAGCGCGTCGAGCGCGTTGGACTTGCCGACGCCGGCGGGCCCGTACAGGACGGTGAGGGGCGCGAGCGGCAGCGTCGCACGCCGGTAGGACTTGAACGAGGTGAGCCGGAGCTCCTCGACGGTGGGGCGCGGCACCGGCGGCCGCTCGGGCCCCGGCGCGGACGGGCGGTCGGACGGCAGGGCGGGCCCCGGCACGGACGGCTGTACGGGCCCCGTCACGAACGGCCGGGCGGGCTCCGGGACGGACGGTCGGGGGTGGGCCGGCGTGGCGGGCCGGCTGGCGTCGCGGTTCACGCGTCGGACGTTAGCCGCAGCCCGCTCGACAGAAACGTGCCTGCACGAACAGGTTCATCCCAACGTGGCGCCCCCCGCCGGTCAGCTGCTGACGGCCCGCACCCGAACCGGTGACCCGCCCGGTCGCGCGCTCAGCGCCGGTAGGCGGCCACCGTCACCGAGGCCGTCACCTCGACCGGCTCCGGCAGCGCGCCCAGCGCCGCCGCGAGGGCGTCCGGATCGGTGTGCCAGGCGCTCGGCCCCATCCCGACGACGGTCCGCACGTCCGCCGGCCCGAGCCGCAGGGTGAACTCGACCTCCCGCCGCCCGATGGGCGTCAGGTACGGGCCGAGCTTCTCGTCGATCCGCCGCTGCTTGTCCTCGTCGACCGACAACAGCCCGAGCGCGTCGACGAGTTCGCGCAGGTGCCGCCCGGTCGGCGAGACCAGCAGCAGGGTGGCGCCGGGGCGCAGCACGCGGTGGATCTCGGGCCCGTTGCGCGGCGCGAACACGTTGAGCATCAGGTCGGCGGTGCCGTCGCGCAGCGGCAGGGGCCGCCAGGCGTCGCAGACGACGGCGCCGATCCGGGGGTGGGCCTTGGCGGCGCGGCGCAGTGCGTACTTGGAGATGTCGAGGGCGGCGCCGGCCCGGCCGGGCAGCGCGTCGAGGACGTGCGCCAGGTAGTAGCCGGTGCCGGCGCCGAGGTCGGCGATCAGCCCGTCGTCGCCGGTCGTTTCCGCCAGTGCCTCGGCGGCGGCGTGCGCGAGCGCGTCGGCGATGGGCCGGTAGTGTCCGGCGGCGAGGAAGTCGGCGCGGGCCGCGACCATGTCGGCGGTGTCGCCGGTGCCGGTGTGGGCGTCGCCGGCGAGGAGGCTGACGTATCCCTGCTTGGCGAGGTCGAAGCTGTGCCCGGCGGGGCAGCGCAGGGTGCGCTCGTGCCGGGTGAGGGCCTGCGCGCAGAGTGGGCAGGCAAGGTGGTGCTCGATGTCCTGCAGCAACGTTCCGTCTTCCCTCGCCGTGTCGCCGTGTCGCCGTGTCGCTGTGCCGCTGTGCCGCTGTGCCGCTGTGTGCCGCCGTACCGCCGTTCGGGCCCGTACGGCTCCGGGGCCCTGACCAGCCAGCCTAACGACCCCGGCCGCCCCCTTCAGCCGGCGACGCCCACCCCGGCATTCGCCCCGACCCTTGCCCCGGCCCCCGCCCCGACGCGCAGCGCCAGCGCCGCGAGCGCCTCCGGCGCGCCCGCCTGCCCGCGGATGCCGGGGAAGGCGTTGACGTCGACGACGACCGGCTCGTCCGGTCCGTCGAGCAGGTCGACCCCGTAGACGTCGAGCCCGAACACCTCCCCCACCCGCAGCGCGAGCGCCACCCGCCCGGCGGACGGCACCCACCCGGCGCCGCCGTCCGGCTCGCTGTCGGGGACGGCGAGTTCGGAGCGCCGCCGGGCCGCGAACACCTGTCCGTCGATCACCCACAGCTTCTGGTCCCAGCCCGTCCCGGGCACGAACGGCTGGGTGACGACCGGCTCCTCGGGCCATCGGGCGGCCAGTTCCCGCAGCCGCGCGCCGCTGTCGACCAGCGCGACCAGGTCGTGCCGCCGGCTGTGCCGGCTCTTGACCACGAACGGGCTTCCCGGCCAGGCGAGTTCGCCCAACGGCCCGCCGTCCGCGGTCGCCACGAAGGGCAGCCCGGCGGGCCGGGCCCGGTCCGCCATCCGCACCCGGTCCTGGCAGAGTTCCGTCGCCGCCGCCGAGTTGACCACCGGCACGCCGCGCCGCTCCAGCTCCCGGGCCAGCGCCAGCGCCGGCCCGGTCCGGGCCTTCAGCAGGCAGACATCGACGAGTTCCCCCGACGCATCCCCCACCGCCTCACCCACCATCTCCCCCGGCCCGAGGTGTACGACCTCGCACCCCCGCCTCTCCAGCAGCCCCACGGCCGCCGCGAGCACCGGGTGCCCCGGATCCCCGGCGATCAGCCCCACCCTCACAGCGCCGCCCCCAACTCCCGGTAGGCGAAGGACTGTTCGGCGGGCACCAGGCCGCCCGGCACGGTCACGGCCGTGCCGCTGCGGGCGAGCCGCAGCACCGCCCGGGCGACCCGCTCCACGGCGTCCGGCACCTGCCGGAAGCTCGGGAAGTCGTTGACGTCCACGACCACCGGACCGTCCGGCCCGAGCAGCACGTCGACGCCGTACAGGTCGAGCCCGAACACCTCGCCGACCTGCGCCGCGATCCGTGCGACCTCCGCGGGCAGCGGCACCTGCCGCTCGCGCACACCCTGCCCGAGGTGCAGCGGGGAGGAACGTTCCGTCGCGAAGAGTTCGCCGTCGACGCAGTACACCTTCAGATCCGTGCCGGAGTTGGGCACGTACGGCTGCGCGATCAGCAGCCCCTCCCCGGCGAGGGCCGGCCCGAGGTCGAGCAGGTGGTCGGGGCTCGGCACGAGGTGGACGGCCCGCCCGGAGCTGCCGTCCGCGGGCTTGACGACGAGCGGGTACTCGGCGACGGGTATCTCGGCGAGCCGCTCCCAGCGGGCGGCGGCGTAGGTGACGGGGACGGGCAGGCCACGGGTGCGGGCGATGACCGAGGCGAGCGCCTTGTCCCGGACGCCGCGGATGGAGCGGACGTCGTTGACGGTGGTCAGGCCCACGGCGGCGGCGGCCTCCAAGAGGGTCAGCCCGGGCCCGCCGGAGACGGTCTTGAGCACCCAGGCGTCGTGGCTGCCGGCCCGGACGGCCTCGGAGATCGCCAGCAGCGAGTCGCCGGGGCGCAGTACGTCCACCCGGTGCCCCCACGCGGTGAGTTGGCGCGCCACGTCGAGCGGCATGCCGTCGCGCCGGTAGTGCTCCTCCACCAGAAAGCAGAGCCTCATGGGCCTGACTTCCCCCCTTGCCTAGCCTCGTGCGAATCGCCGCCGTCCCCCTCCGGCGGAGCCGGAAAGGCTTCAGCATGCCACGGGGTTCGTAGGCAAGATCGCTGCGAGCCGGTAAGCGTTCGGCAACAATCGGACGCCAAGGCTCCCCCAAGAGCAATCCAACTCAACGCCAAGGCGAATTCGCCGCCGGCCGCCCGGCCGCCGCCCGCCGCGCACCCCTGCCACCCCGCTCCGCCCGGAGCCGCGGCACCCGGCGCGGCGGCACCGCGCCGCCCCGCCCAAAACGGTGGCGGTCCACCCGGGTGCCTGCTTGGATGCACGCCGTGACTTCTGTTGATCATGCGCCCGACCCCGCCCTGCTCGACGAGATCGAGCGCTACTACGACGCGGTGCCACGCGCCGCCGCCCGCACCGAGGACTTCGGCCCGCTGACCCTGTTCGTCCGCGAGGGCGTCGGCTGGCCGTACTACGCCCGCCCGACGCTCGGCCACGACGGCCCGGCCGCGACCGCCGAGGACGTCCGCCGGGTGCTGGAGCGGCAGCGGGAGCTGGGCGCGCCGGAGGCCTTCGAGTGGGTGGCCGAGCAGAACCCGGCGCTGCGCGCGGCGGTGGAGGCGGCGGGGCTGACGGTGCACGAGCACCCGCTGCTGGTGCTGGGCCCGCAGGACGAGCCGGCCGCGACGCCGGAGCTCCCGGAGGGCACGCAGGTGCGGGTCCTGTCGGCGGACGCGCCGGAGCTGGCGGCCGCGGCGGCCGTCCCGCACCTGGCCTTCGGCGAGCCCGGCACCGCGATCGGCACCGCCGGAACGGCCGAACTGCCCGAGATGGCCGAGAAGTTGACGGCCGAGGGCCGGGTGGAGCAGGTCGCGCGGCGGATCTCCGCCGGCGCCACCGCGCTGGCCGCCGCCGTGGCGGGCGGCGAGGTGCTGTGCGCCGGCCAGCACAACCCGGTGGGGGCGGTCACCGAGGTGGCCGGGGTGGGCACGCTCCCGGCGGCGCGCCGGCGCGGGCTGGGCCTGGCCGTGACGGCGGCGCTGGTCGCGCACGCGCGGGAGAACGGCGTGCGGACGGTGTTCCTGTCGGCCGCCGACGAGGACGTCGCCCGGATCTACCGCCGAATCGGCTTCCGCCCGTTCGCGACGGCCCTGATCGCCGAACCCGCCGAACTTGCCGAATCCGCCGAGCCCACGGAATCCGCCGAACCCGCCGAGCCCGCCGGGTCCGCCCACTGAGCTCCTTCAGCGGGGCGGACGACGCGGACGGCGACGCTCAGTCGTCGCCCTCGTCGTCCGCCCCGCTGACCCCCTCCCCCTCGGCCTCGTCGACCACCCACGCGGCCAGCCGCTCGGCGACCCCGGACACCCCGAGGCGTCCCTCCCGGATGGCCCGGGAGAGGCTGCGCACCTCGCGGGCGGTGGTGGCGACGGTGCAGCCGCTCGCGACGAGGTAGGCGTAGGCGACGGCGGTCGCGAACAGCTCGTTGGTCTTCTCCAGGGCCGGCACCCGGATCAGCTGGTGCATCAGCGCGGCGGCGCGGTCCTGCGGTTCGGGGTAGACGTCGATGTCGAAGATCTCGGCCTGGTGCCGGGTGACGGCCGCGAGCAGCGAGCCGTAGTCGGTGACCTGCGGGTCACCGGGCGTGTACTGCTCGGCGGTCATGAGCAGCCACGAGAGGTCGACCTCCAGCTTCAACGGCGCACGTCCTGGAGGTCGCCCGGCTCCCCGAACTCGGCGAGGAAGGCGGTCTCGTACTCCTTCATGAACTGTGCGGCCGCGTCGACGAAGGCCCGCCCGGACTCGCCCATGTCCTGCTGGACCAGGCGCTCGATGTACTGGTTCATGCTGATCCCCTGCTGCTCCGCCCGTTCCCGGGCCATTTCGGCGGTCGTCGCGTCGACCCGCACGTTCAGCTGCTTCTTGCCCATGTCGTTCAAGCTAGCGCCGATGCGCTAGCACAACAAGGGCGTGCGCACACCGCCGGCACACCTCCCGCACGCCCCTGGGCAACCTGCCCGTCACCCGCGCGCGCGACACCCGAACAGCGGAACCGACCGCGCCCGCCGCACTACGACCGCACCCCGCACCCCGACCGCGCCCGCCGCCCCGCGCCCGCGCCCCGCCACACGCCCACCGGAGCCGCCGCCCGGAGCCACCCCCACGACGCCCGAAGGGCCGGGCCCGCGGCGGCAGCCACGGACCCGGCCCGGCGGACCGAAGGAGCGGGAGGGATCAGAACCGGGTGCTGACCGTCACCCCGCTGAAGTCGGTGTTCGCGTACAGGCTCACGTACCGGTACCCGGCGGTCGGGTTGCTCACCGTGATGCTCTGCGTGGTCCCGGCCTGCGTGGACGAGGCGGTGAAGGCGTGCGGCGAGGCCCAGGTGCTGTCGTTGTAGTACAGCGAGGCGGTGCCGGTGCCCCCGGTGGTGTCGATCTTCAGGGTGCTGGTGCCGGCCGGCAGGTAGACGTAGAAGTAGGCGAGGTTGCCGGCGGTGGCGGAGACGCCCGCCCGGGAGCAGTTCTGGCCGAGCGCGTCGGTGCGCGGGTCGGAGCAGGCCGGCAGGGTGGCGCCGGTGCCGGTGGCGACGGTGACGGTCGACGGGGTGCTGGCGGTGCGGCCGCTGTCGTCGGTGACGGTCAGCGCGACGGTGTAGCTGCCGGCCGCCGCGTAGGAGTGGACCGGGTTCTGCTGGTCGGAGGACGCGCCGTCGCCGAAGGTCCAGTGCCAGGAGGTGATCCGGCCGGCGCCGGTCTGCACCGACTTGTCGGTCAGGGTGACGGTCGCGCCGTTGACGGCCTGGCCGAAGAGCGCGGTCGGGCCGGCGGCGAAGCAGGCGCCGGCGGCGCAGTTGTCGAGCCAGGCGTCGAAGTCGGCGTCGTAGGCGGTGCCGACGCCGTTGTAGACCGCGTAGCCGCCCTGGTAGTCACCGGCACGGAAGTGGTTCAGCATGTTGGTGATGTCGGCCGGGTGCTTCTCGAACATGTACCGGACGGCCATGTAGCCCCACGGGTAGGTGCGGACGCTGTCCGAGTTGCCGTAGGTGTTCTGGAAGAGGGTGCTGAGCTTGTACGTGTGCTTCGCGGCCTCGGCCATCGCCTGGGTGTCGGTGGTGCCGCGGTAGGCGTAGGACTCGTACTCGGCGACGCCTTCGATCCACCAGATGTCCGGGACTGAGATCTCGGTGGAGAAGTTGCCCTTCATGTCGTAGATGCCGTCGAGGTAGTGCGTGTACTCGTGGTTGAGGTTCCACACGTTGGCGGTGAAGCCGTCGTTCCACGCCTTCTGGTACATCACGCACACGGCCCGGTTGTTCGGGTCCGTGGGGTCCATGACGGTCTGTCCACCGTTGTCGGTGGAGTTGTTGAAGATCGCCCAGGAGTAGGTCAGGTAGTCGGCCCGGTTGGCGAAGACCCCGAGGGTGAGGTTCTTGTCGTACTGATTGGGGACCGGCCCGTTGTCCTTCACCATGTTGTGGAAGAAGGTGTCCTCGCCGCGCAGGCTGGTGCAGACGGCGGAGAGGTCGGCGGGCGACAGCGACTCGGTCAGGATGGTGCGGTTGTCACAGACCAGTTGGTTGGGCAGCACCGCCGCGGTGAGCTTCGCGGGCAGGTTGCAGGTGCCGTAGTACGAGCACTGGCCGCCGTCGTAGGTGTTCGCGTTGTAGGCGGTGTGGACGTACAGCGGGCCGGTGGAGCCGGTGATCTGGATGCCGTCGAGGACGGCCTTGACCCGGCCCTTGACCGCGGCCTCGACCGCCGGGCCGTCGCCGGCCATCCTGCCGAGGTCGTTGCCCGCGTTGACGTCCAGGTACTCGTTGGCGGTGCCGAGCAGGTCCTTGTGGGCCAGCGCGAAGTCGCCCAGGGTGGTGGCGATGCTCGGGTCGGCGGCGACGGCGGAGACGAAGTCGGGGTTCCAGTTGCCGCGCCACAGCGGCGCGTTGAACACCGCGTTGACGGCCTTGAGCATCTTCGGGAACGTGTTGTACGAGTTGTTGTAGCTGTTCAGCACCTGCTTGTAGACGCCCAGGTAGCTGCCCTGGACGTTGGCGCTGTCGGTGAGGACCAGCATCTCGTTGAGGATGGTGCCGTTGGCGTCGCTGACGTCCGTCCAGTGCCGGCTCGCGAAGAACGCGTCGAGCGCCCCCTTGGAGGCGCTGGTCAGCGCGGCGTCGTACGGGCCCACGGCGCCCGCGTTGTTGGACTGCACGTACCAGCCGGCCCGCACGAAGAGCACGAGCTGCAGGATGCCGGTCGAGTTGTCGCCGGTGTAGGCCGCCGCCTGGCCCTGGAGGGCCTTGGTGACGGTCAGCATCTTGTCTTCCTTGAAGATGCTGCCGGCGTCGGTGCCGGTGACGTTGAACAGGGTGCCCACGCAGTCGGTGGTCGAGGCGGTGAGGTACGAGACCAGGCCGGCGCCGCTGCGGCTGCCGAAGTCCGCCGGGGTGCAGCTCTGGCCCGCGGCGACGGCCGTCCGGGCGGCGGCCTTGGCCTGCGGCGCGGCCGGCTGCTGCTTGCCCGGCCGGGCCGAGGTCTGCACGGTGGTGCCGGCGGGCTGGCCCATCACGACCTGGCCGAGCAGCGCCGGCGGCAGCGGGGCCGCGACCGGCGCGGTGTCCTCGTTGGGGGTGGCCGTGAGGAAGGCCCCGAGCGGCTTCGGAACGACGGAGCCCGGGTCGGTCTTCGCCGCGCCGCCCGCCGGCTGCTTCTCGGCGACGGCCGGGGCGGCGGAGGTGGTGGAGGCGGGCGAGGCGGCGAAGGCCGTCGCCGGGAGCAGGGTCGCGGCGGCGGCGCAACAGCCGGCGACGAGGCCGGCCAGCATGGTGGGGAGGGGTATCCGATGGCGCACTGGTGGGGCCCTTCTCCTGTGGGGGAGGCGCGGGAGACTGCCGAGGCGGCGATGGGGGAACGCGGCATGATCCTGCCAGCCACCACAGGCCAGAACAATGTCACAGGTCATATGACATGACCGCGGTCAGGCATAACACGGCGTCCCGCCCCCGCCCGCCGTCGCCGCTACGACCGGTACGTCCGCGCCGCCCACGCCTGGAAGGCCGGCGCCGCCGCGATCAGGTCCCGGTACGCCGCGGCCGCCGCCCCGAACAGCGTCTCCACCACCTCCCCGCCCACCCCGGCCGCCCGCCAGACCAGCAGCTGCCGGCACCAGATCGGGGTGCCGGCGAGCGGCTTGACCACCACGTCGGCGAGCGGCCGGGTGGTCGCCTGGACGACGGAGACGCCGAGCCCGGCGGAGATCAGCTCCTGCAACTCCAGCCGCCCGCCCAGGAACTGGTGGACGGTCACCGGGGCGAACCCGGCCGCGGCGCAGGCCCCGTGGAACACCTGGTGCCAGCCGGCCCCGTCGTCGGGGGTCAGCAGCCACTCCTCCCCGGCGAGTTCCGCCAGCGCCACCTCGGTCCGGTGCCGGAGCCGGTGCCCGGCGGGCAGTGCGACGAAGCCCGGCTCGGTGACGATGCCCCGGTGTGCGACGGCCTCCGAGTGCCGCAGCTCCCGGCCCGGGTAGTCCATCGCCACGGCGGCGTCCGCCTCGCCCCGTTCCAGCAGGTCGACGATGTCCGACGACCGGTAGACGGACGTCATGGTGAAGCGCTGCTCGGGGCGCTGGTGCCGGGCCCGGGTGACCAGCCCGGGCAGGATCGGCGAGTTGGTCGCCGCCAGCCGCAGCTCGCGCGGAACGGGCCCGGCAGGGGCGTCCGGGCGGCGGCCCAGGCAGTCGGCGCGGGACAGCAGCTCCCGCGCCGCGGCCACCACCTCGATCCCGAAGCCGGTCGGCGCGACGCCGACCGCGGTGCGCTCGAACAGCGGGGCCCCCAGGTGGCGTTCGATCCGGCGCAGCTGGGTGCTGGTCGCCGGCTGCGAGGCGCCGAGCAGCACGGCGGCCCGGCCGACGCTCCCGGTGTCGGCGATGGCACACAGCACGCGCAGGTGCCGCAGCTCCAGCTCCATGACGCTCCCCCCTCACGCACCGGCCGATCCGGGCCTTCGTCGCGTGGCGCCACAAGGCGACGGCGCTGTGCAACGGCACACATGACATGTCAGCGGCTTACCTTCACCCCCGCGAATTGCCTCGTCAAGACCCTTCCGGGGGTCCGGCGGCCACCCCGGCGCCATCTTTTACCGGCGCATTGCCCAGGGCGTGTTCCGGCGGGTCGCCCACGGCGTGCCCGCCGCCCGGCCCGCCGGGGCGCGGGAGACTTGAAGAGTGCTTCAGCATCCGGGACGCTGAACTGTCCTGAGCGTTCCCCCGAGCGGCACCGACCGGTGCGGAGGCCGGCAGATGACAGCCATGTTCGACCAGGAGCTGCGCGAGCAGCTCGCCCAGGCCCGGCGGGACCTCGCGGTGGCCCGGGCGGAAGGGGACGCCGACGGCGTCCAGGCCTACGAGGGGCGGATCGCCGGGCTGATCCGGCTCGCCGCCCAGCACGGCATCGACCTTCCGCACAGCGCCGACGAGGAGGAGCACAACGGCTGACCGCGCGGCCCGAACGCCGAGGAGGCGGCCACCCCGTACGGGTGACCGCCTCCTCCCATGAGCCGCGCGGGGTCACTCCCCGGCCGGCTCCAGGATCGCCACGCACTCGAAGTGGTGGGTCATCGGGAACAGGTCGAAGGCCCGCAGCGAGACCGGCCGGTAGCCGCCCTCGCGGAAGAACTTCAGGTCCCGGGCGAGCGCCGCCGGGTCGCAGGCCACGTACGCGATCCGGCGCGCCTCCAGGCCGACCAGGTGCGCGACGGTCTCCCGCCCGGCGCCCGCGCGCGGCGGGTCGAGGACGATCAGGTCGGTGGCGGTGATGCCGGTGCGCGGCAGCAGCGTCTCGACGCGGTCGCACTCGATCCGGACGTTCTCCAGCGCGGCCAGGTTGTGCCGGGCGTCGTCGACGGCCTGCTTGGCGGACTCGATGCCGAGCACCGCGCCGTCCTCGCCGACCCGGTCGGCCAGCGCGCCCGCGAACAGGCCGACGCCGCAGTACAGGTCGAGCGCGTTCTCGCCCCACTGCGGGTCCAGGCCGTCCAGCACCGCGTCGACCAGGGTGTCCGGCGCCTCGGGGTGGATCTGCCAGAAGCCGCCGTTGCTGACCCGCCAGGTCCGCCCGGCGGCCCGCTCGCGCACGAAGGAGCGCCCGTGCACCTTGTGCAGGCCGCCGTGGTCGTCCACCCGGGCGATCGACACCGGCTTGTCCAGCTCGACGATCGGCAGCTGGGCGCCGTCGCGCGGGGTGAGCACCACCTGGCGGTCCGAGGAGCCGGTCGCGGCGACCGCCTCGACGGTGGCCACGCCCGGCCAGTCGCGGGCCTCGATGCCGAGCTCGGTGACGCCCTCGGCGGCGATCAGGCAGCGGTCCACCACCTGCACGTCGTGCGAGCGGTGCTTGCGCAGCCCGACCTTGCCGGTCGCCGCGTCGACCGCGTACTGCACCCGGGTGCGCCAGGCCGGCACCTGCCCGGCCGGCAGCTTGCCGCCGACCGGCTCGACGCTGCCGTCCCAGCCGGCCTCCTCGGGGGTGAGCCCGGCGAGCTTGGCCAGCTGCTCGGTCAGCACCGACGCCTTGAGCTTGCGCTGCCCGCCCGGGGTGACGTGCTGCCAGTCGCAGCCGCCGCACTTTCCGGGCCCGGCGAACGGGCAGGGCGCCTCGATCCGCTCCTTGGCGGGCTCCAGCACCTCGACGGCGTCGGCCCGCAGGAAGCGCGAGGTGGTGGTGCCCTCGGTCACCTGCGCGACGATCCGCTCGCCAGGCAGCGCGTGCCGGACGAACAGCACCCGGCCCTCGTGCCGGGCGACGCAGTGCCCGCCGCCGTGCGCGACCGGGCCGACCTCGACCTCGTACCGCTCGCCGACCAGCGGGTCCCCGGACGGCGCCTGCGGCCGCTGCGCCCGGGGGGCGTCGCCGCCCGTGCGCAGCGCCTTCGGCGGCCGCACCGCCTGCTTGCGCGGCGCCTTGCGCGCAGCGCCGCCCGCGGCGCCCTTGCCGGCCTTGCCGGCCTTCGCCGACGGCTCGCCCTTGGCGCCCTTGTCGGCCCGGGCCGGGCGGTCGGCCTTCGCGGGCTTGTCGGTCGTGCGGGCCTCGGGCTCCCCCGGCACGACCGGCGCCGTGCGCGCCGTCAGTCCGTCGCGGTCGGTGGCCTCCGGGCGGGCCGGCCGGCCCCAGCGCGGCCGGGCCACCTGCCCGGGCTGGGAGCCGCCCCGACGGGCGCCCTTGCCCTTGCCGGAGGCGCCGGAGGAGCGGGACGGAGTGTTGCGGGTCACTGGGCGGAGTCCTTGCTGCGGTCGGTGGGGGCGCCGGCGGTCGAGCCGGTGCGCGCGGAATCCTTCGACTGTACGGCCTTCGGCGCCCGCGGCTCGCCACGCCGGACGGAGCCCGGCGCCGACCAGGCCTTCTGCGGCCGGCGCCGCTCCGAGGACTCCAGCTGCCACGGCACCGAGGTGACCATCACGCCGGGCTTGAACAGCAGCCGCCCCTTGAGCCGCAGCGCGCTCTGGTTGTGCAGCAGGTGCTCGTACCAGCGGCCGACCACGTACTCGGGGATGTACACCGACACCACGTCGCGCGGGCTGGCCCGGCGCAGGTTCTTCACGTAGTCCAGCACCGGCCCGGTGACCTCCCGGTACGGCGAGTCCAGCACCTTGAGCGGCACCTCGATGCCGCGCTCGTGCCACTCCCGCCGCAGCGCCGCGGTGTCCTCCGGGTCGACGTTGACGGTGATCGCCTCCAGCGTGTGGGGGCGGGCCAGCCGGGCGTAGGCGAGGGCCCGCAGCGCCGGCTTGTGCAGCTTGGAGACCAGCACGACGGCGTGTACCCGGGTGGGCAGCGCCGTGTCGTCCGGGTCGTCGTCGGCGGTCAGCTCGTCGGAGACCCGGTCGTAGTGGCGGCGGATGCCCTTCATCATCACGTACAGCACGACCATCGCGGCGATCGCGATCCAGGCGTGGCTGATCTTGGTGACCAGGACGACGATCAGCACGGCCATGGTCATCACCAGGCCGAACGCGTTGATCGCCCGGCTGCGCTGCATGTGGCGGCGCTGCGCCGGGTCGGTCTCGGTGCGCAGCAGCCGGGTCCAGTGCCGGATCATCCCGGACTGGCTCATGTTGAAGGAGACGAAGACGCCGACGATGTACAGCTGGATCAGCCGGTTGGGGTCGGCGTCGAAGGCGACGACGAGCAGCATCGCGGCGATCGCCAGCAGGATGATGCCGTTGGAGAAGGCCAGCCGGTCGCCGCGGGTGTGCAGCTGGCGGGGCAGGTAGCGGTCCTGGGCGAGGATCGAGCCGAGCACCGGGAAGCCGTTGAAGGCGGTGTTGGCGGCGAGCACCAGGATCAGGCCGGTGACGGCGGCGACGAAGTAGAAGCCGGGCGTGAAGTTGTTGAACACGGCCTCGCTGATCTGGGCCAGCGCGGTCTTCTGGTGGTAGTCGGGCGCGGCACCGGCGAGCTGCTCGGCCGGGTTCTCGGCCATCTGGACGCCGGTGAGGCGGGCCAGCCAGATGATGCCCATGAACATCACCACGGCGATGCTGGCCATCATCAGCAGGGTGGTGGCCGCGTTCTTGCTCTTGGGCTTGCGGAACGCGGGCACGCCGTTGGAGATCGCCTCCACGCCGGTGAGCGCGGCGCAGCCGGAGGAGAAGGACTTGAGCAGCAGGAAGACCATCGCGAAGCCGGCCAGCGAGCCGTTCCCGGGGGTCGGTTCGAGGGTGAAGCCGGAGCTCTCGGCGGGCATGTCCTGGCCGAGCAGGAAGTGCCGGACGAAGCCGTAGCCGACCATCCCGACGACGCCGATCATGAAGGCGTAGGTGGGGACGGCGAAGGCGCTGCCGGATTCGCGCACGCCGCGCAGGTTCATGCCCATCAGCAGCACGATGACGACCACGGACACCAGTTGTTCGTGGCCGCGCAGCGCCGGGACGGCGGAGACGACGTTGGCCACGCCCGAGGTGGTGGAGACGGCGACGGTCAGCACGTAGTCGACCATCAGGGCGGCGGCCACCACCAGGCCGGCGTTGGGGCCGTGGTTGACGGTGGCGACCTCGTAGTCGCCCCCGCCGCTGGGGTAGGCGTGGACGTTCTGCCGGTAGGAGGCGACGACGGCGAGCATCACGATCGCCACGACGAGGCCGATCTGCCAGGAGAAGTGGATCGCCGAGGCGCCCGCGACGGACAGCGTGAGCAGGATCTCCTCGGGGGCGTACGCGACCGAGGAGAGCGCGTCCGAGGCGAAGACGGGCAGCGCGATCCGCTTGGGGAGGAGTGTCTCCCCGAGTTTGTCGCTGCGCAGGGCGCGCCCGATCAGGATGCGTTTCGGAAGGTCTGTCGGCATAGGCACGTTAAGGAATCGTAGGGGTTCCGCCCGAAGGCTTGCGCCGGAGTTACCCCCCTTCATCGCGACTGCGTTCGGTGGACCGGCTAGCGTGTCGGATACGAGCCGGCGGGCAACACTGTCGTTGTCGGGCGCTGTCGAGCGTCGTCGACACCTGTCGAACGTTGCCGGGCCGGTCCCCCACACGAGCACTCGCCCCGGAGCCAGTCGGGGCGGGAAACGGAGATGAGCGGTGTTTGCGCAGGTCAAGACCCCTACGGAACGCGTGAGGTAGCGCCGGTGCACATCGTCATCATGGGCTGCGGCCGCGTGGGCTCGGCCCTCGCGCGCGCTCTGGAGAAACAGGGCCACTCGGTGGCCGTGGTCGACCAGGACCCGACCGCGTTCCGCCGGCTGGGTGCCGGGTTCAACGGCCGCCGGGTGACCGGTGTCGGCTTCGACCAGGACACCCTGCGCGAGGCGGGCATCGAGGAGGCGGGCGCGTTCGCCGCGGTCTCCAGTGGCGACAACTCGAACATCATCGCCGCGCGGGTGGCCCGGGAGACCTTCGGCGTGGAGAACGTCGCGGCCCGCATCTACGACCCGCGCCGCGCCGAGGTGTACCAGCGCCTGGGCATCCCGACCGTGGCGACGGTCCGCTGGACGGCCGACCAGATGCTGCGCCGGCTGCTGCCGAGCGGCGCCGAGCCGCTGTGGCAGGACCCGAGCGGCAGCGTCCAGCTCGCCGAGGTGGCGTACGACCCGAGCTGGGTCGGCCACCGGATCGGCAGGCTGGAGGAGGCCTCCGGTACCCGGGTGGCGTTCGTCACCCGGCTCGGCGAGGGCGTGCTGCCCTCGCCGCAGATGGTGGTGCAGGAGGGCGACCTGGTGCACGTGATGCTGCGCCGGGCCGACCTGACGGCCGTCGAGGCCGCGTTCGCGCAGGGGCCGAAGGAGGAGGGTCACTGATGCGGGTCGCCATTGCCGGGGCCGGTGCCGTGGGCCGCTCGATCGCGGGCGAGCTGCTGGAGAACGGCCACGAGGTCCTGCTGATCGACAAGAACCCGAACTCCATCTCGGTGGAGCGGGTCCCGATGGCGGAGTGGCTGCTGGCCGACGCCTGCGAGATCACCTCGCTGGACGAGGCGGCGCTGCAGCGCTGCCACGTGGTGATCGCCGCGACCGGTGACGACAAGGTCAACCTGGTCGTGTCGCTGCTCGCCAAGACGGAGTACGCGGTGCCGCGGGTCGTCGCCCGGGTGAACAACCCGAAGAACGAGTGGCTGTTCAACGAGTCCTGGGGCGTGGACGTGGCCGTGTCCACCCCGCGGCTGATGTCCGCCCTGGTCGAGGAGGCGGTCAGCGTCGGCGACCTGGTCCGTCTGATGCGCTTCAGCCAGGGCAACGCCAACCTGGTCGAGCTGACCCTGGCCTCCGACACGGAGCTGGTCGGTACCCGGGTGGGCGACGTGGCCTGGCCGCAGGACACCGCACTGGTCACCATCATCCGCGAGGGGCGGGTGCTGGTGCCGGGCAAGGACGACACCCTGGAGGGCGGCGACGAGCTGCTCTTCGTCGCCGCGCAGGAGCGCGAGGAGGAGCTGGAGCAGCTGCTGTCCTCGTCCTCCGGCGCCCAGTAGGGGCCGGCGGCACGGCGAAGGGCCCGCACCCACCCGGGTGCGGGCCCTTCGCCGTGTGCGGCCGGAGCGGCTACTTCGCCGGCTCCTCCTCGTCGTCCAGCTGCGCCTTGATCGGCGGCGGCGCCTTCAGCAGGATCTGCCAGGTGACGTACATCGCCAGCAGCATCGGCGGGATGCCGAGGGCGACCTTCAGCCAGCCGAGCAGGTTGACGTTGTGGGTGAAGTACAGCGGGAAGAGGATCACCGGCTTGAGGCCCATGATCACCACCCAGGCCCAGGTCGCCTTGGTGTAGGCGGCGAAGCGGCCCGGGTTCTCCTTGCGCCAGGTGAACATCTCGCCGGTGATCGGGCCGAGCATCAGGCCGATCATCGGCCAGCGCACCAGGGCGGAGACCGCGAAGCCGGCGCAGTAGGCGACGTTCCAGAGCAGGCCGGGCAGGTAGAAGTCCTCGGCCTTGCCGCTCTTCATCGCGATCCAGGCGCCGAGGGCGACGCCGAACACGCCGCTGAAGGCGTGCTGGATGGTCTCCCGCCGTGCCAGTCGGGCCACCACGAACAGCGCGCTCAGGCCGAGCGCGGCCCAGGCGGCCGCGCTCACCTGGTGGGTGATGTTGTAGGTGACGATGAAGACCAGGCCGGGCAGCGTCATGTCGACCATGCCGCGCACGCCGCCGAAGGCCTGCAGGACGGTGTCGGCAGCCTCCTTGGAGGCGGCGGCCCGCCGGGCGGCCTCCTCGGCGGCGTCGGATCCGAGCTGGGTGGCGGCGTCTCCGCCGGGCTGGTTGCTCACGCTCACTCGCTCCCGTGTCCGACCGGACGCAGCTCGTATCGGGGGTTGAACAGCACGCGGCGCCCGCGTGCGTGGCTGATCCGGCCGCTGGCGACCACCCGGCGGCCGGGCTCTATGCCCGCGATCGAGCGGCGGCCCAGCCAGACCATGTCCAGCGCCTCGGTGCCGTCGAAGAGTTCGGCCTCCAGCGCGGGCACCCCGGCCCGGGGGCGCAGCGTCACCGTGCGCAGCGTTCCGGCGACGGTGACCAGCTCGCGGTCGGCGCAGGCGGCGATCGGCCGGCTGCCCGCCTCGGCCGCGCTCTCCTGGCGCAGTTCCTCGGCCTGCAGCTCCTCGGTCGAGGAGGTCAGCCGGCTGAGCATGCGGCGCAGGCGGCCGGGCGGCTGGTCGCCGTTCTTGTCACCACTCATGCCGGAAGGGTACCGGTTCCGCCGCCCCCGGCGGCAGGCCGTTCGACCACCGGGGGCGCCCTCGGATCGGTCCCGAACTAGCTCTCGAAGCGGTAGCCCATGCCCGGTTCGGTGATGAAGTGGCGCGGGTGCGAGGGGTCGCGCTCCAGCTTGCGGCGCAGCTGGGCGAGGTAGACCCGCAGGTAGTTGGTCTCGGTGCGGTAGGCGGGGCCCCACACCTCCTGGAGCAGCTGGGTCTGGCTGACGAGCCGTCCGGCGTTGCGGACCAGCACCTCCAGCAGGTGCCACTCGGTCGGGGTGAGGCGGACGTCGGTGCCGTCCCGGTTGACCTTCTTGGCGGCGAGGTCGACGGTGAAGCTCTCGGTGACGACCAGCGAGTCGTCCTCCCCGGCGACGGGCTCGGCGCGGCGGACGGCGGCGCGCATCCGGGCGAGCAGTTCGTCCATGCCGAAGGGCTTGGTGACGTAGTCGTCGGCGCCGGCGTCCAGCGCCTCGACCTTCTCGTCGGAGGCGTGCCGGGCGGACAGCACGATGATCGGCACCCGGGTCCAGCCGCGCAGGCCGCGGATCACCTCGACGCCGTCCATGTCGGGCAGGCCCAGGTCGAGGACGACGACGTCGGGATGGCGGGCGGCGGCCAGTTCCAGGGCGCCGGCGCCGTCGTGGGCCGCGTCGACCTCGTACTTGCGGGCCTTGAGGTTGATCACCAGCGCGCGGACGATCTGCGGTTCGTCGTCCACGACGAGGACCCGGGTCATGTTCGGGCTCCGCCTTTCAGGGCTGTCTGACGTTCGGACTGGGGGCCATCAAGTCGGCGGGGCGTCCGGCCGGACCGGGCCGGTGCGCCGCCGGGTGTCACGTGATCAGCTCCGAGAGCCGGTCGCGGCCGTCGCCGGCCGGCCCACCCGGTTCGGAGGGGTCGGAAGGTTCGGAGGGTTCGAAGGGTGTGGCCGGTCCGCCCGCGTCGGCAGGCTCGGGCGGCCGCTCGGCGGCGGGCAGGCTGACGACCATGGTGAGCCCGCCGCCCGGGGTGTCCTCGGCGGTGACGGTACCGTCCATCGCCTCGACGAAGCCGCGCGCCACCGCGAGCCCGAGGCCCACGCCGGCGCCGCGCGGTGCGTCGCCGTAGCGCTGGAACGGCGCGAAGATCCGCTCCTTGGCGTCCTCGGGCACCCCCGGGCCGCGGTCGACGATCCGCAGCTCGACCCGGCCGGGCCCGCCGGGCTGGTGCAGCGCGTCGGCCTTGACGAGCACCCGCACGCCGTCCGGGCTGTACTTGACGGCGTTCTCGACCAGGTTGGCGAGCGAACGCTCCAGCAGGCCGCCGTCCGCCCGGATCATCGGCAGCGTCTCCGGCACGTCCAGCCGTACGGACTCCGGCGGCACGCCGCCGAGCGCGTAGGGCACCACCTCGTCGAGGTCGGTCTCCTGGATCAGCGGGGTGACGGTGCCGGTCTGCAGCCGGCTCATGTCGAGCAGGTTGTTGATCAGGTGGTCCAGGCGGTCCGCCCCGGCCTCGATGCCGGCCAGCAGCTCGGCCTCGTCCTCCGGGCCCCACTCGACGTCGTCCGAGCGCAGCGAGCTCACCGAGGCCTTGATGCCGGCCAGCGGGGTGCGCAGGTCGTGCGAGACGGCGGCGAGCAGGGCGGTGCGGATCCGGTTGCCCTCGGCCTCCCGGCGCGCGGCCGCCGCCTCCCGGGCCAGCCGGCGGCGCTCCAGCACCACGGCGGCCTGCGCGGCGAAGGCCCCGAGCAGGCGGCGGTCCGCGCCGGGCAGCACCCGGCCGCGCAGCACCAGCGCCAGGCTGTCGCCGACCGGGACGTCCACGTCGGCGTCGTCCGGCCGCTCCGGCGGGCACGGCCCCGCGCTGGCCACCGCCGCCCAGGCGCCCAGCGGGTCCGGGCGCTCCAGCAGTGCGGCGCTCTCCTGCCCGAAGGTCTCCCGCACCTGCTCCATCAGCGCGGTCAGCACGCCGTCCCCGTTCGGGGCGCCACGCAGCACCGTGCCTGCCAGCGCGCTGAGCGTCTGCGCCTCGGCCTGGGCGCGGGCCGCCTGGTGGGTGCGCCGGGCGGCCAGGTCCACGACGGAGGCGACCGAGATGCCGACCACCGTGAAGATCGCCACCGCCATGATGTTCTGCGGCTCGTTGATGGTGAAGGTGTGCAGCGGCGGCGTGAAGTAGTAGTTCAGCACCGAGGAGCCGACCAGCGCCGAGCCGATGGCCGGCAGCAGGCCGCCGACCAGCGCGGCCAGCACCGTCAGCGACAGGAACAGCAGCATGTCGGTGGACAGCCCCAGCCCGCCGATCGCGGTCAGCACGACCGCCATCAGCGGCGGCCCGGCCAGGCCGACCAGCCAGCCGGCGACGGTCCGGGTGCGGCCCAGGTCGGTGATCCTGCGGACCGGGATCTTGCCGCGGCGCACGTGCCCGGCGTGCTCGTGGGTGACCATGTGGACGTCGATGTCCCCGGCCTTCTGGGTGACCAGGGTGCCCACGCCGGGCCCGTACAGGTACTGCCAGCCGGGGCGGCGACTGGTGCCCAGCACGATCTGGGTCGCGTTCACGCCGCGGGCGAAGTCCAGCAGCCCGGCGGCCGGGTCGTCGCCGAGGACGTTGTGGAAGGTGCCGCCGAGGCTCTCCACGAGGGCGCGCTGCTCGATCAGGGTCTGCGGCGAGCCGGAGCCGGCGAGGCCGTCCGAGCGGGAGATGTGCACGGCGAGGAGTTCACCGCCGGAGACCCGGGCGGCGATCCGGGCCGCCCGGCGGATCAGCGTCGCCCCCTCGGGACCGCCGGTCAGGCCGACCACGATCCGCTCCCGGGCCTGCCAGGTACCCTCGATGCCCTGCTCGGCCCGGTACTTCTGCAGGTACTCGTCCACCCGGTCGGCGGTCCACAGCAGGGCCAGCTCGCGCAGCGCGGTCAGGTTGCCCGGGCGGAAGTAGTTGGCGAGCGCGGCGTCGATCTTCTCCGGCGCGTACACGTTGCCGTGCGCCAGCCGGCGCCGCAGCGCCTGCGGGGACATGTCGACGAGCTCGATCTGGTCCGCCCGCCGCACCACCTCGTCCGGCACGGTCTCCCGCTGCCGCACCCCGGTGATGCCCTCGACGGCGTCCCCCAGCGACTCCAGGTGCTGGACGTTCACCGTCGAGATCACGTCGATGCCCGCGGCCAGCAGCTCCTCGACGTCCTGCCAGCGCTTGGCGTTGCGGCAGCCCGGGATGTTGGTGTGGGCGAGCTCGTCGACCAGCGCCACCTGCGGGCGGCGGGCCAGCACCGCGTCCAGGTCCATCTCGGAGAACCTGGCGCCCCGGTGCATCACCTGCTGCCGCAGCACGACCTCCAGCCCGGCGACGAGGTCCGCGGTACGACGCCGGCCGTGGTCCTCCACGAACGCCACCACGACGTCCGTGCCGCGCTCCTGCCGCCGGTGCGCCTCGGCGAGCATGGCGTACGTCTTGCCGACCCCGGGGGCAGCCCCGAGGTAGATGCGCAGCCTGCCTCGTCCCATGAGCACCATTCTTGATCCGGCCCAGCCGGGGAGCCACCCCCGGACACCTGTTCCCCTCCCCTTCGAGACTACGGCGTGGGCGGCGATATTCCGCTGATCAGTGCGCTGATCACGGGGTTTTAGCGGCATATTGACGGCAAACCAGCCAGTCGGCGGGGGCCGGTCGGGGGGTCCCCGGACACTCCCGACCGATATCCGGAAACGCGGAAACGCGAAAAACCCCCATCCGGAATCCGGATGGGGGTTTCTCTGAAGAATTGTTCGGCGGCGTCCTACTCTCCCACAGGGTCCCCCCTGCA
>NZ_JBMVFA010000043.1:0-64077 GCF_049543595.1 Kitasatospora sp. NPDC094028 | reverse complement strand
CTGAACCCGGCAACGCGGGTGCTGTACCAGGTGAACGGCGGCTCCGGAACGTCCTCCTCGGCGACCTGGCCGTCGACGCGGTCGGTGTCGGTCATACTGCTCTCCCCTCCGCCGAGATCACGCACCGTCGCGTGATGTGGCCGCGACGCTACCGCGCGCCGGTGACAGCGGGGAGAGCGCCGGCTGAGGTCGGCCAGAGAGTGCCGCACCCGTGACCGGCCGGGCCCCGCACCGGTTGCACCGGTATGACGACAACCCCGTCCTCTCCCCTGTCCTGGCTCGACCGGGCCGACGAGCGATACCACGGCCGCGGCGAAGCCGGGAAGCCCGGCAAGGCCTCGGAACCGGTACTCACCGCAGAGGAGCGGGACGCCCTTGCCCGGGTCTGCGTCACCGGCCAGATCGCCGCCGGTTGGATCCGCTCGCTGGCCTCCCGCCAGCACGACGGGGGCAACCGGCTGGTCCTCGAGCAGTACGCCGGCGCCGTCGAGCAGGTGCTGGGCCGCGAGATCGTCCCCGGCGGTGACGGCGAGCTGGTGGAGGAACTGCGCTACACCCTCGACGCCTACGTGCTGCTGGGCAGCGTCCGCAGCGAGCACCTACCGCAGCTGACCGGTGAGGAGCGAGTCGCGCTGCTGGCGGTCGGCTTCGCCGCGCTGTCCGCGCCCCGGGCCGTCCTCAACGATCTCACCAACCTGGTGCCGCTGTGCGAGGCGATCGACCAGGCCCTCGCGCTCGCCGCACCCCCGGCCGGAGGCCGGCCGTGAGCGGGCCCGAGACCGCGGCGGCACAACAGAAGGATCTGGTCCGCGGGTTCGTCGTCGCCCGGCTCGTCCGGTGCCTGCAGCAGGCGGACCGACCGCCTGGTGAGGGTGCCGGGTGGTGGCGCCGCCGACGGTACGCGAGGGCCCGGGCGCGGTTGGAGCGGGCCACGGACCGCGCGCTCGGGTTCGAGGGCGCGGTCGACGAGGCGTGCCTGCGCTACTTGAAGACCGAGCTGGCTATCGATGTAATGACCGACCCCACGGTCGGCGAGGCCGTGATGTGGCGCTGGGCCAACGGGATCTGTTCGGCCCAGACGATGGTGGAACTGCGGGACTTCGCGCGGACCTCCACCGACCGCCCCGGCTGGGGCGTGACCGCCGACGAGCACCGCCCTGCACCGTGACCGCACCGGCGGTTGCACCCGACGTGACAACGACTCCGGCCCGGCGGGCACTCGGCACCACGGCCGCCTGCCCACCGGGCCCACCACCGGCCGGCCATGGCGATCACCACCTCCGCCAGGACGGGACAATGGTGCGGGTGACCACCAGTCAGCCACTCGGACGTGGCATCAGCGCAGTCATCCCCGGCGCCCGCGCCGCCACCACACCCGGCGAGCGCGCCGCCGCCCAGCTCCAGCACCTGCGCACCGCGACAGTCCCCATCCCGCTCCTGACGGCCGCCGCCGAGCTGATCGCCCCACAGCTGGAGAGCGAGGACCCGGTGACCCGCGAGGCCGCCGGCTCCGTCCGTGCCCTCCTGCTCGCCGCCGCCGAGAACGCGGCACCCGAGTAGCCGACGCCCGCGGGAAGCCGCCCCGGCGCCACGCTCTTACAGGAGTTGGAGAAGGCCGCCGACCTGTCCCGTTCGCGGCTGTACCAGATTCGCGACGGGCGCCGCTGACCGTGGATCCCCTCGCCGCCGCCTCCCGCCTGGTCGCCCGGCGGGCGGCGGAGTCGCTCCTCGGCTATGCCCCCGGCAGCCTGAAGGCCGTGATGCAGCAGCAGCGCGGCCGCTGGCCCGATCCGGTCGCCTGCCGGCGCCGCGACCGCGCGCTGCTGTGGGAGCTGGATGCCCTGCTTGCCGTTGCCCGGCCGGCCGCCGAGGTGCGCTCGCGCCGACCGGACGGCGCCGACGTGGACGGGTTGGTGACCTGCCTGGTCTGCGGGCGCCGTTTCCGTTCTCTGGCACCGCACCTTGCACGTACCCACGAGATGTCGGCCGCCGAGTACCGCGCCGAGCATGCGCTGCCCGCCAGCGCCGCGCTGATGGCCACCGACGTCCGGCGCTCGCTCTCCGCGACCCGCACCAAGGCGATGGCCGCCGACCCGGACCTGATCGAGCCGATGAGGGCCGCGGCACTTCCTGCGGGGGAACTCGCCCGCCGGTCCGCCCAGGCCCGTGCGGGCACCGACGGCCTTCCCGCCGTGCGGGCCGCCCGCCGGAACGCCGCCCTGCGTACCCTCCCGGCCGCCCGGCAGGCCCGCCGGAGCGCCCTCGAAGCGACCGCCCGAGCTGCCGGCTTCGCCTCGATGGCCGACGCGATCGACGCCACCCGCGACATGCCGAGCCGGGCCGCAGCTGCCCGAATCGGGGTCGGCGCCAGCACCGTGAAGCGCTGGCGGCAGGCTGACTCTTCGTGAACCACCTCTGGCGATCCCACAGACTTTCGGGTGCCCCGCTCGTGCCGCCGTGGGCTGAACCGCGACAGTCGCCCGGCAAGTCACCGAGAGTGCTCACCGGGTGCGTACGGTCCTACTTTTGGGCCCTCATTTGAGGGCCGATTTGTGAAAGAGCCGCAGGTCAGAACGGTGCTGTGCCGATGGATCCAGTCAGATCTGCCGGTCCGGGTCGGAGAATGTCAGGCCGCCGGGCGAGAGGCGGCGGCGGGCCGGGGCGGGTACGGCCGCGGTCTCGCCCAGCGGCTGGCGGAAGTTCATGCCCTGCTCGACCGGCAGCGGCCGGCGCCCGCCGGACTGGGCGGGCACGGGAGCGTCGACGGCGGACTCGGAGAAGCGCATCGAGAGCCTGCGGCGGTCGGTCATGATCACCAGTGTCGCAGCCCGAACGGGCCGGGTAGGCCAGATCGCTATTCGAGCGGCGGCGGTGCGCAGCCGGCCGGGACCGCGGGGGCAAGGGGGGTGTGCCCGGGGTCCCGGCCGGGGGAGGCTTCGGCCGCGCGTGGGCGTGGCCGCTCTGCTCGGCAGCCTCGTCTTGGGGACGGTGGGGTTGCCGTGCCGGGAATGCTAGACCCGCACCTGGGTGGTGAACAGGGCTGCGACCTGTGGTTTTTCGGTCGCGAACATGCCGGGTGGGTGGGGGCCGGTGTCAGAGGGCTGGCTGCGCTTCGGGGTCGCGGGTGCACAGGTGGGCGCTGGGGCAGGCCGGGCAGCCGCGGACGTCGACGAGGTCGGCGACGGCGTCGAAGAGTTTCTGGGCGCGCTCGACGGAGCCGACGCCCTCGAACGTGGCGAACTCCTCGGCGGTGCCGGCGGTGCCGGCGGTGCCGGCGGCGAGGTGGGCGCGCAGGTAGCCGAGGGCGGCGAACTCCTCCGCGCCCAGGGTCTGTGGGTCGCCGGGGATGCACGTCTGGGGGACCAGGTCGCTGGCGAGGTCGCCGCCGAACAGCCACGCGTCGCCGGGCCGGGCGGGTTTGCCGATGACGACCCGCAGTACGCAGTCGTCCTCGCTGTCGGGTTCGACGAGCAGCATGCCGGCGGCGTGCAGCTCGTGCACCGTGGCCCGCAGGTCCTGTCCGTCGCCCTGGCCGCCGAGCATGCCGGCGAGGTGGGCGACCGGCAGTCGTCCGACCGTGCCGTCCGGGTGTCGCAGCCGCAGGGCGCCCTGGTCGAGGGCGAGGTCGAGCCACAGGGCCTGGGCGGGGATCTTCGGCCCGTAGGTGGGCTGGAGGCGGGTCAGGCGGCGGGTCATGGCGACGGTCTCCGGGCTGAGCCGCATGTCCTCCATGGCCCTGTCGTAGGCGTCGGGGGCCAGGGTCATCCACTGGTCGTAGCCGGGCGGCTGGAGCTGCTGCAGCGTGTATTCGGCGGCAGCAGCCCGCTCCCGGCGCGGCTTGCCCGGCTTCTTGCGTCCCACGGTGGTGCCCTCCCGGCTCGGCGTGCGGTGACCGGGCCATTGAACACCCACGCTCTCTGCGGACTGATACTCCATCAACGCTCCGCGTGCTTCCCCAGGTGCGGGGTTTCAGCGGTCCGGGTCACCGTGTGTTCGGTCGAACCACTGGATGAACTCGTAGACCGTGCCGATCCGGGCAACGCGTTCGTGCAGGGCCTTCTGGTCGTGGCCGGGGACGAACCAGCCAGTGGTGGTGTTCTCGCCGCAGCCGCAGGCGCAGACCTTCACGTCGTGGGCGGAGTCGATGTAGGTGACGGGGTTGCGCACGGCGGCCGGGACCGGGGAGGGCCGGCCGACGTAGGCGTCGTGGACGGGGTGGCCGGCGGGCAGGATGCGGCCCTCCACGGCCCGGCGGCCGCCGGCGACCTGGACGAGCCGGTCGATCTCGACCGCCTGGCGGACGACGCCGTCCGCGGCAAGCAGCAGGTAGCGCTCGCGGTCGGCCTTGGCGCCGAGGACCCAGGCGCCGCGGCCGGCCTCGTAGGTCTGCTCGTCGTTCATCCCCGGTTCCCAGCCGATGCGGCTGCGCCCGAGGGGGTCGTCGGCCTTCGCCTGGGCCCGGGGGCCCAGCTTGATGTGGATCATCCACCCTCCCGATACCTGAGTGTACTTGGAGGCAAGGGTATCGGGGTTATGCTTTGCCCGGAGCGCCGATAGTTGACACTCCTTGCAGGATCATCTATCAACTATTCGGATCGGAGCAACGGTGGAGCAGCGGGGGGCCGTCCCGGGGGGTCTGTCGGACGCCGAGAGCAGCCGGGTCCTGGCCGGTGTGATACTCCCGGCCTGGACCCGGGATGCGGTGCCGCAGGCCAATCCGGTGGCGGTGCTCGTGGCCGGTCCGCCCGGGTGCGGGAAGACCACCCTGGGTGATCTGCTGCTGCCGGTCCTGGGCCGGCGCGGGGGAGCGGTGCGCGTCGGCGCCGACCTCTACAAGGCTGCGCACCGGCACTACGAGGCGCTGCTGGCGCGGGACGTGCGGACCGCGGGTGCCGGGGTGCGGCTGGACACTCGCCGCTGGCAGGCGGCGATGGAGGCGTACGTGCGGGTCCACGGGCTGGACGCGGTGGTGGAGACCGCGCTGGCCGATCTCGGCGAGGCGCGGGTTCAGGCTGTCGCGTATCGGGAGGCCGGCCACCGGATCGAGGTGGTCGCCGTGGCGTGCGCGCTGGCGTGGAGTCAGCTCGGCGTGCTGGAGCGCTACCTCGGCGACGGTGAAGGGGCGGGGCGGTGGGTGTCGTGGGCCACCCACGACGAGTGCGCCCGCCAACTGGCCCGGACCCTGGACATGCTGGAGGCCGAGCGCCTGGTCGACCGGGTCACGGTGGTGCGCCGCGGACTGGAGGTGCTGTATGGCAACGAGCTCGTCGACGGGGCGTGGGTGCGGCCGCCGGGTGCCGCCGAGGCGGTGGAGGCCGAGCGGGCCCGGTGGTGGGGCGCGGTGGAGACCGCGTCCTTTCGCCGCACGTTGGCCGGTGCCGAGGGCGCCCTGGTGCGGGCGGAGAGCCGGCTGCCGGCTGACCGGGTGCTGGCCGTGACGCGGGACGCGGAGCGGTGCGCCGCGCTGGCCGAGCCGGTGCGCCGCACCGCCCAGGCCCGCTCCGGGGCGCCCGGCGTCGACTACCACCGGCTCTCCGCGGCCGAGCACCGCTGGGTGTTCGAAGAGCTGATCGCCCCCGGGCTGCTGGACGGCGCCGTCGCGCGGCCGGGCCCCGTGGCGGTGTTCCTCGTGGCCCCGGTGGGAACGGACACCACCGTGCTCTGGCGCCTTGTTAGGCGCGCGACGCGACCGGGCACCGCCCGCCTCGTCGATGACGACCTCAACGCCGCCCACCCCGACTACTTCGCCCTGACGCAGACCGACCCGCGCGAGGCGGACGAGATCGTCCGCGCCGACTGCGTCGCGTGGTTCGACCGGGCCTGCGCGCTGCTGCGCGAGCGGCGCGCCGACGTCCTCGTCAGGGCCGTGCCCACCGAGGCCGAGACCGTTCTGCGCGCCGTGGCCGCCTTCCGCGCGGCCGGCTACCGGGTCGAGGTCACGGTCGTGGCCGCCCGCGCATGCGACAGCCGGCAGGGCGCGGCGCTGCGCTACGCCCGGGCGCTGGAGATCGGTGTCCCGGCACCGTTCGCCTCCCCCGCGCGCCAGGACGCTTCCTTCGCCGCCGTCGACGAGGTGACCGCGGCGCTGCAGAACCGTCCGCAGACCGCGGCGGTGCGGGTGGTCGACCAGGGCGGCCGCTTCCTCGGCGCCGGGGCCGGCGCCCTCCTGGCGCTCGCCGCCGAACAGGCGCGCCCCTACACCCGGCCGGAGGCCCTGCGGTTCGTCGCGCTGCAGCGGGCGCTGCGCAAGGCGCTGCCGCGTCACCGCGCCGAGCTGGACGCCGTCTCGGCGCGGGCGTGGCCGCTGCTGCCGGAAGGCGCGCGCGCCGCCGAGGTCGGCCGGCCCCGCACCTTCGCGCTGCCGGCGGTGAAGCCTGCCGGTCAGGCCGTCAGCTTCCTCAGCAGGCCGGCGTAGAAGGCCGCGACCTCGGCTGCTTCCTGCGGGTCCGCCTCCCGGACGTGCTCCAGGTCCCGCGCCGCCCGGGCGCGCGCGTCCTTGAGCTCCGCCAGGCGGGCCCGGTCCGGCTCCGGCCGGCGGAGCTCGGCCGTGATCTGCCCGGCGTACCAGGCCACGACGGACGCCACCGCGCCTGCGGCCTGCTGGACGTCGCCTCCGTGCCCCGCCAGTTCGGAGAAGTCGGCGCGGTCCTCGGGCCGGGGATCGGACACGGCAATACCGCCTCTGGGCTGGAACGATGCTGGGGCCCAAGTCTCACACGGCCGGTGGCGGCGTCCGCCTTCGGGTTCCGCAGGGCGCGCACGGCCGCCGGCTCGCGCGGTCCCCTTCAACGCCCGGTCCGGCACGGCTGCCCGCCGCTCGTCCGGGGATCACCAGTGCCGTCCAGACCCCGCAGCGCGCGACGGTACCGGGCGCGTAGGTTGATGGCAGGTCAGGTCGACGGAGGGGACGAAGGTGGCGGATCTGAGGGCGTTGTTCAGCGCGAACGACCGGGTGCGGATGGACGAGGAGGCGTTCGTCAACCGGGGCGGGCAGTGGGCGACCGTGGTGTCCGCGATCTCCGAGCACCTCGAACTCATCACCTCGCCGGACTTCAGCGTCCAGGACTTCGAGGCCCCCCGGCGCAACCTCCTCGTCCTCCACGGCGTCGGCGGCATCGGCAAGTCGACACTCTCCCGCAAGCTGGAGACCGTCCTCGCCGACCCGTCACTGCGGCCCCCGCAGTGGAGCGAGCCCGCCTGGCCCGCCGCCGCACCCCGGCTGCTGCCGGTGCGCATCGACCTGGCCCGCTCCGCCGGAACCGACTTCGAGCAGTTCGTGCTCAGCCTCCGTCTCGCCCTCGCCCGCCACCCCGGGCGCGCCATGCCCGCCTTCGACCTCGCCCTGCGCCGCTACTGGGAGCACAACCATCCCGGCGAACCGCTGGAGGAGTACCTGCGCCGACGCGGACTCCTCGCCCGCTTCGGCGACGCCCTGCCCGGCCAGATCAAGACCGCCGTGGGCGAGACGGCCGCGCACCTGGCCCTGCCCGGCGTCGTCGGCTCCGCCGCGGGCCAGGTCGCCGCCGCCCTGGTGACCTCGCTGCGCCAGCGCCACGAACGCTCCCGCGCGCTCGCCGGCTGCGCCCGCCTGGCGGACCTGCTGGAGGCCGAACCGACCCTCGACGCGCTCTCCTACTATCCGCACCTGCTCGCCTGGGAGATCTCCCAACTGCCCGCGCGGCACGCGGTAGTGCCGGTGGTACTCCTGGACGGCTGGGAGGACGTCGGCGACCGCACCCACCGCGATCTGGAACGCCTGATCCAGCGCGCCGTGTGGCTCACGCCGAACGCGTTCTGGGTCGTCACCGGCCGCTCGCGCCTGCAGTGGGCCGACCCCGGCCTGCAGGGCCAGCTCGACTACACCGGCCCCACCTCCTGGCCCGGCCTCTCCCCCGCCCCGCACCCGCTCGTCCCCGCCGCCCGCACCGCCGCCACGGCCACGACCCCGCGGCAGATCCTGATCGGCGACCTCTCGGCCGAGGACTGCGAGGACTACCTCACCCACCGCCTCACCGCCCCGGACGGCCGGCCCCTCATCCCCGAGGAGATCCGCGCCGCCATCACCGCCAGATCCCACGGCCTGCCCCTGCACCTCGACCTGTCCGTGCTCCGATTCCTGGAGATCCGCCGCACCCACACACCCGAGCCCGCCGATTTCGAGGCCGACTTCCCCGTCCTGGTCGCCCGCACCCTGCAGGACCTCACCGCGGACGAGCGGCACGTGCTGCGCGCCACCGCCCTCCTGGACGCCTTCGACGTCCCGCTCGCCACGGCCGCGGCCGGCATGGACCGCGACGCGCCCGCCCTGCGCCTGGTCGAGCGGCCACTCGTCATCGAGCAGCAAGCCGCGCTGTGGCCGTACCACCTGCACGCCCTCGTCCGCTCCACCCTGCGCGGCGCCGACCGCACCGACGACCGCTGGTCCGACCAGGACTGGCAGCGCGCCGCCGAACGCGCCCTCGCCGGCCTCGGCGATCAGCACGCCGCCCGCCCCGGCGACCGCACGCTGCTGATCGGCTGCCTGCGCCAGGGCCTGAGGCTGGCCCGCGACCACCGCCTCGACCTCGGCTGGCTCGCCACCGGCGCCTGGGCCTACGTCGACGACGAAGTCTGGGAGCCGCTCGCCCCGCCCGCCGCCGACCCGCGGCCCGCCGCCGGCGCCGTACTGGAGACCCCGGCCGACGCGCTGGTGGAGACCCTCTCCGCACTCGGCGCGCGCCAGCACGAGCACCGTGCCCGCACCGCCGACCGCCTCACCCGCGTCCTCGACACCGAGCTGCTGCCCGCAGGCCTCGCCGACCTGGCGCTCTACTACCGGGCCAAGGCACACCGCGACCTCGGCCGCGCCGACGCCTCCCGACAGGGCATGCAGCAGGTCGCCGACGGCACCACCCGCCTCGCCCCGGCCGCCCGCCGCGGTCTCGCCCACCTCGCCCGCCTCGCCGGCGACTTCCCCGCCGCCCTCGCCACCGCCCACCAGCTCGGCTGGGAGGGCCGCGAGCACCGCGTTGCGGGCGACGTGTGGTGGCCCCATGCCGACATCGAACGCGCCACCACCGCCTACCGCGCCGCGGTCGCCGACGCCGAACAGCACACGGCCGCCAGCGAACGCGCCACCGCCCAGGCCCAGCTCGCCTTCACCACCGCCCTCGCCCACCCCGACCAGGCGGACGCCGAGCTCGACCTCGCCGAGCAGTACCTCGCCGGCCTCAACCTGACCGCCACCCGCATCACCGTCCGCATCGCCGCCCTGATCCGCGACGCCGGCAACCCAGACGTCACCGACCGCGCCCGCACTCTCGAGGCCGAGATCGCCGCCGCTGGCGTCGCCTACCAGCAGACGACCCTCGTGCTCGCCCTCGCCCTCCATCACGCCGTCCAAGACGACCAGGCCGAGATCGCCGCCGACATCGCCTGCCTGCGCGACCTCACCGAGAACGGCGACCACGCCTACTACGCCGACATCGCCGCGTTCATGGGCGCCCTCCCCCTCCCCTCTCCCTCCGGCACCCGGTGGATCGACGGCGACGAAGCCGTCCGCACCCGCTGGCGCACCCTCGTCACCACCCGGCAGGACCGCCTGCACCGCGACAACCGCTAGCCCAGGATCCGGACCCGGCCTGCGCCCCGGTGCAGGCCGGAAGGCGACCACGGCGGGCGCGGCCCGGCGACCGGCTGGCACCGGATACCGTGGAACCCAGAGGCAGAGGCAGGAGGAACCCGATGAGCGTCCAACCCGTGTACCACCACCCCCCGCAGCCCCGAGTACCCCGCACCCCGGACGGCATCGCCGCCGCACTCCAGGGCGGCCGCCGGATGGAGTTCTACCGCGAACTCGGCCAGGCCCCCATCGACAAGGCCGAGCAGGTCCTCAACCGCTGGTGGTGCGAAGCAGAGATGGACACCGACCCCGACCAGGACCGCATCATCGCCGCCGCCCGCAACGGCACCCTGCCCACCACCACCATGGCCGACGTCCTGCGGCTGCGCCGCGAACGGGGCGGAGACCTGCCGGGTGAGTAACGAAGAACCGGACGACCTGTGGCCGGTCCTGCCGTCCGAAGCCGTCCAGGACGCCCTGTCCGACCCTGGCCTGCCGGTCGAACTGTTCTCCGCGATCGTCGCGCTCACCGTCGCGATCGCCGAGAACCCGTGGCTTCCGGAGAGCAGCGCCCGCGACAGCGCCGGCGACTGGCGCCGGCTCCCCATCCCCCATGGACGCGGCCTGGTCGAGTACGTCATCGACACCGACAACCACCTCGTACGCCTCACCCGCGTCATCCCCCTCTGACGCGCCGCCTCGCCGCGCGGGCCTGGCCTCCGAGCCGCTGGCGGACGCAGACGGCCTGAAGCGCGGCGCCCGGCGTAGCAGCGGCCCGCCACACCTGGAAGGGACAGCGGGCCGCCAGCACACCGGTCAGGCCTGAAACTCGGCACGCTTCACACCGTAGAACGTGGCGTTAGCCAGCCGCTTCTTCGCCAGCCGGCGGAGACACGTACCGTGTCTCCGCCGGCTTCGTCATGCGGTCAGGCCGTTTCCTGTTCAACCCCGGCTGCGGCGCGCGTACGCCTGGGCGTTCGCCTGCAGTGGCACGGCCGCGCCCTTGGTGGCGGCCCGGGCCTGGAAGTCCCGCACCAGGGAGATGGCGAGGCCCCGGAGGCGATCCTCGCCCAGTTCACGCGCGACGTAGTAGTCCACAAGGTACTGGAAGGCTTCCAGCTCGCCGCCGGTCACCGTGATCTGGGTCCTCGCGTCGTCGGCGAGGATGGCCCGGCTGGCATGGTCCAGACATGCGTTCATGCGCAGGTCCCTGATCCGGTGTTTGCCACCGCGGTATTCGAGGCCGGCCACCGCTTGCAGTTGCCTCACGAGGCCGGGCAGGTCCGTTCCCGGGCGCCGGTAGAGACGACGGTCGGGGTGTCCGACTGCGAGGATGTCGGCCGAGGCCTCGGTGAAGAACTCCGCGACGGCCTTGGGGCTGGGGGTGAGCCCGGCGTTCATCCAACGGGTGGTCTCGGTGCCGTCGAACGTCGCGCCGACGTTCCAACCGGAGATGGCCGACCAGTACAGCCCCAGGTCTTCGCAGCCCTTGCCGCCGCCGAACCGGCGGGCGACGTCGAACGGGAATACCAGCCGGCCTTCGTCCAGGATGTCGGAGAGGTCCTTGGGCATGTCGGTCCACCCGATGCCGTAGAAGTCCACGAGGACCGTCCCGATCGGATATCCGGCCGTGAGCAGCAGCTCGGCGACGTCGGCGAGGTATTCGCCGAAGGTCTTCTCCAGCGTGCTCAACAGCTTGGGGTCGATGCTCTCCCCGTCAGTGGTCACGTGCAGTCCTCTCGTGAAGCGGGTGTGGCCGCGACAGCTTTTGACCAGGCTGACGTGCCGTCAGCCCTGGCGTCCTGAAAATACGTGGAATGGCTGGCCCTCGCGCACGGTGAAGCAGCACCGGTCACGCGGCACCGCTGAGGGTCATCGGCGGGCGGGTCGGGCGCAGTGGGACGGCGCCGGCGCGGAGCGCTTTGTCGTGGCGGGCGCGGCGTTCGGCGAGGGCCTGGCTGCTGTTGGCGGCTGCGGTGCGGGCGGCGGCTTCCTCCTGGTCGGCTTTCTCGGCGAGGCCTTGGGCGAACTGGTCCTCGGGTTCGCGCTGCTGGAGGATGGCCTGCTCCTGGCGGGCGATGGCGGCGACGATGGCCGGGTCGATGGCGGTGGTGGTGCGGCGGATCTCGGCGAGCGCGCGGTGGAAGCCGGGGCTAGCGACGTTGTTGCGGGTGCGGGCCGGGGCCTCGGGCTGCCTGACGGCCCGGTGGTGCTCGGTGTGCTGGTCGGGGCCGGCGGCGATGGCACGGGGCGCCAGGACCCGCAGGTCCTGTACGACGGTCCGGCTGACCTTGCCGTTGATCCGGGCGACGAGCTGGCGGCCAAGCAGGCGCAGCTGGGTGGCGTAGGCCGAGGAGGTGGGCTGGAGGTCGAGGCGGCCGGTGCGCGCGTCGAAGTGGACTGGGATGACCTTGCCGACGAGCTCGGGGGCGATCTCGGCCCACTGGGCGAGGACGTTGCCGCCGGCGGTTGGTGTGTCCCAGGCCCGTTCGGCGACCAGGCCGGCCAGGGCGGCGCCGAGCCCGATCGGGTCGCGGCCGCCGGTGCGGACCATGGTGCGGCGGGTCGGTCGGGTGGTGGAGCTGCGGCCGCCGGGGGCGTCGGCGTTGCGGGTGCGGGCGGCTTCTCGGGCAGCCTTGAGGGCGACGCGGGCGATGTCGACACCGCTGGTGGATGTCTCGGTCACGCGGACCTCCAGGGCTGGTGGATGACCATGCGGGCGGTGTGCCGCAGGCGCAGGACCTGGTCGACCAGGCCGTGGGTGTAGAGCTGGCGGGCGTAGTCCTCGCCGCAGTCCCGGATCGCCATCAGGACCATCTCCGGGTCCTTCTGGCCGAGGGTGCGCAGCTCGAGGACGTTTTCGCGGGTGAGCTGGTGCAGGTCGGTCAGTCCGTCCTGGTCCTGGGCGAACAGGGCCAGCTCCTGGGCGCCGGGGCCGCCGGCCTTCCGGACCTGGGCGAAGGCGTCGTCGACCAGGCGGGCGGCGGCGCGGGTGGCCGGGTCCTGCCAGTCGGTGAACGTCCACTCCGCCGAGGTGCCGTCGTGGCGGGCGCGCTCGGCGGAGCGGGACTCGCGCCAGTGCTCGACCTGGGCGGTGCGCTCCTTGGGGGTGCGCCAGCCGGGCATCTGGGTCATGCCGCGCAGCCGGTGGGCGAGCAGGCCGGAGGGCCGGTAGGTGCCGCGCTTCGGCTCCTCCAGGGTGGAGAGCCAGGCGATGACCTCCTCGGCCGTCCAGCCCGCGTCGGACACCTCCTGCACGACCCAGGCGATCCGGGGCACTAGGGCGCGGCGCAGCCACGGCACCTGGCGGACCAGCTCGGCGGCCAGCTGGTAGCGGCGGCCGACGCGGTTGACGGTGCGCTTGCCCCGGCCCTTCGTGGACTTCTTCGCGGTGGTGGACTTTGGCTTCCCGCTGGCGACCTCTGTCTCAGAGGGGAGGTGAGTACAACCGTCAGCAGGAGAAGGACAGCAACCACCCCCCATTGGGGTGCAATGGCTGATCGTTGCTGAGGTGCCGTCAGCGGCCTGTGACACTTGGGACGAGACCCCGGCCAGAGGTGCCTGATTGGTCGTCGCCGAGGCCTTTGCAGACGCCTTCGCCCTCGGAGCCCGAACCTTGCGCGAGGCCCGCCTGCCGAGCACCGCCATCACCGCCCGCCCCGCCTCCGCGATCCCGACCACCCGTCGCCCGGTGCCCTCCCCGGCGACGCGGACGCCCAAGGCGACGTCGAACTCGGCCGGAATTACCCGCGCGAACTCGCTGGCCTTCGGCTTCTCGCCGCGGACCCGGGTGCCCCTGGCGATGTAGGCGAGCAGGCCGGCCTCGCGCAGCATGTCCAACTGGTACTGCGCGGTCCGCTCGGTCACGCCCAGGCGCCGAGCCAGGTACTCCACACCCGGACGGCACGGCGACAGCTCCATGAGCAGCTGCGCGGTCCGGATCGCGGTGCGGCCCATCTCCCGCGGACCGTGCGAGCGGGATGGCCGGTAGCAGCCCGACGCGACCACCCAGTGCACCGCCTGCATCCAGCTGTACGGGTCCAGCGCGACCCGGCCACGGGTAGTCGTCACCCACTGCTCTGCCGCCAGCACCAACAGCCGAGGCAGCACCGGCACACACGGCACGAACCACCGGGTCGCCTTCGACACCCCCGCAGCAGGGGTTGACTCGACGTCGGCGGTCTCCTGCCGCTGGCCAGGAACGAACGGGGCGGCCGGAAGTGCATGGTTCGGACTCGACCGTGTGACACTCGGAGCCTCAGCCAAACGAGTGATGTGCATCACATTGCTGGCGGTGCGCGCGGCGAGTTCGCCAACCGGTCCGCCAACCGGTCCCTCAACGAATCCCATGGCAGGAACGGGGAAGGAGATCTCTCCCCTCTCCCAGACTGCATCCTCCAAGCTCAAACCGGGGACACCACCCGCCTCGACGGAGACACTGCGGGACTGGAACGGGGCTGTGAGCTGCTGCAAAATGGCAGAGCCTTTCTAGTTAGCTGCTGCAAAGGCAACAGGACCGGCCCGCACTAGCGGGTCGGCAACGGGCCCCCTTGCGGGGGCACGGCAAGACGGCTCCCTCCCAGGCGCCGGTACAGCAAGGCGGGCCCCCTCGGGGGTCCTGGTTCGCCACGAACCGCACTGCGCCCCTCCCGGGCCCTGGCCGCCAAGCCGGAGCCCGTTCCGGGCCATCGCTCGACCTGCAAGTCGAGCGGATTCGTAGGACCGCAACCGGTGGTACCACCCACTGGAAGCGACCCGGGGTTGCTGGCCTCGCCAAAGGCCGGCGCCCCCAAGACGACTAAGTCACACCAAACCCCCTCGGGGGAGAGGTGTGTCCAGACACGACGACGGCACCCCGCCGGAGCGACCTCGAACCGGTCGCATCCACGGCGGGGTGCCGCGCGTGTGCCTCGTGGCGGGTACGGGTACCCTTCACTGCGTCACCACCCTTCTCGTGGTCGACCGGGACGGGCCCCCGGCCAGGGGCGCCGATCCACTCTGATGCCGTCCGGGCTTGTCCAAGGCCCGGACGGCAAAGCTTTTTGATCACTGCATGGCAAAGCGTACCCCTGTGGACAACGCTGAGCGTAGCCGCCAGCACACCGTGTCGATCTGATGCGCCGACGATCCGACGGCCCGACAAGCGCCTCATCCGGCGGACTCCCGCAGTATCTCCAGAGCGTCTTCCACCGAGAGCCCGCCACTGTCCTTCGCGTCCGTCCAACACCGCAGCGTGCTTGCAACCGCGCGCATCACCTCGTCCGGTAGTCCCGACGCGACCAGCGTGTCAGCGGCCTCCTCCAGTTCGGGTGCCCACCTCCACGCCCTCGTTGCGGTTTTGGCGATGTAGTCGGTCTCGAGTAGGTAGCTGCCCGGCCGCGCGCTCGCAACATCCAGCAGTGCCTGGTCTACGCCGTGGTGGTGCGCCAGGCCGTAGGACAACGCAGCGACCACCCGGCTCGCCTTCTGGTACGTCGTATAAGCGACCTTCAACGCGCTGGCCTTACCGATCTCCTCGCCCAAGACCGGCGTCGACACCGAGCTGTTGGTGAAGAGCCTCGCAACGAGACTGGTCGCGTTGGCCGGGCCCGAGAGGAACAGCCGGGCGGTCTTGCTGCCGACCGGAGGCGACCCGATCACCGCGCCGTCGACGACCGCCCGAGCGCTGCGGCCGACGAGACCAGCGATCCGTTCGGCCCGTTCCGGACTGATTGCGTTGCCTTCGATGTACACGCCGGCGAACTGGTGCTCGGCGGCCTCGTGAGCGACATCCTCAGCGGCAGCGGGCGGGCACAGGCTCAGCACGGCCTCTGCCTGAGCCAGCAGCTCGGACAGCTCGGCCACCGGCTCGAGCCCGGCTTGCTCGGCGCGCCGTACGGTGGCTGCGCTGCGTCCGGCCGGGCACCACAGCACTCGCGCGCCAGCCGACGCTGCGCAGGCCGCCACGGCCGCGCCCATGCTTCCCGGGTGGAGCACCCCGAGAACTGGCAGATCTGATGTCACCGCGCCCCACCTCGAACGTGCGCGAGTGCATCCAGGGCGGTCTCGGCGATGAAGTCCGGCTCCGGCCCGCCCGGCCAGGGCCGGCCGTGCGAGATCCAGACGGTGCGCAGCCCAGCATCGCGCCCGCCGACGACGTCCAGCTCGGCGTTGTCTCCGATCATCCACCCGCCCTGGGAAAGCTCCCGGCCGGCTGCCGCGGCGGCCGCCTCGAAGATTCGGGCGTGCGGCTTCCGGGCACCGATCTCCTCGGAGATACAGACGACGTCTACGACGTCGGCGATGCCGGACGCGGTGAGTTTGGCACGCTGGATCGGGCCACCACCGTTGGTGACGACGATGACCTGGTTGCCGGCGTCCCGTGCGGCGGCCAGCGCATCCAGCACGCCGGGGAAGGGCCGCACCGATTTGGCGAGCTCCTTCTTGTAGCGTGCCCAGAGCTTGTCGGCTGCTTCCGGCAGGCTGAGTTCCGCGCACAAGATCTCGAATGTGCCCGGGTCCGCACGGACGCGCATCGTGTCGAGCATCCGCTGCTCGGGCTCCGGCCCCAGACTGTGTTCGGCGCAGTACTTGGCCACCCAGGCCGTCACCGCCGTCAGCCGATCGATCAGTGTGTCGTCGACGTCGACCATCAGCATCTGCCCGCGTGGAGCGGCGAGCGTCCGATGAATCTGCTCGGCCGCTTGCTCAGGCGAGATGGCGTCCGTACGAATCACCACGTCGAACCTGAAGTCCGGGTTCGTCTTGAGGTCGACTTGGGTGGCGTCCCACGCGGCAAGCCGAGCTGGAGTGTCGGCGTCGCCCCGGCCGATTGACCGGGCCTCGGTCACCTCCCGCGGGCACCACAGCAGAACGGTCAGCCAGCCGGCCGCGTAGCCGGAAAGCACCGCCCGGACTCCGTCGACCTGGCCCAGGTGCATCACTGGGACCCCGGTCTCGAAGGCGTCGTCCAGGCCCGGCCGGTCCGTCACGTACGTGCTGTCGTACCTGGCGTTCTCGTACACCACCGAGCCCACCCGTCGCAGCTCCTCCAACTGCTCCTGCGTGGCCATCCGGTAGCCAGTGGATCGGCCGGGGCCGGCCTTCAGCCGTGAGAACAGCCGGAAGGTGGGGTCAAGGCGGTTCAGGGCCTGGGTGATGGTGTCCTTGCCCGTAGCCGGTGGGCCGTAGAGCAGCACTCCCCGCTTCGCGCGGATCATGCGCGCACCTCGGCGAGTGCGAGGCGAGCTTGGTCCGCCAGAGAGATCGCCGCGCCCATGCGGTTGTCCACCACCAGGTGCGGGACCACAGGCCGGGTTTCGACATCGATGGTGGCGATGTACTCCCCCCAGTTGGCGAGCTTCCACGCGTCGCGGGCTGCGGAGCGGAAGGTGATGTAGTCGCGCATGCTCTCGGCATCGCACTGCACCCAGATCGGCGAGACGTCGACGCCCTGGGAGCGGCAGCGGTTGGCGAAGCGGGTCATCCAGCCCTCGTCCGTCATCTCGGCGATGAACGGGGCGGTCAGCACGGTGGAGATACCGCAGGCGATGTTGGCGTAGGCGGCCTGCATCAGGCAGTCGTACTCCAGCCCCCGTACCTGCGTCCGGTACGTCTCGGAGTGCCGGTCGTTCGGGTCCGAGCCGAGAGAGATCAGGAGCTGTTCGACCAGCGGTCTGGTGAGCGGGTCCTTGTCCAGGAGTGGCCACCCGGTCAGCTGCGTCAGAAACCTTGCGAATTCGGACTTACCGGAGCCCGCGAACCCTCCGACCAGCACGATCGTGGGACGGTGCGGGTCTCCACCGGTGTGCCGTCGGCGCCACGCGTCCATGATCCGCTGCTGCAGCATCATGTTGTCGGATTCCGCGGTGCCCGGTGCGATGCGATGAAGTGCCCGCTCGACCGCCAGTACGTGAGCGCCGTTTCGCGTTTCGGAAGTCGGCGTCAGAGCGAATGCCGCAGCGTCCTCTCCCGGCAGAGGATTCCTGAAGCCGAGCTGGGGCTCGGTCGCGCGGTAGAGGGCGCAGTACGCGCGCCGATAGTCCGGCCTGGGGTAGATCTCGCCCTGCTCATGCCCCCAGATCGTCTGGGCGTGAGCAGCGGGAACGCTCTTCAGCCCGGCCTGCTCGGCCACGATCCGCAGGCGCTCACCGGCCTGTTCGAGCGTGAGGCCATGGGCTTCTCGTTGGTCGCGCAACTTGTCCGGCCGCCATCCGGGCCGAGCCCTCACCATGGCTTGTACCTCCGCTGTCTTCATACTCGGGAGCGTAGGACTCGAGTTCGGAAACTCATGTATACGCAGACATTGAAAACGTATTGATGGAGCCGGGTACGGATCTCACCACGGGGATGTGATGGTCACTCACCTGGGAGTCGGATTTGATCGAAGCATCAAGAACCGGCCCAAGGGAGTGCCTGTTGATCACGTTTGGAAGAGCGCCTGCTCGACTCGCTCAAGGCGAGCAGTCAGGTCCGCAACCTGCCGTTGCAGCTCCTGAAGTTCAGAGGACGGGTGGTCTTCGTCCGGCGACTGTCGTACGAAGCTCCCCTTCCCCTGGTGCGAGTAGATCAGCTCGGCCGAGCGGAGCTCTGCGAGCGCCCGCTGCACCGTCCCATGGGCAACGCCGTAGTGAGTAGCCAGTTCGCGTGTGCTGGGCAGCTTGTGGCCCGGCCGAAGTTTGCCTAGACGGATCTGATCGCGCACGTCCTCCACGATCCGCTGGTAGGGCTGGGCGAACTGATCAGTCATGAGCCACATCGTAGAGGCACCTCCTCGCCATAGATAGCTTCACCGACTTAGTTGACACAGTCCGAACTGTATCAGCTAAGCTGGCTAAGCCAACACGGAAGTGCTCGTGAAAAAGGCCCCGGTGCGCCTGGACAGCTTCCACCGGGGCCTCCACGGACCAGCTCGTCAAGGAGAGATCCGCAATGACCAGCATGACCGACTCGCGCGGGGGCCGGAGCACCACCCCCACGATCAACCACCAGCTGATCACGGGCCTCGAGGGCCACTACGAGGCCAAGGTCCTCGCGCTCGTGATCCACGACCTGGCGACCGTCGCCCCGGCCGCCGGCGAGAGCGTCGTGATGAAGCTCGTCGCCGAGGTCTGGGAGCAGGCCGCGGACCACATCGAGAAGACCACCAACACCACCTGGACGCACCTCTCCTGGTTCGTCCAGAACGCCGTCGCCGAGTTCATCAACGGCCTGCGACCGCAGATGGCGGGGTGCTGACGTTGATCGACATCACGACTGGCGCTGCGCCCGGGCCCATTCCGCCCATCGACTCCAAGCAGATCGCCGACGCCGCCAAGGCCGCCGGCCGCCTGCTCGCCGGCCTGCTCGGCCGCAAGGGCGGTGGAAGGTGACCAGCGAGCAGCTGTACTCCGCCGTTGCGAACCTCAACGGCCAGATCGCCGCGCACGCCGCCACCCACGGCATGACCGGTCAGCCCCCGGCCGACGCCCAGATCCCCAGCCCCCAGCCGGCCCCGCAGCCGACCGCCGGCCAGGGCGCGGGAGGTGCGGTCCGGAACTTCGGGCGTTCCTGGGGCCCGCGCGGCGACGGGGGTGTGGAGTGACGATCACCTGCCTCTGTCGCAGCTACGCCGGGGGCGGCACGCCGGCCCCCGCGCCGTCGAAGCCCGCCCCGAAGGCCGGCGGCGGTTCCAGCCCCGGCAAGTAGCCCCTCCCCCTTTCTCCGCTGTGTTCTGCAGCACGGCTTCCCGCCGCCTGCCACCGGCACCGTCCTGGCATGCCCATGCCTGGACGGCGCCGGGAGTGGCGCGGCGGGCCCGCCAGGGCCCCGCCACCACCGTTCCCCCGTTCCACCCCGGTCCAGGAGGCACCCGCATGTCCCGCACGCTGACCGGCCGCCACCAGGCCGTACACATCGCCCGCACCACGGCCTCGTCCTGGTCCTGGGTCGCCGAGGCGCAGGGTCCGGAGCGCGTTCGCCGGGCGGCCGCCCGCCGCCTGGCCCGCCTGACCGGCACCACCCTGGTCCGCTGGGACGGCAAGATCACCGACACCGACTGGCAGACCCTGCTGTCGGCCGGCGCCGACGCGCTGCGCGTCCAGGCCGCCGCCGACGACGAGGACCGGCCGGTCAGCCCGGGCCTGGTCGACGCCGCCAAGGAGTTCGCGGCCGAGGCCGCCGCCGCGGCCGACACCGTGCTGGAGCGCACCACCGTCCTGCCGGACCTGCCGGACGCGGACCTGCCGGTGCCCGGCCGGTTCGTCGACGCCGCGGCCGCCGAGCCCGAGCGCCTGCCCGGCGAGCAGCAGTCGGTCGAGCGCTGGTCGCCGTTCGAGGGCGGCCCCCGCTGGATCTGCCCCTCCGGCCGCTACGGCGACGGCACCTACCCCGATGCCCCGCACTAGCCCTCCGGCGCACGGCCGGCACCACCCCGTCGCCCGCCCGGGCCCGTCCCACCAGCTCCGTTCAGAGCGGCCCCGCTCAGGACCCGTTCACCACCGCACAGAAACAGCGAGGACTGCCCTGACCGTACGGCCGCCCTGGACCGCCGACGCCGCCCCGCAGCCGGCCGTCCAGGGGAGCCCCGGGCCCAACGGCCCCCTCCCACGCCCGGCACACCCGTCGACTCCCAAACAAGGGGGGAAGCACCATGCACCACCAGCAGTTGATCCTCTGCTTCTTCGCCGGTGCCACGGCCGTCCCGGCCCTGGTGCTGCTGCTCTGGGCGATCAAGCAGCACCGCAAGAAGCCGGCCTCGGCGGAGGAGGCCGACGCCACGCTCGGCCGCTGGAGCGCCCGGAACACGGACCCGGCCGCGTTCATGGCCGAGCAGATCCGGAAGGCGGCCAGCAGCGATGTCTGACACCAGGGCCGGCACGGACGCGTTCTCCGGCCTGTTCAACACCGCCACCGCCGGCGCCGGGTCGGGGGGCCTGGACGGTGTCGAGATCGTCGACGCCGAGATCGTCGAGGACGACACGCCGCCCGCCGGCGGGGCCGGGCAGCCGCCGCGCGGGGGACAGCGGATCCACATCCCGCCCCCGCCGCCCGCCCCGCCCGTCGCCGAGCCGGACTGGGCGCAGTACGCGGCCGCCGCCGCGGCCGCGGTGGCGGCCCACTACCAGGCCCCGCCTCCGTACGTGCCGATCCCGCCGCAGTACAGCTACCCCGACCCGGGGTCGGTGGTGCCGGTGGAGGTCGTGGCCCCGCAGCCGGTCCCGGTGGTGGTGGTCGCCCCGCCCGCGCCGCCCGAGCCGTTCTGGGACTTCTCCTGGCTGCAGCTGGGCGCCAACGCCACCGCCGCGGCCCTGGCCGCCGTCCCCGCCTGGTTCCTGCACCACTACCAGCCGGGCCTGGCCGGCAGCTACGGCGTCGACGCCGCCGCGGCCATCGCGATCCTGTGGGGCGGCAAACCCGCCCTGCGCTCCCTGGCCCTGGCCGGCGCCGCCTACTACGGCTGTGCCGCCGTCCACGCCGACACCGCCACCACCGCCGCCGTCGAACTCGTCGCCATCGCCCTGCCGCTGGCCAATACCAAGCGGGCCGAGGTCACCGCGCTGCGCCGCGCGGCGGTGTGGTTGCCCATCCTGTCCGGCTGCCTGTCGCTGCCGGCGCTCACCGATGCCATCACCTGGCTCACCACCGCATTCACCGGAGGACACTGATCATGGACGTCACCCTCGGCACCTACGCCGCTGTCTTCGGCCTGACGGGCTGGCAGCTCGCCCGTACCTACGGCATCCCGATCCCGAAGGTGGGAGGCCACGGCGGCGGGAACTTCGGCCGCAGCGGCGCCGCCGACCACACCCAGCTGATCCCCTACGCCATCGGCACCGGGTTCGGCGCCCTGTGCGGGCTGTGCGCCGGCGGCATCCTCGGCGGCCTGGGCTGGCTCGGCTACAAGGCCAGCGCCTGGGGCGGGCAGCTGTCGCTGTGGAGCAGCACCGGCGCGGACTCCACCGCGCAGTTCCACGGCGCCGACGCGGTGCCGGTCGGCGGCGGCGGCGCCCTGCTGCTGTTCGTCGTCGCCGTCGTGCTGGCCGGTGCCCGCAAGTCGGCCCGGGGCTCGGCGGGGCCGCGCACCTCGGGCGCCACGGCCTCGGGCCTGGACAAGTGGAAGGTGCGGGCCGGCTTCGTCAACGGCTCCGCCCTGGCCGCGATCCCGCTGGTCACCTACTACACCAACGAGGCCCTCTCCAAGGGCGGCCAGGCCGTCCTCGACGCCCTCAACCACGTCGCCTCCACCCGCTGAGAGAGACCGAGAACAAGAAAGGAGGACGTGCCCGTGAGCATCGACCTGTACGCGGAGCCGGCCGAGGACGAGATCCTCGAAGGCGAGCTCCTGGACGACGACGACCCGGGCCCGCGCCCGGCCGGGCCGGACCCGGTCGGGCTGCGCCCGTGGTGGCGGCGCCAGCTCGGGCACCTCCCCGCCGGCCTGCGCGTGCTGGCCGCCGAGCGCGGCGCCTGGCTGTTCGTCACCGAGGACCACCTGACGGACCGGGCCGTGGCCCTGCACATCCTCAACGACCGCCACCGGGTGTGGGAGCAGGGCCGCAGCGCGGAGCACACCGCCCTGGCCGGGCGCGCCGCCCAGGAGATGGCCGCAGCCAAGGCCTCGGGCGCGGCAGCCCAGGCCCAGGGCGTCACCCCGGCCGGCCACACCGCGGCCAAACGCGCCGAACTCGCCGCCCGCACCGCGGCCGCCCAGTGGGAACAGAAGGCCGCCGCCGTGCTGGCCCTCACCTACACCGGGCACGCGCCGGTGGTCACCGGGGAGATCACCCACCACCGGCGGCGCATGTCCCACCGGCGCCGAATCCGCCTGGCGCTCACCGTGCTGGGCACCTACGGGCTGCCCGGCCTGCTCGGCGGCCTGCCCACGCTCGCGGTGGAGGGCGCGGCCACCGGCGCCGCCGTGGTGCTGGCCGCCTGGGGAAAGAGCGTTCTTCCCCGGTGGCGCTCCGGCCGCCGGGCCGAGCCCGACCTGGCCTACACGATGCCCGACGGCGGCCAGGTGATCGCCCCGGCCGGGCAGCAGGCCGCCGGGAACCAGGCGGCCGCACCGGGCGGGGCCGGCTCTCCCACCGCGCCGCCGGCGCCGCCCGCCGGCAACCCCTACCCGATCCGCCAGGCCCAGGGAGTGCAGCAGGCCGGAGAGTGCATCCACCTCGCACTGCTCGCCGAGGGCCTGGCCGTCGGCGCTGTCACCGACATCACCCAGGAGCGCTGGGGCTGGCGGGCCGTCGCCCACCTCACCAAGGGCCGGCCGTCCGGCCTCGTCGCCAAACTTGCCGACCTCGAGGTCCTGCTCGGGGTCCGCGAGGGCGGCGTGATGGCCCAGCCGCAGAAGGCCGCCGCCGGCTCCGTCGTCCTGCGCGTCCTCACCGGCGACCCGTTCGACCCCATGCCCCCGCACCCGCACTACCCGCCGCGCTCCAACAGCATCCTCAAGCCCGCCACCCTCGGCCCCTCCATGGACGCCGAACCCACCCAGGTCATCCTGGCCGGGCAGAACATCATGGTCATCGCCGTCTCCGGCGGCGGCAAAAGCCAGATCGTCCGCAACCTCGTCGACTACATCACCAGCTGCACCGACGCCATCGCCCTCGACATCGACCCCACCGGCCGCGGCTTCGGCCCGCTGCGCCGCCTGGCCGCGATGCGCGCCTACGACGAGGAGCAGATCGACGCCGTTCTCGACTGGGCGATCCGCGAGGCGGAGATCCGCACCGAGCGGATGGGCGACGACGTCGACAACTGGCAGATCACCGACGACGCGCCGGCGGTGTTCGCCATCGTCGACGAGCACCCGCAGCTGACGAAGGAGCAGAAACAGAAGGTCATCAAACTGTCGCGGATCGGCCGCAAGGCCCGCGTCACGGTGGTCCTGCTCTCCCAGGACGCCACCAGCGACGTCGTCGGCGACGCCATCGCCGACACCTTCGGCATCCGGATCATGCTGCCCTCCCGCAAGGCCGACGTCCCCCTGGTCGTCGGTTCGGACACCGCCGTCAACGAGGGCTGGATGCCGCACCGCCTCGTCCCCTCCCCCGGCGACTGGGACCCCGCCGACGCCGGCTGCTTCTACATCGTCGCCCCCGGCCTGCGCGATCCGATCCTGCGCAAGGCCACCCACCTCGACGCCCAGGCCGCCACTCTCCGTACACAGGAACGGCTCGCAGTCGGCACCGTCACCATCACCCCCGAGCCCGCCGAGAAGGACGACGACGAGGAACTGCCGCCGGTGCTGCTGGCGATCCGGGCCGCGTTCGAGAAGCACGGCGACCCGGACTTCCTCACCACGGACGAGGTCCTGGACCACCTCGCCACCATCGGCGACGGGTGGCGGAAGTGGGACGGCCAGGAGCCTGCCGACCGTCGCCGGGAGGGCGCCAAGAAGATCGGCAAGGAGCTCAAGGAGGCCGGCATCAAGGACCTGTCGACGGTCCGCCGGTTCGACCTCGACAAGAAGAACCCGCCGTCCGGCTACTGGCTCAGCAACGTCGAAAAGGCTTTCACTTCGCTCCCCGACGAGAACGCAGCGTAGCCACACGGCGGCCCCGCTGATCCGTGCCGCGATCCGTGGCTGATCCGTGCCGATCCGTGGTGGACACGGATCAGCCACGGATCGGCACGGATCGCCCACGGATCACGAAACGGATCGTGACCTGCGAAAACAGATCACACGGATCAGATCAGCGCACCCCCCGGAAACGGCCCCGACACCGCCGGTCGGGGCCGTTTCCACACCCTGGCCGCCCACCGCCGCCGGGACCCCGCCCGGCCGCCACAGCCACCACACACCGTCACCACGCGAGACAGGAGTCTCCCGCCATGACCCCGGCCCGCACCACGAGCCGCCGTACCCGAAACTCTGCCAAGAAGACTGCGCCCAAGGCCCCCGTGAAGGCGCCCTCGGCCCGGCCGGCCGCCGACCCGATCCTGGCCGACGCTCAGGACCGTGCCGCCGACGTCCTGGCCCTCGCCGAGGACCAGGCGCTCGCCGTCCTGGAGCGCGCTGCCGAGCAGGCCGGCCGCGAGGTGGCCACCGCCGGGCAGTGGGCGGCCGAGGCCGAGCAGCTGCGCGTGGACGCCGCCGCCGAGGCCGAGGCGGTTACGCAGCGTGCCGACCGGGCGGTCCGGCAGATCCTCGACCTGGCCAACGACCAGGCCGACCTGATCCTCCAGTACGCCCGGGAGCAGCGCGAGGAAGCTGATGCCGACGCTCACGCGGCGGCCGACCGGCTGTTGGAGGAGGCCACCGAGCGGGCCGCGGTGCTGCTGGCCGCCGCCGAGCAGCGCGCCGCCGCCGTCCGCGCCCAGGCCGAGGAAGAGGCGGCCCGGATCGTTTCCGAGGCTGAGAAGCGGGCCCAGGCGGTGGCGGCCGGCATCACCGCCACCGCCGAGGAGCAGGCCGCCAAGCTCCTCGCCGAGGTCGAGCGGGAAGCCACCACGGTGCGGCGCCGGGCCGACGCCGCCCTCGCCGATGTCCACGACCGGGTCGCCGACGCCGAGCAGAAGTCGGCGGCCCTCACCCGGGACGCCGCCGGGCAGGCCCAGACGGTGCGCAGCGAGGCCAGCGCCGAGGCCGACCGCATCCGCGACGAAGCGCGGCAGGCCGCCGAGGCGCTGACCCTGACGGCCAGCCAGCAGGCCGCCCTCACCCGCGACCAGGCGCAGCGCGAAGCTGCCGAGCTTCGCGAGCAGGCCGAACGGCAGGCCGCCAAGCTGCGCCAGGGCGCCGCCGAGCAGGCCGACGTTGTGCTCGCCGAGGCCCGGACCACCGCGGAGGAGCTGCGGCGGGCCGCCCAGGCCGACGCCGACCGGGTGCGTGGCGAAGCCCGCGAACTGCGGGAGAGCGCGGACCGGGAGATCGACCAGGCGACGGCGGCGGCCCGCGAGGTCCGCACCGGCGCCACGGCCGAGGCCGACCGGATCCGGAACGAGGCCGAGCAGGCCGCGCAGCGCCGGCGTTCGGAGGCCACCGCCGAGGCGGGCAGGGTCCGGGACGAGGCCCGGCAGGAGGCCGCCCGGATCCGTAAGGAAGCCGAGGAGGCCGCCGCCGCGGACAAGACCAGCGCCGCCAAGGCGCTGGGCCGGGCGCAGAAGCTGGAGGCCGAAGCCCAGGAGAGCAAGCAGCTCGCGCTGCAGGAGCTCGGCGCGGCCCGCGAAACGCTGCGCGAGGCCACCGGCCGGACCGCCCGGAAGTTGGAGAAGCGCCGGCTGAAGCGGGAGGCCCGGGCCGCCGAGCGGGCCGGCAGGCCCACGCTCACCGGCCGGACGGGGTCGTTCATGCGGGCCAACAGCGAGCGGCTGCTGGTCGTCGTGCCGATCACCGCGCCGATGGCCGTCGCCTGGACCGGCCAGGCGCAGTTCGCCGGCGACATCCTCGGATGGATCGCGCCATTCACGATCCTCTTCGCCGCCGCGTGGGAGCTGTCCACCACGTTCACCGCGTGGATGTACCACCAGGCCCGCAAGACGGGGGACGCCGGGACGCTGTACCGCCTGAGTACCTGGGCGTTCGCGGCCGGTGCCGCAGCGATGAACTTCTGGCACGCCTCCGGCAAGGTCGTCGGGCGCACGTTCAACCCGGCGAACGGCGAGTGGGTGGACCAGGTGACGTACTGGAACACCACGCCGAAGGCCGTCTCGTTCGCGGCCATGTCGATCGTCGGCATCGTGCTGTGGGAGCTGTACGCCAGCCTGATCCACCGCAAGGCGCTGCGCGACGAGGGCCTGGTGGCCCGGGTACGGCCGCGGATCGGCGTGATCCGCTGGCTGCGCTACCCGGCGCACTCCTTCACCGCGTGGTCGCTGGCGATCACCGACGAGTCGCTGTCCACGGTGGAGCTCGCCTGGACGGCCGCAGCCGAACACCGCGAATTGGTTCGGCGAACCGGCTTCGGCACGGTTCGCCGGTTCGTCGCCGGGATGATCGGCGTCGGCAACTGGGTGCCGGTTCGCGCACTGCCCCGCATCTCGAACTCCAGCCTCGCCGTCGCACTGGCCGGTTCGCCGAACCCGGCCACCATCCCGCAGTTCGCGGTTCGCCTCACCCGCGCCGGTTCGCCGAACCGCAACCCGAACCCGCCCGGCAGTTCGGCGAACCACACCCTGCCCGCAGCCCGAACCGGCGAGGTGGCCGCGCGCCGCGAACTGGAAGCCGCGAACCACCCCGCGCCGGTCTGCGAACCGGCTGAGGCGGACGGCGAGCCGCGAACCGCCGCTGAGCAGGCACAGTTCGCCACCGCCCAGGCCGGTTCGAACCGGCGCAGCGCCGCGCAGCTGGCCGCCACTGAGCAGGTTCAGCAAGTTCTCGAGCTGATCGAGACCCGCGGCTACGACACGGTCGACCTCGAGTACGTCATGACGAACACCGGCATGAAGAAGACCACCGCGTACCACCGTCTCGCGGACGCTCGCACGAAGTTCACGAACCGCGTGGGCGTCTGACGGCGAACCGCGAACCGCTCCTCGCGAGCCGCGAACCGGTTCGCCGAACCGAACCGCGAACCACGCAGTACGGCCCCGGGATGCATGAACCACCCCGGGGCCGGTTCGGGCAACCAGAGCCCGGCGGGCCGGTCTCGTCCCCGGTCCGCCCTCATCGTCCCGCACCCCGAACCACCCACCGCCCCGCTTTTCCGAAAGGACTCTGCCCCTTGATCGCTCTGAACCGCGACGACAAGATCGCCGCTCTGCGCAGGGCCCGCCGCCCCCTCGGCGAGGAACTCGCCAACATGCCCACAGGCTCCGCCTCCCACGCCCAGCTGCTCGGCGAGTGCGAGGCCATCACCTCCCGGATCGAACAGCTCAAGAAGTGCGTCAACATCCCGTCGAACGCGCTGCTCACCCTCCTCGCCCTCGCGGCCGTCGCGGTCCTGGCCCTCATCAGCTGACCCGGCCGCCGGCCCCGCCCCGGCCCGTACCGCCCGCCCGGCCCCCAGCCCGGCGGGCGGCGCGCGCTCCGGGGACAGGGGCCGGCCGCCCGGCCAAGCCCGAACCCCGCCACCGCACCCGAGGAGACCCGTGAACTTCACTTACGACCCCGGCACCGTTGTCGTCCTGGTCGGCCTGAGCGGCGCCGGCAAGTCCACCTTCGCGCGGAACCGCTGGCCCGCCACCTGGCGGCTCAACCTCGACTCCTACCGCGAGATGGCCACCGACAACGCCGCCGACCAGTCCGCCACCCCGGTCGCCGCCCAGATCCAGGACCTGCTCCTGGACGCCCGCCTCTCCCGCGGCCTCACCGTGATCGTCGACTCCACCGGAATCCTCCCCCACGTGCGCGCCCACCTGCTCGCCCGCGCCCGCTACTGGCAGCGCCCCGCCGCCGCCGTGCTGTTCGACCTGCCTCTCGACCTGTGCAGGCGGCAGAACACGGACCGGACCCGCGTCGTGCCGGACCACGTCCTGGCCGAGCAGCACCGCCACCTGCCCACCACCGACCAGCTGCTCGCCGAAGGCTTCCGCATCGTCGACCGCATCACCACCACCTCCCCCGTCTACCTCGAACCGGCCCACGCCCGCTGACCACCGGACGACCGGCTGCGGCTCCCTGCCTCCCGGACCGTCCGCCCGCCTCACCCGCACCACCCGGGTCAGCACCGTGGCTGACCGTCACCCGGACCGGTCGAAAGTCACCAACTCCCGGATCCAGCGCCGCATCACTGCCGAAAATCACCCGCACCACTCACGAAGGGAACCCGATGCACCATCTCGTCACCCTGTCCGGCGTCGCCGCCGTCGTCCTGGCCCTGTGGGCCGTCCAGCTGACCGTGCTGGGCCTCCACGTCCGCTACACCATCCGCTACGGCGTCAACGACGCCGCCACCGAAAACTCCAGGTTCTCCCTGCAGACCGCCTGCGTCATCGCCACCCTGGTCAGCGCCATCGGCGGGGGAAGCGCCATCGGCACCAGCCTCAAGGCCACCGAATGGGGATGGGCTCACGGGATCCTCGCCATCGGCACCACGGCGTCCTACATGCTCCTGGCCTACGCCACCGGCTGGGACGCGAAGTCCTGGTGGGACGGGCGGAAGGCCGGCAAGCCCGGCCGCGCCGACGAAGCCGTCGAAACCGCGGCCTGACAGCCCTCACCCGGGCCCCCTGCTCCACCCCGGAGCAGGGGGCCCTTTCCCTGCCCGCACCGCTCGCCCGTCGCTGACCCGGGCCGCCACGGTGCCCGCCGAACCGTCCCCGCCCGCCCCGCCGGCGGCGCGGTTCGGTGCGCGCCGCGGCCACCCGGCCGACACCCGTACCACCCGAACCGGAGGACACCGTGAACCTGTTCCGCCGCTCCCCCACCCTTCTCCAGCCCGCGCCCATGCAGCAGCAGATCGGACCGGACCACTGGACCCCGGAGGGCCTGCTCGTCCGGATCCGCTTCGCCAACCTGGCCGGCGCCCGCGTGCTGCTCTACGCCCGCGCCCTGAACGACGGGAAGGCCTCCGCCGAGCACGGCATCCACTGCCTCGGCTGCACCGGCACCTGGACCACGACGGGCTCGTCCTCCTACACCCTGGACTTCTTCGAGGGGCGGGAGAAGGCCAACGAGCACGCCGGCCAGTGCCGCGCGCTGCCCGGCCCGATCCCCGGCCGCCCCGACGACGAGGCCGCCACCCGCATGCTCACCAGCCGCATCGCACGCGGCCAACGCGACCACGAGTTCAGCCTCTACGTCAGCGACTTCACCGCGGACCGCGTGTTCCTCCAGCGCACCGACGCCTGGATCCACGAGCAGCTCGCCGACATCGCCAACCGGTGCCGCGACCTGCTGGCCGTCAGCACCGACACCACGTCCATCGGCACCACCCATGTCTACCACCGGGTCCTCGCACGCCCCGGGGCCACCGCGACCCGCTGAACAGCCAGCCGGCGCCCGTCCACCACCCACTCCCCGAACCGACAGGACGATCATGACCCCGACCGACCCCGCCGAGAAACTGCTCGCCGACTTCACCCCCGACCCGTTCGACCGGCGACTGCGCCTGGACGACGCCTACCGCGTCCTGCTCGCGATCCTCGACTACCAGCGCGAGCTCGGCCAGGCCCGCACCAGCGTCCGCGAGATCCACCAGACCCTGCTGGTCCTGGACGGCGGGACCGCGGTCGGCCACCACGACCGCATCCTCCACCTGCTGCAGATGGCCGCCGACCACGGTGAGGTGCGCCTCAACGGCGCCGAGGCCTTCCTCGGCGACGCCCCGCAGGGCCCCGGACCCGGCCACATCTGGATCCGCTACGCCAACACCGCCGGCGCCACAGTCGAGATCACCGGCGCCGACCCCTGGCCCGCCCACTCCATGCGCCCGCCGGCCGAGCACAGCTGGTGGCACTGCACCGGCTGCCGCGACGGCAACGGCATGACCGGCATGCCGATCGACGTGGCCCGCAAGGCCGCCGCCGACCACGCGGCCGCCTGCACCGCCCTGCCCCCGCTGCCCACGACGAACTGAGCCCGGCAGCACCCCGGCCCCCGGGCACCACCCCGGGCGCCGGGGTGCCGCACGGCCGGCCCCTGTCCCCGGCCCGCCCCGCCCGCCCGGCACCCAGCCCGGCGGGCGGCGCGCACTCCGGGGACAGGGGCCGGCCGCCACGGCCGACATCACCACAACCGGAAGGACACCACCGTGCGCACCAAGAAGGCCGTCACCTACTACCTGGCCACCCGCCCGGACGGCACCGTGCTGACCCACGCCACCGGCCCCACCCCGATCCCCCTGCCCGCCACCGCGGACGGGATCGTCCGTCACCCCACCCCCGGCGAGCCCGGCCGCTGGTACTCCGGCGGCCACTTCATCCTGACCACCGCCCCGGGCGAGGCCCTGCACCGCCTGTGGACCTGGCCGGTGCGGCTGTTCGTCGTCGAGCCGGTCGGCGAGAACGAGCGAGGCGGCCGCTACGAAGGCCACACCCTCATGACCCGCGCCCTGCGCGTGGTGGAGGAAACCGAAGCGCACCAGGTCTTCGGCCCCCGAGGCCGCCAGGTCCTGGAGCACCTCGACGCCGTCCCCGACCTCGCCCGCCAGTGGGCCTCCGACTGGGCCGCCGACCCGGCCGGCCGACACGAGGCCTACGAGAACTGGCGGCTGTGCGCCCACCACGAGCACACCAGCGGCATGCGCGCCGTCTGCACGGCCGGGATCGTCGCCGGCCGCGCTCACCGGCAGGCCGCCGACACCACGGTGGAGCGGATCGCCATCCAGCGCGCCACCGACGCCACCGAGGCCGCCGGCGCGGACCACCGCGCCGCCCACTACGCCGCCATGCGGGCCGCCCACACCACCAGGGCCGTGCTCCTGGAGGACCGGCTCTCCGAGTACATCCTCACCGCCCTGCGCGGCACCACCCTCGACCGGCACCTGACCGCCACCAGCCACTGACCGGGAGCCCCGCCATGAACGACGCCCACCACGGACTCCAGGCCCGCGACCCGGACCCGGAGATCGACCGCGAACTCCAGGCCCACGCCCTGGACGCCACCCAGCTCGCCGACGCCGCCCGCCAATACACCGCCCGCCTCATCTACGGCGTGCGGCCCGAGGACGCCGACCACCTGCACGCCCTCGCCGCCCGTGCCGGCCAGGCCGCAGGCACGGCACGCCGCGAGGCCGCCCGACCGAACCCACCACACAGAGAAGAGCCGAGATGACCGAGACCTTCGAGACCATCCGCTACACCGCCGACGTAGTCGCCCTCACGCCGGACGGCCGGATCCTGCTGATCGAGCGCGGCTGGCCGCCCCACGAGGGCGCCTGGGCACTGCCCGGCGGACACGTCGACCCGGGCGAGACGAGCCGTCAGGCAGCCGCTCGGGAACTGGAGGAAGAGACCGGCGTCCGGGTCGCCCCCGCGGACCTGATCCAGATCGGCGCCTGGGATGCCCCCGGCCGCGACCCCCGCGGCCGGTACGTCACCGTCGCCTACCTCGCCGACGTGCCGGACGACACCCCGATCACCGCCGGGGACGACGCCCGCACCGCCCGCTGGTGGCCGTGGAACGAACTCCCCGGGCAGCTGGCGTTCGATCACGCCGCGATCCTCGCCACGGCGCTGCGCGCAGAGCCGGCCAACACCGGCGACTCCGCCGGCACCGCGACCTGACCGGATCCGCCGAACCGGCCCGGCCCGCCGACACCCGGCAGGCCGGGCCCCGCGTGCCGGAGGCCCGATGACGCGCGCCAGCCGTGCGATCGGTCTCGACCGCGCGGGCGTCCCCGTCTCGGCCTGACCCGCGGCACATCGAAGGGCCCGTACTCCTCTGGTGTCGACACCAGAGGAGTACGGGCCCTTTCGCGTTTCCGACCGAGCCTGCGCGTGGCTGAAATGGCGGTCTTGCCCCGATTGCCCGTCTGGCCTCACCGTGCACGCAGGGCCCGCACGTGGCCCAGGTGAGGAGCCGGCCATGTCCACCACCCCGACCGCCGCCAGACCGACCGCCGTCCAACTCCGTGCCCGCGCCCGTACCTGGCAGGGCATCGCCGCCAGCTGGATCGCGGTCGCGATCCAGCGCACCGTCGCCGGTGCCGGGATCCGCCAGACCTACCGGGCAGCCCGCGACCGCGCCATCCGCGTGGCCCTGCGCCAGGGAGTGCCGATCGACCGCCTCGCCCGCCGGCTGGGTCTGGCTCCCGCGACCATCCGCGCCATCAAGAGGGGCGAGCGAACCGCGGAGTAGCCACACGGCGCTCACGGCCGGGCGTGTTCACCGCCCCGGCCTGATCCCCAGCACGCGAAGGGCCCGCCTCCCCTCCGCTTCTCCGCTGGAGGGAGGCGGGCCCTTCTGTGTTTGGGGGCTAATGCCGCGCTGTTCGCGGGTGCCGGTGCGAGCGGTGTCCTGCAGGTCCTGGCGATTTTCCATGGAAAATCGCCAGGACCTAATGGAAGATAGCGGGTCATTTCATAGCTGACTGAGACCGTCTGACATGCTGTGTCCGAGTCCTGTGCCGGGAGATGGTCCGGGTATGGGCGTCCGCAGTACCAGACCCCTGGTCTGGGAAATCAACGGAGAAGGAACACATGTCATCAGTTCTCGTCGTTTCCACGGACCCTCAAGGGTCCGCGGTCCTTTGGGCCGAGCGCGTGGGGGTCAGGCTCCCTTTTGACTTCATGGCCGCCCACGACCAGGCGCACCAGCTGTACAAGCTGAAGGAGACGGGCGCGCGGATCCACGTCGTCGCCAACCAGAAGGGCGGCGTCGGCAAGACCACCGCGACCATCAACCTCGCCGCCTGTACCAACGAGGTGCTCGGCAAGGGGGACGGCGGCTACAAGCACATCTTCATCGACACCCCCGGAACTCTGGCCGACGAGGAGATCCTGCGCAAGGCCCTGGAGATCGCCGACGACGTGCTCGTCCCGATGATCACCGAGCCGCTGTGCTTCGACCCGACCGCCCGAACGGTCCAGAAGATGCTCGAGCCGATGCGCAAGAAGTTCGCAGTCGTGATCAACAACTGGGACCCGCGCGACGGTACGTCCGACCTCGAGGACACCAAGGCCTACATCGACGCCAAGGGATGGCCGAGGGCGAACACCGTCCTGCGCCGCTACAAACTCCACGCACGAGCCGTCGCCGAAGGCCAGGTCGTGACCCAGTACCGGCCGAGCGCCACGGCCTACCGCGGCCGCGAGGACTTCATGAAGCTCGCCCTTGAGCGCGGATACGGAGGCTGACATGGCAGGCAAGAAGGTCAGCTTCGCCAGCATGGCCGACGACCCCGTCGTCGACGAGCCCGGCATCGACCCCAACAACAACCCCGTCGCGGAGGGCCCGGCGCGCTGGGTCCTCACCGAGAACTGCCGCTACAACCCGCGCAACCCCCGCGACCTCGGCGATCTCGACGACCCCGACACCATCGACGTTAGCGACCTCGAGAGCATCGCCGACAAGCAGCTCCAGAGCTGCCTCGGCGTCACCCCCCAGGCCTACCTCAAGCTCTGGCCCGAGGACGAGCCCCGGCTCCGCCTCAACGGCCCGGACAACGTCGTCATCATCAACGGCAACCGTCGCCTGCTCGCCGCCAGCAAGTACGGCCAGCCCAAGCTCATCGTCGTCGTCGACGACTCCCACGCCGAGTCCAAGACCAAGCTGCTGCGCGCGGCGCTCGACGAGAACATGAGCCGGGTGGACTTCGACCCGATCGAAGAGGCCCGGGGCGTTATGCAGATCGTCTCCGAGTACCCCACTGCGAAGGACGCGGCCGAGGCTGAGGGCTGGTCCCCGACGTGGATCACCCAGCGCAAGAGCCTGCTGAAGCTGCACCCGGACCTCCAGCAGATGGTCCGGGCCAAGGCCCGCGGCGGGGAAGGCATCGCCATCCGGCACGCCCGGGCGATCGGTTCGACCCCCGGGATCGAGCAGCTCGCGGCAGAGCAGCAGATCGCGATCCTGCACCAGCTCATCGACGCCGAAGCGGAAGCCGCCCTGGAGCGCAAGCGAATCCGGGAGGAGAAGAAGGCAGCCCGCACGAAGGCCCAGCAGTCCGCAGTGAACGCCGAGGCGGCCACGGCGCCGTCCGGACTGGGGGAGGAGACCCCTGCCCCGAGCGCCTCGGCTGGAACCGCTGCGGCGGTCGGATTTTCCATGGAAAATCGGCCGACTGCCGATCCGGCAGATCCGGGCCCGCAGACCTCGGCGCCGAACCCGGGAACCGACGGCCCGGCCGAGCCCGCTGCGGTCGGAACCAGGGCCGACGAATTTTCCATGGAAAATCGCCCAGCGGCCGCGGCACCCGGGGACTCGGAGGTACCGGAGCAGCGGGCCACGTCGCCCGCGTCTGCCGGCACGGCCGGACTCGGCCTTCCTGACTGGCGTGACCTGGACAGCGTCGCCGGATGGATCTGCCGGTTCCTGCCGCCGGACGAGGCACGCGTCGTGGCGCAGACCGTCCTGAACAAGGTCGAAGAGCTTGAGCACCGGAGCAGCACAGCGGCCCGGTGACGGTTACGACTACACGGAAGCCCGGTATCCGCCTCACTGGCGGGTACCGGGCTTCCGTCTCATGTGGGTGCTGATCAGATCCGGGGGGAGAGTCGGCCGCTACCTTCTCCCGGGCCTGATCGCCACGGCGGCAGTCGGCTCCAGGAGATCACCGCCCGCGCCACCCCGACGCCCCCGGCCTCCAGCGCCGCCCCGCCACCCCGGCAGGCCTGGCGGGATGGGCCTGGGGCAGCCTCTCCTTCACCGGCGTCGAGATCACAGAGGCTGACCTGCTCGGTCCTCTCGGCGACGGCCTGCCGGTGTTCCGCGAGCACTTCGCGAGCTTCCGCCCGCTGGTCACCGCCACCGCGCTGGGTACCGCCGCCACCCTCACCGCCCGCGTCACCTCCGGTAGCCTGCCTCGTCTGCGCGACACCGCCCGGGTCACCCTCGCCCGCACCCACGCCGAACTCAACGCGGCCCTGCTCGCCGCCCTCACCAGCGCCCGCCTGACCGCCGCCGGCCACCCGCAGGCCGACCTCTGGTCCCGCTCCGTCAAGGCCACCGCCGTCGACACCGCCCACCGCACCACCAGCGACCTCACCCTCCTGGTCGGCGCGGCCGCCTTCCAGGCCGACTCCACCCTCGCCAAGACCCGCAACGACCTCGGCGGCCTCCTCTACGCAGACGGCATCCACGACTCCCTGCTGCGCTCGGCGGACCGCACGCTCACCACCGCCGCCCGCATCCCGGCGCCGCGCGCCGGCCACGCCCCCAAGGAACAGCGCATCGCCTGACCGCCACGAACGTGAAGGGGAGGCCTCCACCCGGAGGCCTCCCTTTGCCGTGCAGCCTGCGCTCAGTCCAGCGTGGGCACGCCGTTCTCCAGGTAGACCGTCGTCCCTGCCTGTCGCGCCCGCACGCACGCCTCGACCCGGCGGGCGAGCAACGGGATCAGCCGTCCGCCGACCTGCTCGACGGGCACGAAGTCGAACCTCCGGAGCTCCTCGGCCTGGAGCCGAATCCCGGCCACCTGCTCGTCCGTCAGCACCCCGCCAGCGGCCGTACCCGGTCATGAGGTCCGCAGTCGGTCCTGCCGTTCGGACGAGCAAGCTGCCCCGTCCGAGAGGTTGTGGGACAGGGTGGTATTGGCCACTTCGAGCGTGGGGCAGGCGATCATGACGGACCAGAACAACGATGGCGGTAGCCGTCTGCGGCCTGAAGAGCCGGACGACGCGACGGTGGACGCGCTCGGCCTGCTCTCCCAGGCGCTGGAGACCACCGTGCGGGCACGCGGCGCCCTCTACGCGTGGCACCAGCTGACCGGTAGCGCGGACAAGCTGGTCGGCGACGCCGTCGAGGCGCTCCGCCGCGCAGGCCACGCTGAGCAGGCCGACCTGGTCCAGCGGGAGACCCAGGGGCGCGATGTACTCCCCGCCGAGCCAGGCGGCGGTCCGGGGAAGTGGACCTTCGAAGTGATCGAGGCGTACGACGTCGGCTACTACCGGCACTTCGAGGCGATCGAACGGCAGGTGCGGCAGAAGCTGGCCGGGGGTGTGAAGCACGGTGCGGAAGCGGAGATGAAGCGGCAGCGCCGTACGCGATGTCTGACGGTCACCCCGTGCTGCCACCCTCACCCGGTTGACTGATGAGGTGCGCATGGCCGGCTGCAGGATCCGTACCTGCTGATCGGCCGTGGGCTCGCGTCAGGGCTCCTCGCCCTGGGGTAGACGCCGTACCTCGTATGTGTCACCGAGGCAGGCGGTTGCGGGGGATCAGTCTTCCCTGTGCTCTTCCTGATCGCGCAGGCGGCGCCGGGCTTTGGTCTGCTCGAGTTGGGCACGGATGTCGGCGGCGTGGCGGCGGGCGCTGTCGGTGGACTGTGGCGGGGCGCCGGTGACCTGGCGGCGTTCGAGGTCGACCGCGAGGTGGTAGCCGATGCCGCCGAGGAGGGCTGGGTCGTGCATCTCGTACAGCTTGAGCAGGTCGACGATCGTGCGCAGTTCGCCTGCGCGCAGTGTGATCTGGGCGTCGTGGTCGTCGGCGGTCAGGTTGGTAAGAGCGCGGCGGGTGAAGTGCCAGTCGCGGAAGTGGGCGAAGTGGGACCTCCACGGCTGGTCGCCGGCGCCGACGTGGTCGGGCAGGTAGTGGCCGAGACGGCTGATGAGGGCGGCGACGTCGGCGCCGGGGTCGCGGTAGTAGGGGCGCTCGCCGCTGCCGGCGGTCGTGCTGTCGAGCATCAGCACGGAGGCGAACGCGGCGACCCGGGCTGGCTCGGGGACCAGGCCATCGCCCAGCCAGCGCGCGCCGATGACGGATTCGGACGGCAGCCTGTCGTCGGAGTCCACGAAGAAGTACCAGCCGGACTGCCCGTCCCAGCCCAGGCTCGGCCGTCCCGGGACGGCCTGGGCGGTGAACGCGCGGCCCAGGTGGAGGACGGCCTGGGCCTCCTGGAAGACCTCGACCAGCATGCCCTCGTCGTCGGGGTCCTTGTCGTCGACGATTCCATGCCCGCGGACCTCGTCGATCCGAACGGACAGGCCGTCGCGCAGCAGGGCCTCGGCGACGGCGGCCGCGTAGTAGCCCAACGTCCTGCTCAGCGACTCCGACTCGAGTTCGTCGACGACTACCTCGTCCATGCTGTGTCCTCCCCTTCATCGATGTGCCATCAGCTTCGCGGCCCGGTTCCTGCCCTGCCGACCTGCGTCGTACGGGCGCGCTGCCCCGGCAGCCAGGCCTGGTTGCCTCTTGGGCCCGCTCTCCGCCGGTACAGCGAAAGGGCCGCCTCCCTTATGGCTGGCAGACCAGGGGAAACGGCCCTCGTCTGATCAAACGGTGAACGTCTTCGCGAACGCTACGAGCTCGGCGAACGCCTGGGGTGTGACGAGCAGGGCGGGGCCATCGGGGTTCTTCGAGTCGCGGATGGCCACGGCTTCGAAGCGGGTGTGGGTCAGGTCGGCGATCTCGACGCAGTTGTTGCCGGCACCGCTGTAGGACGACTTGAACCAGTCGGCCACGCCGACGAGTTCGGGGGCAGTGATGTGGGTCATTACGTGATCTCTCGGGTGAGTTGTTGCAGGAACTCCTGTGTCGCCTCGGCGGGGAGGGCCGAGCGGGACAGCGCCTCGAACATCCGGGTGAACCGGCCGACTTCGCGGGACTTGTCCGTGAGGGACATCCCGGCCCCCGGGGTGTCCACCTGGACCGTCATGGGCAGCGTGCTGCCGAGGTCCAGGAGCGTGAAGTCGGAGAACGACAGGTAGCCGCGGACCGACTGGGGCAGGATCTGCACGGTCACGTTGTCGAGCTTCCCAATCCGGGTGATCTCCTCGTACTGCTCGCGCATGATGTCGACGTCGCCGACCACGTACCGTAGCGCCGGCTCGTAGAGGATCGCCCAGAGCTTGACAGGATCATCGGGGGTCACCAGCCGCTCCTTGCGCCTCATCCGCAAGGCCACGCTCTTCTGGATGAACTCGGTGGTGTACTCCTCGATCGGTTTGGCGATCTCGTGCAGTGCCTTCGCGTACCGCTCGGTCTGCAGCAGGCCGAGCACACACGTCGGGTGGTAGGCCCTTATGGCCTGAGCCGCGGACTCGACTCCGAGGAAGCGGGGCATCGCGGGCGCCATCGTCGCCACCGTGTAGGGCGTCCACCAGTCCTGACGCGAGGCGGTCCGCTGGAGCTCTACCAGGCGTTCGATCTCGTCCTCGTCGTCGACGCTGTACCGGGCGAGGAGCTTGCGCAGGTCTCCTGCGTTGCGGAGGTCCTGGAACCCGGTCTCCACGCGCTGGAGTTTGGTCTCGCTGAACGAGAGGCCCTTGACGGCGTCTTCGAGGGTGATGCCGGCCTGCTGACGCAGAGTCCGAAGGTCGTGCCCCAGCTCGATCCGCCGCGCTGTCGGCCTCGGCCGTGCTGCCACGTGCTTACCTCCCGGGTGCATGCGTATGCCGTCCGTGTCGATTCGCGCAGTGTTGCACGTCACATGCGCGCCGTGCCAGGTCATGCGCTTGCGCTGGCATGTGCCACTTCTCCTTCGCGGGGTGATTCGCTGCCGATTCCGTTGCAGATTCAGCGTAGGCGCGACACCGTGTTGGAACGCCCCGGTTGACGGGGTATCAGCGGCGGCCCTTTCGACGCGTCCCCCGACACCGGAGGGCCGCCGCTTCACAGTCGGACTCCGGAGGCCTTCGTGCGCCGATCCTCTGACGACCAGTTGCGCCGCAGGCTGCTGGCCGATGTCACTGTTGGCCGTCCTGTGTCACTGGCCTCGCTGGACCTGGACCAGCTCTTGAGCCGCGTCTTCCCGGCAGGCGTGCCCAGGGGTGCGTGGCGGAAGCGGCCAGACGGCGCCGAGGTCTTCGAGGAGGGCTTCGAGTGCGCCTTGCGCCGCGCCACGGTCTTGCGGCGGCTGGAGGACGGACGGTGGCTCAAGCAGTACCGGGGGCTGGCGTGACGACCGCCGAACTCGCCCCCGCCGAGTCGGCTCCCCGGCCCGGACCCGCCACGGCGTCCCTGCGCTACCGCCCGGAGTCGGCGCGGGCCGCCCGCCTGCTGGTGCGGGGCAAGCTCCAGGAGTGGGGCTTGGCCGAACTGGTCGACCCGGCTGAGCTGATCATCACCGAGTTGGTCTCCAATGCCTGCAAGACCGGCTGTCTGACCGTCATGCAGGTGGCCGTCCGGCGCCCCTCCCCGGGGTTCGTCCGGGTCTCCGTACGGGACGGCTCCTGTGAGCTGCCAGTGCTGCTGAAGGCCGGCGAGGATGAGGAGTGCCACCGCGGGCTCGCCCTGGTCCACGAACTGACCGGCGGCCGGTGGGGGGCCACCCTCGAACCCCGGGGCAAGTGTGTGCACGCAGACCTCTCGATCCCCTGACCGCCCGTCAACTACTCGCAGTCGGGCACGCACGAGCCATTGCTGTCCGTCACTGCACGACTACGATTCACCGCTTCGGTTCGACCCATCAAGGAGTACGCGTGGAAGGAACCACCACCGCCATGAGCCCGCCCGGAACACTGAGGCCGGCGAGCGTGAGGGACAGCTGGCAGGCGCTCGCGGACGGCCTGCACGTGCAGCGGGTGCACCTGCACCAGGACCAGTGGCGCCAGGCCGCGAGGCTCGCACCCGAACAGCTCGGGCTGCCCGCCGAGCTGGACCCCGTCGACCTGGTGTCGAAGCCGGTCCTCGTGGTGCCGTGCGACGACGTCCTGATCAGTGCTGCCGGCCTCACGCCGTGGATCGAGGTGCCGTACCGGCTCGGCCACGAGGGCACCGCCGGCGGCCCGCTCACCCTCGCGGTGGACGAGGTGGCCCGGATGCTGACCGAGGACCTGGACGGCGGCCTTGAGGCGGCCGTGCACGGCGTGACGCGGGCCAGCGCCTGGTGGGTCGGGGTGTTCGCCGTCATCCACCACGAGAGCGGCCGGACCGCCTCCTTGGCGATGCTCCAGTCCGCCGTGCGGGCCGTCGCCCTCGGCGCGGGGATGCGCGTTCTGCGGGCGGCCCTGCGGACCCGGGGCGAGGAGAGCCCGGTCTTGCGGGCCGCGTACTGCCGGGCCGTCGCCGAGGTTGTCGTGCTGGAGGCGTCGCTGCCGCAGCTGCTCGGTGATATCGGCGGGATGCGGCTCACGGACCTGGTGACCACCTCGGTGCCGTGGCGCGGGCAGTTCACCAAGTACCAGTCGGGCACCGGAGCGGGGCAGGTGGAGTAGGGATGGAGCAGTATCCGTTCGTCGTGATCGAGGGCCTGGACGGCAGCGGCAAGACCACGTTGCGCAAGGGGCTGTTCCGGCTGTTCGAGAATCTGTATGGGGTGACGCCGTTGTCGGTGCTCACCACGAACTTCCTCGTCCCCGAGGTGGCCGCGGACCTGGTGGACGGCAAGTACGCGCCCACCGAGGCCAACCGCGAGCGCTACCTGCGGGCCCTGCGCGCCGACAAGCAGGCGACCGTCGAGCGCCTGATCGCGCCGGCGCTGTTGCAGCGGCCGGTGATCGCGGACCGGTGGCTGCTGTCGGAGCTGGCGTTCTTCCAGGTCAAGCACGGCCAGACGCCGCAGGCCACCTACGGCGGCCTCGCCGACGCGATCGACCTGGTGCCGGATCTGACGCTCATCCTGGACGCGCCCACCGGCACCACGATGCAGCGGGCCGCCTCCCGCAGCGCGGGGGACTCGGTGCGCGACGACTGGGACGTGGACCACGTGCAGACCATCGTGCGCGTCACCTACCAGGCGATCACCGCCAGCCCGGCCGCGTTCCCGAAGATCGGGCCGACCGTGACGATCGACGCCAACCAGGCCCGGGCCGACGTGCTCGCGAACGCCTGGACCGCGCTGCTGGAGCGCGGCCTGACCCCCGACCTGGAAGGAAGGATCCGGTGAGCGCCGCCATGCCTGAGATATCCGCGGCCGGCCGTCTGCGGGCCGCCCTTGGTGACGCCGCCGCCTCCCGGCGTCCCGTGCAGGCGATCGGCGCGGTCAACGCCATGGCCGCGCGGGTCGCCGTCGAGGCCGGGTTCGACGCGCTGTGGGTGTCGGGCCTGGAGGTGTCGGCCGCTTACGGGCTGGCGGACGAGAACCTGCTCGGCTCCCGGGACCTGGCCGACGTCGTCACCTCGCTTCGCCGCGTCACCGACCTGCCGGTGATCGTGGACGTCGACAACGCCGCCGGCACCGGGGCCGCGGCCGCCAGGTTCGGCTTCGACCTCCAGGCGGCCGGGGCGGCGGCCGTCTGCCTGGAGGACAGCCGCTACCCCAAGTGCAACTCGTTCTCCGAACACCGCGCCCAGGCGATGGCGGCAACGGAGGCGGTGTGCGAGCAGATCAAGGAACTCAAGGCCGCCGCCCCCGGCCTGCTGCTGATCGCCCGCACGGAGACGCTGATCTGCGGCGCCAGCATGGACGACGCGCTGGCCCGCGCCGCCTCCTACGAGGCGGCCGGAGCGGACGCCGTGCTCCTGCACTCCAAGGACGCCACCGGCGGCCAGGCGCTGGAGGTGGGCCGCCGCTGGTCCGGCGTGCCGCTGGTCACCGTCCCCACGGCGTTCCCGCACCTGGACCGCCGGCTCCTCGGGGAGGCCGGGTTCGTCCTGACGATCTACGCCAACCAGCTGGCGCGCGCCGCACTGGCCGCGATGCACAGAGCCGCGGTCGGCTTCCGGGCCACGGGCGTCTTCGAGGCCCACCAGCTCGCCGACGTCCAGGACCTCATGCGCGTCGGCGACCCCGACGCCCGCGCCTGCCTGTGACACCCCTGCTCCGACAACCAGTACGGAGGCACCCTTGAGCGATCTGCCCAGCATCAGCGTGTCGGTGAAGGCCGCGATCATCCACCAGGAGCGGATCCTGCTCCTGTCCTACGACGACAGCGCGGACGGCGGCTGCTTCCACTACAACCTTCCCGGCGGCAAGGCGATCGAGGGCGAGCCGCTGCGCGAGGCGGTCGTGCGCAAGGTCCACCAGGAGACCGGGCTGAGCGTGCGGACCGTGCGGGAGATGTTCGTCGTGGAGTACGTCCCCGGCCAGTTCGGCAAGGACCTCGGCCCGCAGCACAAGACCCAGCACAACTTCCTCGCCGAGATCACGGATGGCCGCACGACACCCCGCTTCTCCGACCCGCGCGACCCGATCCAGGTCGGCTTCGAATGGCTGCCGCTGGCCGAGCTCACCACGGTGACCCTGATCCCGCAGGTCGCCCCCGCGATCCTCGCCGCTCTCACGGACACCCGTGACGTCCTCGTGGACCGCGCCCAGACGGAGACGACGCGATGAGGGCGCCCACGATCCTCGTCGCCAAGGGGGCGGGCGATGCGAACGCCCTGGTCCGCTCCCTGAGCCGGTACGACGTCTACGAGTTCACCAGCCTCGACGAGCTCGGCGGCGCCGTGCGCCGCGCGGAACTGCTCGTCATCCGCTCCGGGGTGCGGCTCGACGCGGACCGGGTGGCCGCCATGCCGAAGCTGCGGCACGTCATCCGGGCCGGCTCCGGGCTCGACGGCATCGACACCGCCCTCCTGGCCAGGCGGGGGATCGGCCTGCACCGATACCCCGAGGCATCGGCCCCGGCAGTCGCCGAGTGGTGCCTGGCGGCACTGCTGGCCCTGGCCCGGCGCATCCCGCTCGGCGCCAACGGCCTGGCCCTCGGCGACCATCTCAGGACGACCTGCCTGGGGACGCCGGTGGTGTCGATGCGCCTGGCGGTCTGGGGAGCCGGGCCCATCGGCCGGGCCGCGGCCGCCGTGACCGAGCGATTCGGCGCGGAGGTCGCCTTCGCCGCCCGGCCCAGCATCACCGACGGGCTGCGGCAACTGCCCGCCTCCGAGCTGCCCGGCTGGGCGGACGCCCACATCGTCGCGCTGCCCGCCACCGCGGAGAACACCGGGGCGTTCGGCACGGGCTTCCTCCGCTCGGCGGCCAGGCGCCGGCCTCTGCTCGTCGTCGCCGGGCGCCTGGCCACCATCGACACAGCCGCATGCCTGGAGGCCCTTGCTGACGGCGGCCTGACCGGCCTGGCCGTCGATCCGATCGAGGCGAGCGACGCGCACCTGTTCAAGGCCGGCCCCGCCCCGCTGAACCTGCTCGCCACCCCGCACATCGGAGCCCAGCGCGCGGACGTCCGCGCTGCCCTGGACGCCTGGGTCACCCACACCGCCGGCGCCGTCCTGAGCGGGGAGGCAGCCCGGTGAACGCGTGGGTCGAACAGAGACGGGCGGCGGCCCGCACGGTCGCAGGCCGGCTCGCCGAGGAGTACCCGGACTCGCCGGTGTGGATGACGGGGCCCGTGGCCTGCGGGATCGCGCACGCCCGCAGCGACGTCGACCTTCGGGTGCTGTTCACCGAAGGCCCGGTGCCGGTGCTGCAGTCCCGCATCGTCGACGGCGTCCGCGTCGACCTGGAGGCCCAGGCCGTGACGGAGGCCGACGAACTGCGCGGCTACCTGCGGCAGTTCCACATCCTGGGCGACGACGTCGACCTGTTCCGCACCGTGAGGCGCCGCCTTCCGGCGCTGACCGTGCTGCGGAGTGCCCGCGCGATGCACGACGGGGAACAGCCGGTGCTCGGCCAGGCCGAGCGGGACGTCTACCGCCGGTGGGCGCTGGCCGACCGCGTCCAGCACGCGATCAGCCTGGTCGAGGACCTCGACGGCCTGTTCCAGGCCGGACTGAGTGACGCCGTGGACCTGGTCACCGGGCAACTGCACCTCGCCATCCAGCAGGCCGAGAACGTCGCCGCCGGCCACCCGCTCCTCGGCGACAAGTGGACCCCCGTCCTCGCCGGAGCCCCGACGCCGACCGCGGCGTCCGTGCACCAGGCCCTGCGCCAGGCCCGCGCCCGGCTGCTGGCCGCGCTGCTGACGGTGTGGCCCGAGACCGCCTGCCCGGACGGTACGGTGCCGGACGACTGGCTGGAGGCCGGGTGGCTGCCCCAGCGCTACAGCGATGGCTGGCGACTGAAGTTCGCCGACGCCACCATCCGCCTCACCCCCGGCCAGCTGGCCGCGTGGCACCAGGCGCTTCGCTCCTGAACGGGCCCGAGCCCGCCCTCTCCCCTGGGAGGCACCCGATGCACCCCACCAGCCCGAACGAGCAGATCGGCCACCTGTACCGGTCGCTGGACACCTCCGACGAGGACGCCGTCTCGCTCATCCTCAAGGTCCGCGGCGAGACCTGCGACATCGACTGCCTGCACTGCTACGAGAAGCGCAAGGAAGGCCCCGGCGGCGCGCGGATCAGCGACGACCAGGTCCAGCTTCTCCCGAACCTCTTCGCGGGCCGTCCGCTCGCCATCGAATTGCACGGTGGCGAACCGCTGACCGCCGGGAAGGAGCACATCGCCCAGTTGCTGCGGGCCTTGGCGGCGATGCCGCAGGTCAAGCGCCTGTCCCTGCAGACCAACGGCGTCCAGCTCGACGCCGAGTGGCTCGACCTGTTCGACGCCCACTATCCCGGCCTGGAGCTGGGGATCTCCCTGGACGGTGACGCGGAAGGCAACCGTTGGCGCGTGGGCTACGACGGCAAACCCACCTACCCGCTCGTGGTCAAGGCCCTGGAACTGCTGGCCGAACGCGGCCGGACCTGCGGCATCATCACCACCGTCACCCCCGCGGTCCTCGGCCGGCCCGCCGAAATCCTCGACCACCTGGCCGCGTTCACCGCCGTCACCTCGGTGAGCGTCGTACCGTGCTTCGACACCGCCGTCACCCGGCCCACCACGCACACCGGCAGCCGCCGCCCGCCGAGTAGGGCCCTGCAGCAAGCCGCCCTCAACCGGCCCGGCGGCCCGGCCTGGGCCATCACCCCCGACCAGTACACCGACTTCGTGCTCAGCCTCACCCAGCACTGGATCACCACCGGCCTGTTCCGCCGCCTCAAGCTCTCCCCGGCCGTCCCCACCATCCGCCGGCTGCGGGGCCTGGGGGCGTCGTTCTGCCACTTCTCCGACATGAAGTGCGACCACGTCTTCACCCTCTACCCGGGTGGCCGGCTCGGCAGCTGCGACGAACTCCCCTGGCCCCAGGCCCGGCTCACCCACCTGACGCCCGCCACCATCCGGGCCGACATCATCACGGCCCAGCGTGGCTCCAACTTGCTCGGCCAGGGCAAGAGCCTCATGACCGCCTGCCTGACCTGCGACTACCGCACCACCTGCGGCGGTGGCTGCATCGCCACCCGCTGGCGCATGAACCTCGCCGGCCACCACGACGCCTACTGCGACCACCGCATGCGCCTGATCGACGGAACCGCGGCCCTCCTCGCCGACCCCGCCCACCCGGACGGCGCCTGGTGCCGCACCGCCCGCTGGCGCCCCACTCCCGTCAACCGGATGCGCGACGTCCAAGCCTTCCTGACCACCTGGGACAACCCCCAAGCCGCCCGCCACCCGGCCCAGCTGGTCACCAGCGCCTTCGGCAACATCAACACCACCGGCCTGCCCGGCCCCACCGCCCAGCCCGCCGACGACCTCGACCCCGCCCACCCGCAGTGGAACGACGCGATCGAGTCCGGCATCAAACCGCTCGTCGACCACCTCACCGGCCGCTGGCACCTCGTCACCTACGACAGCTGCGAAGGCCACCACTACGACGGCACCCGCAATAGCCAGACCCGCGAGGTCGGTCTCCTCCCACGAAACAGCGCCGAGTGCGCCGCCACCGCCGCCGCCCTGTGCCGGGCCGCCACCCGATGCGCCCCCGCCGTGCCGCCCGCCGTCCGCCTCCTGATCGCCCGCAACAACCTGACCTGCGAGACCACCGGCCGCACCCACCCGGTCCTCGATCTGCGGCTCCTGCCCACCTCCGAAACGCCCGGCGCCGCCTACTTCGCCGCCCTGGACGACGCCACCGCCCAGCTCCTGACCGCCCTCGAAGCCGAAACCCCCACAGAAGGGCGCCCGTGCGCCTGCCCCCTCCCGCCCGGCACCCAGCCGGTCGCAGCCCCACAGGCCGTCGCGTGACCCCCACACCACGGGGGCGCGCACCCCCGACCAGCCCGTACGGCCCCAGCCCAACCCCAAGAAGCCCACGCAGAGAAGGAACCGGCGATGAAGAACGACACCTGGGCCAAGGACTTCCTCGACGCCGTCGAGGAACTCCGCGACGACGGGTCCGTCCGCTTCACCATGCACTCCTCCCGGGAGGGCGCCGACGACTGGCCGACCGAGCCGACCGTCCACGCCTGATCCGACGCGCTGAACCCAGCCGGGGCCAGGGCCGCAAGCCCTGGCCCCACCCCTTCCCCGCCAAGGAGACCGCGATGGACCTCAGCACCGTCTTCCGCATGCCCGCGATCCACGACCTCCACCAGGCCAAGACCCAGCGCATCCACCACGCCCTCGCACGCGCCGTCGGCCGCGCCATCACCGCGCCCGAGCCCACCGCCGCGGCCTACGCGCTCGCGCACCACGGCCTCGAAGGCGCCGAACACGCCGCCCGCACGAACGACCCCGACACCTTCGCCTGGTACACCGAGCACGCCGGCGCCACCGACCTCGCCCCGACCGGTCCGCTCACCGTCGCCCCCGGCGAGGAGAACCTGATCACCTCGTCCATCTCCGACACCCCGTACTACGTGCTCGGCCCCGCCACCCAGGCCGCCCCAGAGCACCTGCAGAAGCTCACCCTGGAGTCGGCCGCCCTCGCCGCCGAGCACGGCTTCGGCGAACTCGTCGATGCCCACGCCCCCGTCGTGTGCCTGCTCACCGGCAAGCCGCTGGGCAGCCCCCTGCGCTCCTGGACCATCAGCCGCATGCCGGGCACTGTCTTCCTCGACTACGTCCCGGACAACCCCATCATGGTCGCCCGCGACCTCGTCCACGAGGCCGGCCACAACTGGCTCAACGACGCCCTCACCGCCACCGGCTGCGAGATCGACAACGCCCAGACCTTCTACTCCCCCTGGAAGAAGACCCACCGGCCCGCCTACGGATTCCTCCACGGCTGCTGGTCGTTCTCCCTGGTCTCCCTCTACGTCGCTGCCGTCCTGCCCACCACCAGCGACGAGACCCACACCTTCCTCACCGCCTACCTCGACCGCCAGCGCACCCAGCTCCGCATCGTCACCGGCGACCACGAGACCGCCCTGCAGACCATCACCGACGCCACCCTCCGCGCCAGGCTGCGGACCGTCTACCGGTACGCCCTCGCCCTGTAGTGGCACACGACACTCGGCTCCCGGACCTGCGCGGAGGAGCAGGTCCGGGAGCCAGGTGTTGAGGTGATCGGGCCGACGTGCTTCGCGGCGGCCGGGATCGCCGCCCCTGCGACACAGGCGATCAACCTTGGTGGCCGGGACGCAGTTGTTCCGGGAGTCCGTTGTAGCCGGGCAGGTGGACGGTCGGGGGGTGCGGCGGAGGCGGCGGGGCGTTGGCCGGCCGGGGCGCCGCAGGGGTGGCGGGTGCCGGTGGAGCGAGGAGGTAGTCGTCGGGCTCCGGGAGAGGGTGCTGGACCGCCACGCGTCCTGGACCTTCCACAGGGGTTGGTTCGGCGGGTGCGGTCAGTGGGCTCGTCGACGGCTCGTGGTGGTCCTGCTCGCTGCCGGGGAGCGGCTGCACGGTGGCCGGCGGTTCGGTGGCCCGGGCGCGGACGGCGAAGGCCGCCTCGGCGGGCGGGGTGGGGGCCGAGGCGGGTTCCGCCTCGGCCCCGGAGAGGGCGGCGGGGAGTTGCCGGCTCGGCGTGGTGTCGTCGTTCGGTACGGGGGCGGGTCGGGCCTGGGGGAGCGGGCGCGGGCGCACCGGTGTTGTCGTACGGGCTGTTCCAGGCCGGCGGCTGGGCGCTGCAGGGGCGGTGCGGCGCGGGGGAGCAGGAGCGGTTCGGGGGCCGGGCGGGAGCGGCCGGGGGCAGGAGATGCCGCAGGGCGCGCCGGTGCCGGGGTCGGTGTCCCAGTAGGCGAGTTGCCAGTGGGCTTCCAGCCAGAGGCGGACCTCGTTCGCCTCCGGCCAGAGTTTCCAGGTGCCGATCGCGAGGATGTGCCGGCCGGGGCGCAGCTGGTTGAGGAGCGCGGGGTGCTGGGTGCGCAGGCGGACGCTGAAGGTCTTGCCGCCGTCGTGCGGGTGTTGGTCGGTGGCGAGGGTGGCGTACGCCTTGCCGCCCTTGCTCTGAACGGTGGTGACGGTGCCGTAGAACGCGACGGGGTGCCGTGGGGGGCCGCCCGCGAGGATCTGGTGGAGGTCCGCGGCGGTGTCGGGGTGGTAGCAGAACCGGTGCCAGGGGATCGGCTTGGTGGCGTCGCCGTAGACGACGGAGAACATCTCGACGGCTTCGTCGTTGAAGCCGTGCAGCTGAAGGAAGTGCACGATCTTCGCGGCGGAGTTCAGCGCCGGCGGGATCAGGGGCCGCGTAGTGGTGAAGGTGAGCGTCCGGGTGCCCGCGGTGGCCTCGCCGTCTGCGGGCCGCGGCGGCTTCACGATGGAGGAGCCGAGGTCGCCGGGCACGACCAGGCGCAGCCGGCCACCGTCCTCGGCCTGGGCCAGGCCGAGGGAGCCGCGGGCGATGGCCTTGACGACCTCGGTGGGGTTGTATCCGCAGTCGGGGGCGTGGTGCTGCTTGGGGTAGAGGGCGAAGTGGGCGCCGACCTCGGTGGGGTTGGGCCCGTCCTCGCCCTTGAAGTGGGCGCGCACCCGCTTCACGTTGGCCTCGCAGTAGCGGCACAGCAGGGGCTTCGCCTCTGCGGGAAGCGGTTCGGTCCGGGAGGCCCGGATCTTCATCCCCTGCTGGGTGCGCGCCTCGAGCATCGTGTAGACGGTCTTGGCCATGCTCCCGCCCCCCTTCGGATCCTGTGTGGTCCGATCATGCCCACTTCGGGGGAATTCCGGGTGCGAACCGGCGAGCGGACCACCGGGCTTACCCGTCTCGGCCCGGTTCTGCAGCTCCTGGTAAGGCGTCAGGATGCCGCTCGCCGGTCCTCGGCTGGCACGCCCCTGACGGACACCCGGCCGCTGCCTGCGAGATGCAGGCGTGCGGCGATGCCCGGTGCGAGCCTGCTGGACTGGTGGTCGACGCTCATCACCTGGGCCCGGGCATGTTCTTCGACGGCCGTACGGACGTCGGGCGGTAGGTCGTCCCATCCGGGTCGGGTGGCAGGGGGTGTGGAGACCATGGCGGGCCTCCGGGCGTCGACGGGGTGGGCCGACCGTACCGCGCCCACTGCCGTGATCGTCGCGAATTCTGCGCTGGCGAAGGCGACTTCGGCCGCACGCGCACCACCGCAGCCCGGCAGGGGTCAGGTGAGCGGCCCAGATGCCGGTTGTTGCCGGTGGGCTGTCGCCCCGTCGCCTGCCGAGGGTGTAGGGGCCCGAGCGCTCGGTAGGGGCCGCGCCGTTGCGGGGTCGGTGGCGCAGAGTCATAGCGGGGTAAACCAGGCGAACACGTCAAAGTCGGTGTCGCTGCGAGGTCTGACCGGGTCGGTCCGTTTCGGGGCGGATTGCGACCGGACCATAGCGGATTTTTTCCGGATGTTCAGCCAAATTCGCGCACGGGTTAGCCGATATGACGGGGAATCGCATTAATGACCTGCGCGGCTACCACTGTGCGTGTTGTGGCAGCTACTGTCACTGGTCTGCGGGCCCCGGCAGCCGGTCGTCGAAAACTGCATGCCGGGGCGCCGCTTCACCTTCGCCACGTTCAGAGGAGGACTGATGTCCCTACTCCGCAGCAGGTCCGGCAGCACGCAGGCGCCGCCGGACGGTGCATCCGACCGTAACATCCCGCGCTCGGCGGGTCTCCAAACCAGAAGCCGGCGGCTGGCCGTTGACCTGGTGGTGAACGTCCGGGTCACCGGCGCGACCGCGGTCCTCATTGCGCCGCTGCTGTTCGCGCCCGCGCTCGGCGGAGCGTCTCCGGCCATGACCGTGGCCGGGCTCCTGCCCTGGTTGCACGGCTCGTACCTGCGGCTGGGCGCCCGCGCCCGCCTGTGAACGGCCCGGGCCGCCGCCCGGAAGAAGCGCGCGCGGCGGCCCGGCCTGCGCTCCGGCGGGCCCATCACCGGAGTGTTTCCCCCGCACCATCGGCGGGGCCGTCACGGCCCCAGGTGCCCGGCCGCGTCCCGCGAGCGCGGCGCGGCCGGGCGAGGAGATCCACCACGATGAAGTCGAACCCGATGATCACCTGCAGGCGGTGCAAGGCGACGTTCCCGCGCCCCAACAGCCGCGGCCGGACCCCGCAGTACTGCACGGAGGAGTGCCGGAAGGTCGGAATCACCATCAGCCGCAAGGACAAGAGGCTGGGCAAGCTGGCGCTCGCCCGCGACACCGGAGCGGTGGCGGTCTCCCGCTCCGTCGCCGAGCGCGGCGTGGAAATCGACCGCCTGACGCGGATGCGGCAGCCGCTGCGGGTCCTCGAGCAGATCTCGCTGCTTGAGCAGGACCTGGAGGACCTCAAGGCGTACGCGGTCCGGCAGGCCCGCCATCAGAAGAACGGCTGGGAAGCGATCGGCGGCACGCTGCACCTCACCGCGAAGGCGGCGGGGCGCCGCTACACCGAAGAGCACCTCCTCAGCCGACGCCAGGGCCGAAGCCTGCGAGCGCGGACCCAGCAACCGGCTTTCCGCCTCGCGGTCGAGGCCGGCCTGACCGCTGCCTTCGCCCACCCGGCGGCCGTCGAGAGCCAGGATCAGGAGGCAGGCGAGGCCGAGGCCGACGGCGGCGCCACCGCCGAGGGCGAAGCGCCACCGGGCCGCACGGCCGAACGCCGGGACACCGCCTGCCTCTCCCGGGCCCTGTCCCACCTCCAGCGCGCCTCCGGTACCACCTTCAGGACGCTCTCGACGGCGACCGGGGTGTCACCGTCGTACGTCAGCCGGGTCCTGTCCGGACACAAGATGCCCTCCTGGCCGGTCGCGAGGGCCATCACCGAACGGTGCGGCGGAAACCCCGCGGACGTGCGCATCCTCTGGGAGACCGCCCAGGGCGCCCGCCCACGCCCCCCGGTGATCCGCCGCAACGACGCCGACCTGATCGCCGAAGCCCTGGCCACGCTGCGCTCCGCCATGCGCGGCCTGCACCTGGCCGCCTTCAGCCCGCCGCCCACCCTGGTGTGCGAGCGCGTGGACGGGCCCCTCACCCCGCGGGAGGTCACCGGCCTCCTGGACGACCACGCCACTGCGGCCTCCCTGCCCGACTGGCCCGTCATCCGCGGCGTCGTCGGCGCCCTCAACGCCGACGCCGACATGGTGCGCCCGCTGTGGGAGCACGTCCAGGTCGCCCAGGACCCGTACTGGACTCCGGAGCACGGGCCCTCCCGCTCGACCGTGCCGGCGGTCTTCGGCTGAACCCCGCCGGGCCGGCCGCCCAGCGGCGGCCGGCCCGGCCCTGGCAACCACCCCGCACCAGGAGGGAGAGAACATGCCCACCACACCCCCAGACTTCGCCCCCGAGACCGTCTCCCCCGCCGGCCCGCCCCACCACCACACCCTCGGCCCGCACGCCCTCTTCGACCTCCACCACCACCGCTACCACGCCTACGCCGACCTCCTCCTCGCCCCCGACGACGCTCACCTCGCACTGCGCGCCACCCGCGGCTACCTCGAGGATGAATGGGCACAGGCTGCCCGCGCCAACCCGGCCGCGTTCGCCTGGCAGGCACTGCGCCACCGGGTGTGCCTGCTCGCTGGCCCCGGCCCGCTCAGGCCGCTCGTCCACCTCGGGCCCCGCCAGCAGGACATCGTGCTGCTGCACCACGCCCTCGCCATGCGGGCGCAGGAGATCGCAGCGGTGATGGGCACCGAGGCCGCCGCCGTGCACGCCGAGATCCTCGCGCTCGCGCACCCCCGCCACAGCTGAGAAGCCAGCCGTCGCCACCCGGGCCAGGTGCGGGCCGCCAGGTTCCCGCGAGGGTGGTGGGTCGTTGAAGCGGTTGTGAATGACGAGAGGGATGACGGCCGGGCCGGGGCTCCGGTGGTGTGGGCGTTGGCGGTGCGCGAGGCGGCGCAGGGGCCCCCGTTCGCGGAGATGATCGTGGAGGTCGGGGAGGACCTCTACACCGATCTGGTGGAGGCCGCGGCCGAGAGTGGCTTCACGCTCGCGGCGGGGCAGCCCCCGGACACCAGCGGCGTCATCGAGGTGGGTGGCGGCCAGGTGCGGCGCCTGGTGCTGGTCGGCGGGCGCCAGGTGTGGGAGCCGGACACGCGCGTCGAGACGTCGCCTGGCTGGACGGCGGCTGCCCGGGGCCGGGCCGTCGCCGTGGTGATCGTCGTGCCGCCGGGCACCTGGCCGCCCGGCCTGATCGAGCTGGAGCCCGCGGCGCGTCTCGCCCTGTTCGCCCGGCGCCTCGAACAGGGCATCGCGGCCGGCGAGGTGCTGCACGGGATGGCATCGGTGCAGTTCGCCCCGCAACCGGAGGAAGACCGGTGATGGGCAGCGCGAACTGCTGACGATTGATCACTCGAACAAATTATCGAACAATGAGGTGTGACCGCCGTACCCGCCACCTCCGCGACCCCGGCGAGCGAGCCGGGTGACGCTCGGCCCGCTCCCCGCGAGCTGATGACCCTGCCCGGGCTGTCCCACGACGTCCGGCGCTGGCGGCTGGTGGAGGTCCGTCTCGGCGGCGCGTGGCGGCCAGCCCTGCTGACCGTGTGGCGGCGCCCGCCCACCAGCACGACCTGGGTCGTCCACGTGCGCTGGGGCCCGGACGGCGGCCCCGGCCAGGCGTGGGCCTGGCTCCTCTACGAAGCGGCGGCGATCCGCCCACTGCCCGAGCCCGCCGAACCCGCCCCGCACCTGCGGCGGGACGCCGTCGTGGTGCCACCGGAGATGGCCGGCCCGCCCGCCGAGGACGACGCGGGCCGCTGCTGGCGCCTGGCCTGGCTGCGCACCGGCGGTCGGTGGCGCTCCGCGGTGGTGACCGAGCAGCGCCGCCCCGGGCCCGACCTGCCGTGGATCGTGCACGCCCGCTGGGGCGAGGGCAGGGACGCGGCCTGGCTGGTCGCGGACGTCGCCGCACTCCTGCCGGTCCCAGCCCTCGGGCACGTGGGGACGGCCGGCGGGGACGGAGGCCCGCGGTGAGCCCGGCGGCCGCGGGTGCCGGGCCGCAGGCCGAGCGCGGCCCGCGGTTGGCCGCCCTGTTGGAGGGGACTTCCCCGCAAGCCCGCTCCCGAGACGACCGCGCCACGTGTCCTGCCGGTGCTGCAGCCGCTCGCCACGCTGCTGCCACACGGCGGGCTCGCCCGGGGAACCGTGGCGGAGGCCCCGGACATCGGCCTGATGCTCGCGCTCGCCGCAGGTCCCGCGACCGCCGACCCGCACGCCTGGGCAGCCGCTGTGGGCCTGCCCGACCTCGGCGTGGAAGCCCTGGAGGGAAGGACCCTGGCTACCGGGTGGGCGTGTTACCCAGCTGCTGCCTGGAGTTCGCGGACCGACGCGCGGAGGTCGATGACGGCGACGCCGTCCGGGGCGTCGATGCCGCCTTTGCCGAAGCGGATCCAGATCGGCACGGCGCCGGCGTCGCGGGCGAAGGCGAGCTTGGCGGCGGAGCCCGGGTTGGGCGCGGAGTCGATCTCCACGACGATGTCGCGGGCGCCGATCTGCCGGATGACGGTGTCCAGGCGGCCGTACCGGGTCGCGCCGGGTGGCACGACCGGCAGGCGGAGTTCCCGGTACGGCTGGGCGGGGATGCCGAACAGCGGGTCACTCAGGCTGCGGCCGAGTTCACCGACCTCCTTGGTGAGGATCCGGGTGATCGCCGCGGTCTCCGGCACGGCCTTCTCTGCCCGCACGGCGGTGAGGGCTTCTTCGGCCCACTCCGTGAGCCAGCCGCGGAACACGCCGGTCACCTCGTCCAACTCGTCCGCGTCCACGGGTCGGGGCTTTCGGCCGGTGAGGTAGTGGAGCCAGCCCTCGGCCCAGTGCGCGTGGTCCAGGATCTTCAGCACGCCGCCGGCGGCGGAGGCCCGTCCGGCCTCCGCCTTGGTCGGCAGGAGCACCGCGGCCTGGACGGTCACGCGCACCAGCACGGCGTTCACCTCACCCTCGCGGTTGTCGAGAGCCGCTTCGGCGCCGAACGCGCCCTGCAGGTGCTTGGCCGCCCAGAACCGCCACTCGGCGACCAGCGGCGGCGGGACCTGGGGCGGTAAGGTCACCTCGTCCAGCAGCTTGGCCGCCTTCGGCGCGGAGGCCTTGGCGACCCTCGCCATCTTGGCCTTGATCCTGGCCTCGTTCTCGGCCCACCACGTGGTGTGACAGCGGAAGCAACGCGGGTGCGCCGCGGCCTTGTGCCGTTCGGCAGCCTCGGCGGTGACCTTCACGGTGCACCCGCAGCCCGGGTAGGTGTACAGGACGCGGGAGTCCGTGCAGTGTCGGCAGGCGGCGACGTCGCCGTTCTTCCACCTGGGCATCATCGCCCGCTGCGCGACCTTCTCCTGCCACTCGTGGCCGGCCGGGCAGCGCCACCAGGCGTCGAAGGAAGACTTCGCCGCGATTGCGTCGGGTGTCAGCGAGCCGTTGCGGTCCGGGTGCCAGGTCGGTACCAGCGCGGGGCGGGCTTCGGCGAGCGACCGGGCGAACGGCCGGCCGACCTTGGTCGCCGAGCCGCGGGAGGCCGGGCCGGTGGAGGCTGCGGGAGTTCTCATGGCCCCACCTTCCGAAAGGCATCCGACACCGTGTCCGCCGTCTGAGGGACACCGCGGTTGCACGGCGGCCGGACTTCACCCGGACAGAGCATCTCGCCACCACCCGCAAGACGACCTTCTGCTCCAGAGCGTGGTCCGAGGTCGGCTCAGCAGCGTTGCCGATGGGGGCGTCGGGCGAGGTGGGCGCGGGCGTCGGCGCGGGGGACTGTGCGGCACAACTGCCCGGTCTGAGCCTGGCAGTGAGGGCAGGGGCGGGTCATCGCGTCGAGGTACTCCTCGGTCTCTTCCCAGTCGAGGTCCCACAGGCGAGCGATGTGGGCGACGCCGGCGATCCGGCGCGTCGACGGGATGCTGCGGCAGGCCCGGCCCGCGCGCGCGTCGCACAGCCAGCAGACCCGGTCGCAGACCGGGCACCCGTCCGCGGTCCGGAGCGCGGCGCAGCACAGGATCTCGTGCTCGCCGGGTCCCAGGGCGGAGGCGTGGAGTTCGGTAGGACCGGGCCTGCTGGAGTCGTCGTCCCACTGCGGCGCTTCGGGGTTGTAGTAGCCGTCCCACGGCGCGCGGACGGCCGGCGCGGGAACGGCCGGCTGGTGGAGGGGGCGTGAGACCGCGGCACCGTCCCGGGCTGCACCGCGTCGTACGGGATGGGCGCTGCTGCGGCCGCCGCACATGACGCCGGGCTGGGCCTTGCACCGGGGGCATCGCACCGCCAGCGTGGGGTCCTGGTCACTCGTCGCCACTCGCTCGTCCTGTCTGAGGCCCTGTGCCGGATTCTCCGCTCGGGTCGGGCCACCGACCGGACGGCACACTCGCCGACACGCTACGTCGCCACCCGGGTACCGCGGGCGGGAACACAGGGACGAGTTCCGGGGCCGCAATCGTCCGGCGGTGCTGTCGGAGGCGGCTGCCACTGTAGTGACGCCATGTCAGGCGTCGATCACCAGGGGTGAGCCATGGAGTACCGCAGGATGTCGCCGGAGGCGAAGGTCGCGTTCCTCGCCGAGCGGCCCAGGTGCGAGCTGTGCGATCTCCCGTCCCAGGAGGTCGACCACGACCACGCCACGGACAAGGTGAGGGGCGCGCTCTGCCGGATGTGTAACTCCCGGCTCGGCTCGCTGGAGGCGGCGCTGCGCCTGCCCGCAGGGATGTTCCAGAGCTTGGCGGGGGATCTGCACCGGGCGCTGTGGCGCAGCGGGGCGGTGGAGCTGGACAGGTACCTGGGACACATCGCCTATCTCGGGCTGACGGTCGGGGAGTACGAGCAGCGGCTGCACGCGGTGCACGAGCAGTTGGTGCTGCCGTATGTGTACTGGGCGCCGGTGACGGAGGAACCGACGATGCGGGGGAGGGCGTGGCTGAAGATCGGGCCGCTGTGCGACGACGCGGAGGCCGAGCGGCACCTGTTGCGGCTGGCGACCCCAGTCGGGCCCCGCATCTGTGGGTCAAGGTGACGCGGGAGCCGGACGACGGCGTCAACTCGCCCTGGCCGCGCACGCTGGCGGTGAACAGCGGCTGGACCGAGGGCGCGCGCGAGCTTCACCAGGAGCTGCGCGGCCCCGTCGACATGAGCCGCCACAAGGCGAAGGACCGCGCCTTCGCCGAGTTGGCGGTGCCCGTGCTGCTGAGCCGACCCCTGACGGCGGAACAGTTCCGAGTCGCGCACTGGCACGAGCGGCTGCCGGCCACGGCAGAGGAACTGCGGGAGCTGTTGCTGCACTACGGCTACAGGCCACGCTGGCTGGACCTGGCGGTGCGGATCGTGCTGGAGGACCTGGCGGGGGATCTGCCGGACGCGGGGTGGGTGGTGCCGAGCCGGGCTCGGTGGCACTGGCGGGTGCTGTTCGCGCACTGGAGGGACCGGCGAGTATCTATCTGAAAACAATATTCAACAAGGGTTAAAGAAAGAGGGCAAAGGAACTAGATAACTGGAATGGCTAATGATGTGTTAGGTTGGTCCTGGAGGTGAGGCTTGATGCCCACGCAGGACGAATTGTTCGCGGCGGTGGACGCGCTGCTGGCCGGGGAGGAGCCGGGGCCGCAGCTGCCGGAGCCGGCCGAGCGGGCGCGCCTTCGGGAGGCCGCCGGGGTCACCCAGGCGCAGTTGGCGAAGGTGCTTCGGTCCACGACGCAGACGGTGAAGAACTACGAGAACGGCCGCTCGACGCCGAAACCGCCGCGCCTGGAGGCGTACGCGCGCCTCCTGGAAGGCTGGGCTGCGAAGTACCCGGCCGCCGAGACCGCCCCGGCCGCCTCGACGGTCGACCAGGTACCGGCGGCCTTCGCCCCGGTGCCCGCCCCGGTCGCGCCGGTGGAGGCCGAGCCGGCGCCCGCCGCCGACGCGGTGGAGGAGCCCGCCGAGGTCGCCCCGCAGGCGCCCGCCGTCCGGGCCGCAGCGGGGCGCCCGGGCAAGCAGCCGCTGCGCCGCGCCGCGCGCCCGGCCCCGTACTTCGACGGCCAGTACCCCAACGGGCCGCTCGTGGTCCTGGACGGCGACGGCGTCGCCTACGGGGTCGGCGGCCTCCTCCTGGAGTGCCCGGCGACCACGCTGGCGCAGCTGGTCACCTGGGCACTGGGCGAGTCCGGCCTGGGCACGGCCCGGTTGCACCGTGCTGGCAAGGACGGCGACCCGCTGATCGTGCTGACCGCTGAGGCCGCCGCCAAGTTCGGGCTGCCGGCCACGCTGGACGACGACCCGGCGACCCGCCGCTCCCAGCGGCTGCCGGAGGACCACAAGGCGGTCAAGGCGCTGGCCCGCTCGAAGTGGCAGTTGACGAGGCGCGGGTTCGGGCCGTGGGCGCGGATCTACCGGCCGGTCAAGGACGGCCGGCGCCAGTGCGTGCAGCTCGCGATCCTGCCCTGGCGCGCCCTGGACACCCGGGCCTGGGGCAACGCCGCCGACCTGCCGGCGCCGGACCTGGCCCGCGTGCTCGGCGTCTACGCCCAGCGCGTCATCACCCCCCGCGGCTCGACCGCGACCTGCGGCCTGGAGCTGATGACCGCGCTGCGGCCGCCGACCCGGGCGGTGCGCGACGAGGCGACGGGTGGGTGGGTGTCGGGGCCGATGCCGGGCGCGCTGACCGAGGTGGTCGAGGCGGCGCCGCCGGAGGTTCCGCCGGAGCACCCGGCCGCGCAGGAGTGGACCGGCGGGTTCCTGGACGAGGAGTCGTACCAGTGGATCCGCCCGGTGGAGACCCTCTCCGAGGCGGAGATGATCGAGCCGTTCGCGGTGGGCATCGACATCAACACCGCCTACCTCGCGGCGGCCTCCCGCCTGAGCGTCGGCCTGTCCGGCCCGATCCACGTGACCAACCCGGTGTTCGACAAGAAGAAGCCCGGCTCCTGGTTCGTCGACCTGTCCCACATCCCGACCGACCCGCGCCTGCCCTCCCCGTTCACCCCCACCGGCAAGCCGCCGACGGGACCGGCCTGGTACGCCACCCCCACCGTCGCCTACGCCCAGGAGCTCGGCCACGACGTCCAGCCGATCGAGGCCTACCTGCGCGAGAAGGCTGGCGCCTACCTGGACCCCTGGCACGACCGCCTGCGCGAGGCCTACGTGACCACCATGGCCGAGGCCGGCATCCCCGTCGACAAGGACACCGACGAGCGCGCCTTCCTCGCCGCGATGACCGCCCACCGCCTCCTCAAGAGCGCCAGCGCCGACCTGGACGCGCTGCGCACCGCACTCACAGACGAGGGCCTCGGGCACCTGGCGGCGATGGGAGACGACCAGCTGCACGCGGCCATCTGGCGCCACCACCAGATCGCCATGGTGCTCTCCGCGGTGAAGTCGACGGTGAAGTTCGGGCTGGGCAAGCTGCGCGAGCGCCCCCAGGGCGTCACCTACAAAAAGGGTGACCCGTGGCCGGCGCTGGAGCGGGAGACCTGGCGCCCGGACATCCGGGCCGCGGTCATCGCCAAGGCGCGGGTGAACATGCACCGCAAGATGGCCAACGTGGCGAAGGCGAACGGCCGCTACCCGCTAGGCGTCAATAACGACTGCGTCGTCTACGCCTCCCCGGGCGCCTCGCCGCTGGACTTCCTGCCGCTGACCGGCTCCGGCAAGGGCGTGCTGCCCGGAACGTTCCGACTCGGTGCGACGCCGGGGCTGGCGAAGGTCGAGGGCGTGCAGCAGATGCTGACCGTCGTCGACTGGCTCGAGCGCGACCAGCCCGTCAACCCGGCCCGCCACATCAAGGGCTACGACGCCAACGACGTCGACGGGAAGTAGGAGAGACCCGTGGAGGAGATCACCGACGCCATCGACCGAGCCGCACCTGAGCACTTCACCCAGACCCTGCCGAAGTCCGCGCAGGCCCAGATGCGGGCCCTGGTCAAGGCCGCCAAGGGCGACAAGAAAGCCGTCGCGGACCGCCTGGGCGTCGACCCGAACACCGTGCGCCGCTACCTCAAGGGCGAGCGCAAGCACCCGCGCGCCGCGCTGCGCGAAGCCCTGCTCCGCGAGCTGCAGCGGGTATGGCAGCCCGGCATCCGCCGCCAGGCCCGCAAGAAGGCCGCCACCACCGGCGGCATCACCGTCGAGGTCTGGGCCTACTTCGGCTACACCGCCCCGGTCGGCACCACCGACGAGGCCCGGCTGCGGCACCTGACCGTCCACCTCCCCCCGGAGTACGCCGACCGCCTCTTCACCGCTCAGGACCAGGGAGCCAGCGACCAACAGATGCGCGACATCATGGCCGAGGGATTCCAGGATGTGTATTTCAAGGACGGCGGAAGAGCCCAAGGACTCGAAGTCGAATTCACCGGAATCCAGGCAATCGACGTGCAGTACTAGCAGGAATTCAGATTCCATGAACGGAGCCCTCCACAACCGTGGAGGGCTCCGCTACCGTGCCTTCAGTGCCCCCAACCATCTCCCGGGGCGCTCGGAGGCTTGAATGACCAACCCGGCACCGCCGACGACCACCGCCCTCACGGCCACTCACATCGAGCGTTGGGCAGCACCGTTCGGCGACCTCGTAGACACCCTCAGCCGACGCGTGGTTGGCCACATGCGACCCAGCTGGCAGTCACCCGCATCCTGCGAGATAGCCCAGACCTCCACACTGCTTCGCAGCGACGGCACCCCCTGGGGCGTGAACCCCGCCAGCACCACGCTCGCGGTGACCGAACTCCTGCTGCGCGCCGCACTCGAGCACGCCGATGCCGTCCGCACCCTGCTGCTGCTGCGTCCACGATCCGTGATGTCCATCGAGACTCTGGTGCGCAACGCGCTGGAGGCCGCCGCGCAGGCCTGGTGGCTCCTTGAACCGGGCATCGGGAGCCGGCAGCGCGTCGTTCGCCGGCTGCTCCTGCAGCGGCAAACCGCCAACGCCCTCGAGAAGTCCGCAGCGAAGATGGGCTACGCCGTCAGCTCGGACTACGGCAAGACCGTCGCGGACACAGATCAGGACCGAGCCGAGCTCATGGTCAAGGACGACTTCAGCACCAACGGGAACTGGGTTGGCGCCGAGGGCCAGAGGCCACTGGGCTACACCGAGCGAGTCGCGAGGTTCATGGAACAGACCGGACAGACTCCCCGGAACGGTCCCTATGCCTTCGTCTCCGGCACCGCGCACGCGGAACTCTGGCGCATCTACTACTCCTACACCTGGGAGAAGGACTCCGCTGGAGCCGACATCATGATGCCGCACGCCCCTGCCGAGTTCGTCCGGTTCGCCGTCTCCGTCTGCACGGACGCGGTCGCTCAACCCGCCATCCGGGCCTTCCAGTGGCTCGACCAGGGGGCGGCGCTTGCGGAGATCAGCCGACTGCGCGACCCGATCCGGGCAGCGATGAAGCCCTAGGACCGGCACAGTCGGCCCGATCGGCGTGCTGCGTCTCGCTCTCGGGACTCACCCGATCGTGGGACCGCGGGCGGTGCCGTCTCTGCCTGGTCCCTATGAGCGGCCGCCAGCGATCTGTCGCGTCCGGGCGAGGAGCCGGCCGGTGATGCCGGGGATGTCGTAGTAGAGCGTCGAGCGCGAGACCTTGAGCTCCCGTGCCACCGAGGCGATGGTCCGGTCAGGATCGGCGAGCAGTTCCTTCGCCCGCTCGATCTGCTCGGCCGTCATCTTCGTCAGGCGCCGCAGCGCCACGGGGCGGCCCTGCTCGTCGCGCTCGATCAGCTCGTTGCGCCGTCCCGTCAGTTGCTCCTGGGCCACCGCGTCCGCGAGGTCGCGGTCGACCCGCTGCCCCTGCCGCGCGGTCTCCGCCCAGAAGGCATGGAAGGCGTCGAAGGCGGCCTCCAGCTCGGCGAGACCGACCTCCTGCTCCACTCCGTCGACCGTGACGAAGCGGTAGCCGTCCTGCGCGGTGGCCAGCCGCTTCATCACGGCGACGGCCTGGTCGAACACGGCGTTGTCCATGCGTGGCCCAACCCGGCCCCGCGGGCCTTCGTCACGGCCTCTCGCTCGTACGGACCACCCGCCCGTCCCGCCGCCGGCCGGGCGCATGGTCGCGGTGCTGGGCAGGACCCGGCCGCCGGCGACGTGGATGCGGGCGGCCCTGGAGACGGGCGGCACCAAGGCCCTGGCGGCCCGCCTGGGCGTCTCCCAGCGCACCGTGCAGCGCTACCGAGCCGGAACCGTCACCAAGCCGCGTACGGCCGCCAGGGAGGCCTTGCAGGACGAGACCTGCGAGCACTGGCAGGAAGACGTGCGCGCCCAGGTCCGCGAACACGCGGCCAACAGCGGCGGGCTGACGATCGAGACCCGGGCCCGGTTCGGGTTCGACGCCGGAGCCGGCACCTCCGACGACCCACGCAGGCGCCAGATCACCCAGCATGTCTCCCCGGCCCACGCGGCCGCCATCATCGCGGCCCGCGAGGCCGGCGCCGACGAGGAACAGCTGACCGACCTGGTCGCTGAGGCCCTCGCCGACGCCTACTTCCACACCAGCGGCCCCGGCGCCATCGACCTGCGGGTGGCCATGAGCGACATCGAGTACATCGATTTCGCCTTCCACTGACCAGCTCCACCATCACCCCGTCCTGAGCTGACGAAGCAGCAGAGCAAGACGCCAGTCCCACCGAGGCAGTTGGCTACCGCTCGATGCGGGCCGGGAAGAGATATGTCCCTCCTAGGGGGACACAACACGCGGAAAACGTCGGCACCGCCGACATATCTGTCAGCCAGGCTGACATACTGCTGATCCGAGCGATCACTGAGGATAGGAGCACCACGTGGCCCTCGAGCCCGAGGAGAGCCGTCCGGCCGGCGCCAAGCGCGCTCCGAGGTCGGAGCCGCCAGTCGACGACGCGATCCTGGCGTGGGCCCGGCCGCTGTCCCCCGTGCGGGACCTGGACGACGTCGCCCGGCGCTACCCGAGCCGGAAGCTGACCCTGGAGGGCGAACGGGCCCCGGTCGAGTTCTACGGCACCCCAGACCGGCCCAACGCGTTCTCCATGGACAGCCTGGAGTTCTTCTTCCTGATCGCCCAGTACTTCCGCGAGGCACTGCCGCTGCGCCTGATCCTGCTGCTGATCGCCTGCCAGCGGGCCGGCGGCCGCATCGTCCTCACCCAGGACGAGATGGCCACCGTGCTCGACGTCTCCCGCACCAAGGCCTCCGAAGCCCTGCAAGAGGTCATGAGCCACGGCATCGTCTTCAAGGTCAAGCGCGGCTGCTACCAGTTCAACCCGCCCTTCTCCTACCGCGCCGCGGAGTACATCCCCGGCCTGGAGACCGCCGGCCGCAAGCCCGAGTACATTCGCGTCGAGCAGCATGACACCATCGCCAAGATCCGAAAGGACGCCACCCTGCCGGAACTGGTCCGCTACCCGTCCCTGGAGCACATGCGCAAGGCCATCGACGAGCTGCGCCAGGAGCGGTCCCGGCAGCGGGCCCAACGCCGCCGCGAGCGCACCGCACGAGAGGAAGGAACCGAGCAGTGAGCCAGCTGCGATTCGCCGCAGTCAACGCCGACGGCCTCCTGGCCGACCTCGACCTCCCGCCAGCCGCCTACCGCGCGCTCCTCAAGCTCCGCGCCCTGAGCGAACCCGGCGGCCGGATCACCATCGACCAGGCGGCAGTCGGCGAGATGCTCGGCCTCAGCCGCCCCAGCGCCAACGCCGCACTGCGCACCCTGGAGCTCGCCAAGCTCGTCAGGAAGATCCGCAACGGCGTCTACCAGATCAACGCCATGTTGGCCGGCTACAACTCCCCGCAGGACGCCGTCCTGGCGGTCAGCGAGATGCCCCAAGCCGACCGCCTTGACGCTCCCGGCTTCATCGCCGCCTACCAAGACGCGGTCGCCGCCTACCAAGACCAGCTCGCCGAGCAGCGCAAGAAGCGCGCCACCCAGGCCGCCGCGAAGAAGGCCGCCGCAGCTAAGCGCCGAGGCACCCTCCACGCCGTCAGCTAACCCCGCCTCACCCCACGCCTCCCGCTCCAGCACCAACGGAACGGGAGGCGTTTCCGTGCTCGAAGGACAGCCCGGGCAATCCGCAGCACCCGGACATTCACCTGAGTAACTCTCAACAAATGTCAGCCACGCTGACATTCCTATCGCTTTGGTGTCAGCCACACTGACATTCTGGCCACCTTATGCACCCTCAGGAGAGACACAACCAACGCGATCTGTCCCCCCAGCCGGGACAGATCGTCAGACCCATCAAGCCTCTGACCTGCGGCGATGCCAGCTCTCTCCTTATCTAGATCGCGGCTGGCGTTATCGCGGGGCACTAGGCCGTCGCACAGCATCGGCCTACGGCCGATCCGGCAGTGCCGCGCTCGCTTCGCTGCGCCTGGCCGGACTGCGGGAGGAATGCCCTGCCGCCGGGTGTGCCTGGCTTCCAGCTGTGCGGAAGCCCCGGCAGGGGCTCCGGACCCCGCCCCGCAGGATCGGCACGACGGGCTCGCCACCGTCCACGAGCTGCGCGATGCGAGGGGGCCAGGTGTACCCGGCGCCGCTTTTCGACGGTTGCCCTGCCTGAATATTCCGCCATTTCATCCGCCATTTCTATATCTGATCCTCCTGCCACTCAAAAGAATTCGCTGACTGGGATATGAGGGGCGAGTCACTGCGCCCTCGGGTGGTGGCATTCAATCTCTGAACTTACACAGTGCATCACTGTGATACATCGGGATTGACGGTTGACTCACACTCCCGAGTGATGCGGGCGATATTAGGCATGGGCCGGCCACTCCTGGTGGCATGCTTCTCCCGTATCGACAGTTTCCGTGGTTGGGGTGACGAGCGGTCAGGGTGGGCGGAGCGAAGCGGAGTCCACTGGGCTCAACAGGAGGTGCTGGCCCTGACCGGAAGTGAGGTCACGGGAAGTGAACTGCCGAGGATACCTTGGGATTCCTGAGCCTACACAGTGCCACACATGATGCACCCACCCCTTCCAGTCCGCCATCGGATTCCCGCTTGCGGGAATCCCGGAAACCCCGCGAAGCGGGTTTTCCGATCGCTTTAGAATTCCGCTTGCGGAATTCAATTCCCGCGCTTGCGCGGGAATTCCGCCGGAGCGAAGCGAAGGCGTTCGCTGCCCGGCGGCTTGCCGCCGGGATACCCGCTCCGCGGG
>NZ_JBMVFA010000042.1:0-68637 GCF_049543595.1 Kitasatospora sp. NPDC094028 | reverse complement strand
GACCGTCCGCAGGGTGGTGGCTTCCGCCGGGACGATCGTCCGTCCGGTGGTGGCTTCAACCGTGACCGTGACGACCGTGGTGGCTTCCGTCGCGACGATCGTCCGCAGGGTGGCGGTTTCAACCGTGACCGTGACGACCGTGGTGGCTTCCGTCGCGACGATCGTCCGCAGGGTGGCGGTTTCCGCGACGACCGCCCCTCGGGTGGCTTCCGTCGTGACGACCGTGACGACCGTCCGCGTCGTGACGACCGTCCGTTCCGCGACCGTGACGACCGTCCGCAGGGCGGTGGCTTCCGCCGGGACGACCGTCCGTCCGGTGGTGGCTTCAACCGCGACCGTGACGACCGTGGCGGCTTCCGCCGCGACGACCGCCCCTCCGGTGGCGGTTTCCGCCGCGACGACCGCCCCTCCGGTGGCGGCTACCGCCGCGACGACCGTCCGCAGGGCGGTGGCTACCGTCGCGACGACCGGCAGGGCGGTGGCTTCCGCCGGGACGACCGCCGCGACGACCGTCGTGACGACCGCGGCGGCTACCGCCGGGACCAGGACGACCGCCGGGGCAACTACGAGCCCGTCAAGCGCCTGCCGATCCCGGAGGACGTCACCGGCTTCGAGCTGGACGAGGACGTGCGTCAGGAGCTCAAGAGCCTGCCCAAGACGCTCGCCGACGACGTCGCCCGCAACCTGGTGATGGTCGCCCGCCTGCTCGACGGCGAGCCGGAGGAGGCCTACCAGTACTCGCGCGTCGCGCTCCGCCTGGCCTCCCGCGTGGCCGCGGTCCGCGAGGCGGCCGGTTTCGCCTCGTACATGACGCAGCGTTACTCCGAGGCGCTGACCGAGTTCCGCGCCGCCCGCCGGATGACCGGCCGTGCCGACCTGTGGCCCGTGATGGCCGACTGCGAGCGCGGCCTGGGCCGCCCGGAGCGGGCGCTGGCGATGGCCGGCGAGCCCGAGGTGAAGCAGCTGGACAAGGCCGGCCAGGTCGAGATGCGCCTGGTCGCCGCGGGTGCCCGCAGCGACATGGAGCAGTTCGACGCCGCCGTCGTGACCCTGCAGAGCCCGGAGCTGGCGTCCAGCACCGTGCACGCGTGGACGGCGCGCCTGCGCTACGCCTACGCCGAGGCGCTGATCGCGGCCGGTCGGGCCGACGAGGCCCGCGACTGGTTCGCCAAGGCGGCCGAGGCCGACACCGAGGGCACCACCAACGCCTCGCAGCGGCTGGCCGAGATCGACGGCGTGGAGTTCACCGACGCGCTCGACCCCGAGCTGGCCGAGGACGAGGCCGAGCAGGACGAGGCCCCGGCGAAGAAGCGCGGCGGTGACGTCTCCGACGACCGCGTGATCTTCGAGGACGAGGAGGACGTCGAGGAGTACTACGACGAGGACGACCTGGAGATCGACGACGAGTTCGACGGCGTGGTCCCCGAGCGCGCCCAGGACGCCAAGGCCGAGGCCGACAAGGCCGTCAAGGCCGAGGGCGCCGAGTCCGGCGAGGTCAAGGCCGACGAGGCCAAGTCCGAGGCCTGATCGTCCGCGTAGCAGGACGTGGTTCGCCGCAGTACGCCGTGAGGCCCTGCCGCTCCCCGGAGTTTCCGGAGCGGTAGGGCCTCACGGCGTCCGGGGCGGGCCCGGCGGGGATCCCCGAGGGGCGATCAGCCCAGTTCGAGGTTGCGCAGCACCAGCCCGGTGGCCGGCTTCGGCCCGAAGGAGGTGGACTTGCGCGGCATGGTGACGCCCTGTTCGGCGAGCCTGCGCACGACGCTCTCCCGCACGGGGTGCAGCAGGACGGCGGTGCCGCCGGTCCGGGCGGCCTCGCGTTCGGCGGCGACGGCGGTGTGCAGGTAGCCGATGTCGTCGGGGCCGTCCGGGACGTTCCAGGTGTGGTCGAGCAGGGTGGCGTGCAGGACGGTGGCGTCCAGGTGGCGCCACTCCTCGGGCCGGTCGTGCGGCACGGTGTCGTCGAGCAGGCTCTCCTCGGGCTCGCTGAGCAGCCAGAAGACGCCGTCCCCGCCGGTGAGGACGAAGCCGTTGCCGCCGTGCCGCTTCTGTTCGGCGAGGGCCTGGAGGGCGGCGGTCAGCGGGCCGGGGACCTCCTTGACCTTCCACTGGTCGCCGAGCCGTCCCAGCGCCTCGGCGATCGGCAGCCGGTAGAGCACCCGGTGGATGGCGCGGACCCGCAGCGGGTAGCGGGCGGTGTCGACGAGCAGCACCAGGCCGCGGTCCCACGGGCTGCGCGGCAGGTGGCGGTGCTCGCGCTGGAGGCGCAGGTACATCGCCCAGCGGTGGTGGCCGTCCGCGATGAGCGCCCGGCAGGTGGCCAGGTCGCGGCGGATCTCGGCGAGGTCGGAGGGGTCGGTGACGGCCCAGAGCCGGTGGTGGGTGCCGTCGCTGGTGGCGGTGGCCAGCAGCGGCTCGTCCTGGACCGTCCGCTCCAGGACGCCGGAGGCGCCGCCGTTGCCGCGGTAGGTGAGCAGCAGCGGTTCGAGGTTGGCCCGGGTGGTGCGCATCAGGCCGACCCGGTCGGCGACCGGGCGCGGCATGACGTCCTCATGGGGGAGGACGACGCCGACCTCGGGCCCGCTGACCGCGAGCGCGCCGATCAGCCCGCGCTGGAGCAGTTCGGGTGCGTCGGCGGTGGCCGGCACCCGCTGCTCGTAGACGTAGAGGGCCGGCTCGGGGTCGGCGGCGAGGACGCCCTCGCGCTGCCAGGCGGCGAGCAGCCGGGCGGCGTGCCGGTACCGGGTGTCGCGGTCGGGGCGGTCCCCGGCGTCCTCGGGCTCGGGTCTGGGGAGGATCAGCCGGACGATGTTGTGCGGGTCGGCGGTCTCCAGGTCGAGGCGGCGCCCGGGGTCGACCACGTCGTACGGCGGGGACGTCACGGCCGCGAGCGTGCCGACCCGGTCGGGGTCGTAGCGGAGGCCGCGGAAGGGGTACAGGGACAGGCCTGCGGTGGCGACGTGCCCGGGATCGCCGGGGCCGCCCTCGGGAGTCTCGACTCCGTCATCTGCACTGGGTGTGCTCATTCTGGGCATCGTAATCGGGTACGCGTTGTTGAGAGATCGGAATGTCCGCCCGGATTCGGCCGGGGGGCGTGCGACCGAGGGCGAGGTACGGCGTGGACGACGGTCGGGAGCGGGCGGGCGGCGGGCCTGAGGAGACGGTCGGCGGGGTGCCGGCGCAGAGCCGCGCCGGGGAGCCGGCCGGTGACGTGTACGAGTGGTTCCGCCGCGGCGGGAAGCTGCTGGCGCAGGGCAACCCGGCGGCCGCCGAGCAGCTGCTGGCCCGGGCGGCGGCGGCCGAGCCGCACTCGCGCAGCATCCGGGAGACGCTGGCGCGCGCCCAGTTCGACGCCGGCTCGTACGCGGCGGCGCTGGAGAACTTCCGGGCCGTGGCGCTGGCCGATCCCTCGGACGACTACGCTCAGTTCGGGTGGGGCGTGGCGGCGGCCCGGCTGGGCGACTTCGAGACGTCCGTCGAGCACCTGGCGCTGGCCGTGGCGATGCGGCCGGACACGGACCACTACCGCTCGGCGCTGCGGCAGTCCCGGGCCACCCTGGCGGCCCGCGCCGGGGCGTACGGCCCGCTGCTGCCGGGGGCGCCCGGGTACCTGGAGCCCCCGGAGGGCTCCGGCCGGGCCGGGGCGGGCGACGAGGCGCCGTGACCGGCCGCCGGTGAACGACGCAGAGTGAACGACGCAACGAACGAGGTAGCGAAGGCATGACCGAGACGGCCACCCCCGTGCGACGCACCGCCCCCGGCGGCAGCGCCGCCCCGCTGACCGAGGTGTACGACACGGCGCTGCTGGACCTGGACGGCGTGGTCTACGCGGGCGCGCACGCGATCGAGCACGCCGTGCCGTCGCTGGACGCGGCCCGGTCGGCCGGGATGCGCCTCGCGTACGTGACCAACAACGCCTCGCGGCCGCCCCGGGTGGTGGCCGAGCACCTGACCGAGCTGGGCGTGCCGGCCGAGCCGGCCGACGTGATCAACTCGGCGCAGGCGGCCGCCCGGGTGGTCGCCGAGAAGGTGCCGGCCGGTGCGAAGGTGCTGGTCGTGGGCGGCCCCGGGCTGGTGGAGGCGCTGGCCGAGCACGGCCTGGTGGCCGTCCGCTCGCTGGCCGAGGAGCCGCTGGCGGTGGTCCAGGGCTTCGATCCCTCGGTGGGCTGGGCGCACCTGGCCGAGGCCTCGTACGCGGTGCAGAGCGGGCTGCCGTGGGTGGCGTCGAACACCGACATGACCGTCCCGCGGTCGGAGGGCATCGCGCCCGGCAACGGGACGCTGGTCGCGGCGGTGCGGGCGGCCACCGGGGTGGAGCCGGAGGTGGCGGGCAAGCCGCTGCCGCCGATGCACCGGGAAACGATTCTGCGGACCGGCGCGCAGCGGCCGCTGGTGGTCGGTGACCGCCTGGACACCGACATCGAGGGCGCGTTCAACGGGGGCGTGGACAGCCTGCTGGTGTTCACCGGGGTGACCACCCCGGCCCAGCTGCTGGCGGCGCCGGCCGAGCACCGGCCCACCTACCTGGCGGCGGACCTGCGCGGCCTGCTGGTCGCGCACCCCGGGGTGACGGCGGCGGGCGGCGGCTTCGTCTGCGGCGGCTGGACGGCCGTGGCCGAGGGCGGCACGCTGCGGCTGGCCGGTGCCGGGGACCGCTGGGACGGCCTGCGGGCCCTGTGCGCGGCGGCCTGGACGGCGCTGGACGCGGACGGTTCGCCGGTGGACGGCGGCAAGGCGCTGGCCGAGCTGGGGTTCTGAGGCCGACCGCCGGGGGCGGTCTCAGAGCAGGGCGCGCAGCCGCAGCAGGTCGCGGAAGCCGGCCTCCAGCCGGACCCGCCCGCTCGCCCAGGCGGAGGCGAAGCTGAGCTCGCCGCCGACCAGGGCGAGCAGGTCGTCGCCGGCCATGGTGAGCCGGATCTCGGCCTTCTCGGCGGGGGCGCCGGGCGCGGAGGCGACGTCGTGGATGCTGCCGTCGCGCAGCCGGCCGGTGAAGGTCAGGTCGAGGTCGGTGATCCAGCAGCTGAGCGAGCGGTCGAGGGCGGCGGCCTTGCGGACGTCCCCGGTGGACTTCGCCATGTTCCGGCTGAGCTGTTCCAGCGCCTCGCGGCATTCCTCGGCGTCGGCCATGGCGGTGTGTCCATCCCCGGTGGTGGCGGTCCTGACTGCGGGGTCACGGTACCGCAGGCCGTCATTGGCGGTAGCGTCGTCAGTGGAACAGCCCGGAACGGCCCGGAACGGCCCGGGTACCGATGGGCGACGGAGCGATGCGCGCAGGCGCTGAGGAGGCACCCGGATGCTGCCGAGGACGGTGCGGGGAGCGGTGGCGGTGGCCGCCGTGGTGGTGGAGGAGGTCGGCAAGCGGGTCGTGGAGACGGCGGCCGCGGTCCTGGAGAAGACCGGGGTCGACGTCGCCGAGGTCGAGCGCCGTCTGGGCGGGCAGTTCCCGCCGTCCGCCGAGAAGCTGCAGGCACTGGCCGGGGAGGCGTTCACGGCCGGGCGGGCCGGGGTGGACCTGGCGGTCGGGGTCGCGCGCGGCGAGGTCGAGAAGGTCTTCGAGAAGGTCGGCGACCAGGTGACCAAGGTGGGCGTGGTGCTGGCCTACCTGGAGAGCAAGCTGAGCGAGCTCGAAGGGGAGCAGCCCGCCGCGGCCGAACCCGAGCCGGATCTGAACCCGTACGCGGTCGAGGTGACGGAGGACGAGCCCGCGCCGGCGCCCCGGGCGGACGACCTGTTCGGGCGCGGCTGGGAGCGCGACGCGGACGAGTGGGCGGAGGAGCAGGCGCCGGCGGAGCCGATAGCGGCCGAGCGGGTGGAGGTGGACGAGCCGGTCGAGTTCGACCCGCCCGTGACGCCCGTGGCTCCCGTCGCCCCGGTGAAGCGCGCGGCGGCGGCCCGCAAGGCGGCTGCGGAGCAGCCCGCCGCCGAGCAGCTCGCCGCGAAGAAGGCCACGGCGAAGAAGGCCGCCGCGAAGAAGGCGACGGCGAAGCGGACCACGGTGAAGAACGCCGCCGCCGCCCAGCCCGAGGCGCCCGTCAAGCGCGCGGCGAGCAGGGCGACGAAGAAGACCACCGTCCGCAAGGCCACCAGCCGGAAGCAGCCCGATGCCCGTGACGAGTGAGCCCGCCGTGGCCGCCGGGGAGGCCGCCGGGCCCGGCCGTCAGGTCGGGCCGCTCGGCGTCGAGCTGACCCCGACCTGCCACCCCGTGGTGGACGCCGGGCTGGCCCGGCTGGAGGCACTGGACGGGGTGCCGGCCGAGGCACACGTCGCGGTGTACGAAGATGTTCACCAGCGGCTCGCCGACACGCTGGCCGCGCTCGACCAGGAATGATCCGCAGGACTCGTAGGAGCTGAAACACCAGTGGCAGTGGCACGACGCCGACTCGACGCGGAGCTGGTCCGCCGCAAGCTGGCCCGGTCGCGGGAGCACGCGTCCGAGCTGATCGCGGCCGGCCGGGTGACGGTCGGCGGCACCACCGCGACCAAGCCGGCCACCCAGGTGGAGACCTCGGCGGCCGTCGTGGTGGCCAAGGACGACAACGACCCCGACTACGTCTCGCGCGGCGGCCACAAGCTGGCCGGGGCGTTCGCGGCCTTCGTGCCGCAGGGCCTGGTGGTCGAGGGCCGCCGGGCGCTGGACGCGGGCGCCTCCACCGGGGGCTTCACCGACGTGCTGCTGCGCGCCGGCGCGGCCCACGTGCTGGCGGTGGACGTCGGCTACGGGCAGCTCGCCTGGTCGCTGCAGAGCGACGAGCGGGTGACGGTGATGGACCGCACCAACGTCCGCGAGCTGACCCCGGAGCTGATCGGCGGCACCCGCGTCGACCTGGTGGTCGGCGACCTGTCCTTCATCTCGCTCGGCCTGGTGCTGCCCGCGCTCGCCGCCTGCGCGGCCGAGGACGCGGACCTGGTGATGATGGTCAAGCCGCAGTTCGAGATCGGCAAGGAACGCCTGGGCAGCGGCGGCGTGGTGCGCAGCCCGCAGCTGCGCGCCGAGATGGTGCGCCAGGTCGCCGGGCAGGCGTGGGAGCTGGGGCTGGGCGTGCGGGCCGTCACCGCGAGCCCCCTGCCCGGCCCGTCCGGGAACGTCGAGTACTTCCTCTGGCTGCGCCGGGACGCCCCGCAGCTGGATCCGGCGGAGGCGGACCGGGCCGTGGCGGAGGGGCCTCGGTAGGCTCCTCAGCGGGCGTCCGGTCCGTCATGCTGGGTGACGCGACCGCACCGGGGCCGGGGGGTGACCCGGCGAGGCGTAGGGAGAGGGCAGCGGCATGAGCGATGAAGAGCGCACGGTCTTCCTGATCGCGCACACCGGCCGGGAGGCGGCGCTGCGCAGCGTCGAGGGCCTGGTGCACCGGCTGCTGAAGGCGGGCATCCGGATCAGACTGCTCGCCTCCGAGGCGGTCGGGCTGGACCTGCCGGACGGCGTCCAGAAGGTGGCCGAGGGGCCGGGCGCGGCGGACGGCTGCGAGCTGATCCTGGTCGCCGGCGGTGACGGCACGCTGCTGCGCGGCGCCGAGCTGGCGCGCTCGCACGGGCTGCCGATGCTCGGGATCAACCTGGGCCGGGTCGGCTTCCTGGCCGAGGCCGAGCGGGACGACCTGGCGGTGGTGGTCGAGCGGGTGGTCGACGCCGACTACGAGGTCGAGGAGCGGATGACGATCGACGTCATCGTCCGCACCAACGGCGATGTGGTGCACCGGGACTGGGCGCTGAACGAGGCGTCGATCGAGAAGGCGTCCCGGGAGCGGATGCTGGAGGTGGTGACCGAGGTGGACGGCCGTCCGGTCTCCAACTTCGGCTGCGACGGCGTGGTGTGCGCGACGCCGACCGGCTCCACCGCGTACGCGTTCTCCGGCGGCGGGCCGGTGGTGTGGCCGGAGGTGGAGGCGCTGCTGATGGTGCCGATCTCCGCGCACGCGCTGTTCGCCCGCCCGCTGGTGACCTCGCCGGACTCGGTGCTGGCCGTCGAGGTGCAGCCGAAGACCCCGCACGGGGTGCTCTGGTGCGACGGGCGGCGTTCGGTCGAACTGCCCGCCGGCGCGCGGGTGGAGGTGCGCCGGGGGCAGACGCCGGTCCGGCTGGCCAGACTGCACCGGGCGCCGTTCACCGACCGGCTGGTCGCCAAGTTCGCGCTGCCGGTGACGGGTTGGCGCGGGCGCTCGAACACCCCCTGCTGACGGCGGGTCACCGACGAGGCGTCAGACCGCCAGCGGCTGCGCCTCGTCGGCCGGGCCGAGCCGCCCGCCGGCCGCCGCGCCGCCGGCCAGCGCGGCCAGCCGCTCGACGGCGTCCGGCACGGCCGCGGCGGGTACGGTGAGCGGGATGCGGACGTGGTGCTCGAACGCGCCGTCCGAGCCGAACCGGTTGCCCGCGGCGATCCGGATCCCGGCCTGCTCGCCGGCCTGTGCCAGCGCCGCGCCGGACAGGGCTCCGGTGGACACCCACAGCGCCAGGCCGCCGGGCGGCATCCGGAAGCTCCAGTCGGGCAGCCGCCCGGGCAGCGCGGCGGCGAAGGCGTGGGCGGTGGCGCGCAGCCGGTCCAGCTGGTGGGCCCGTACCTCGGGCAGCGGGTCGCCCAGCAGCTCGGCGGCGATCAGCTGCTCCAGCACCGGGGTGCCGACGTCGCTGTAGACCCGCTCGGTGGCCAGCCGGCGCACCAGCGCGGGCGCGGCCCGGACCCAGCCGATCCGCAGGCCGCCCCAGAGCAGCTTGCCGGCCGAGCCCACGGTGACCACCTGGGCGGCCCGGTCCAGCGCGGCCACCGGCCGCGGCAGCGGCTCGGACTCCGGGACGCCCCAGGCGAGTTCGGCGGTGGTCTCGTCGACCAGGACGATGCTGCCGGCGGCCCGGGCGGCGGCCAGCAGCTCGCGGCGCTGTTCCTCGGGGATCAGTGCGCCGGTTGGGTTGTGGAAGTCCGGGATGACGTAGGCGGCCTTGGGGGCGGCGCCGCGCAGCACGTGCCGCCACTCGTCGAGGTCCCAGGCGGGGCGCGGGGCCGGCGCGTACGGCACCGGGACCAGCCGGGCGCCGGTGATCCGCAGGGCCTGCAGGGTGTGGGCGTAGCTGGGGGCCTCGACGGCGACCCGGTCGCCGCGGCCGATCAGCACCCGCTGGACCAGGTGCAGGCCGCCCATCGCGCCGGTGGTGATCAGGATCTGGTCGGGCGTGGTGGGCAGCCCGCGCTCGGTGTAGCGGCGGGCGACGGCCTCGCGCAGCACCGGGACGCCGGTGGGGTAGTGGCCGTGCCCGGCGGCGTAGTACGGCAGCTGCTCGACGGCCCGGGCGGCGGCGGCGCCGACCCAGGGCTGCGGGGCGGGCAGCGCGGCGACGCCGAGGTCGAGGGTGCGGCCCTGCTCGTGCGGCGGGACGGGGTGCAGGGCGTCGCTGGGCGGCGGGGCGCCCTCGGGCAGGGCGGTCCAGCTGCCGGAGCCGCGGCGGCTGTGCAGGTAGCCGTCGCCGCGCAGGGTCTCGTAGGCGGTGGCGACGGTGGTGCGGCTCAGGTCGAGGGCGGTGGCCAGTTCGCGTTCGGCGGGCAGCCGGGCGCCGACCGGCAGCCGGCCCTCGGTGACCAGCAGCCGGATCTGCCCGGCGAGGGTGCGGTAGGCGGGGCGCCGGGCGGCGGCGGGCTCGGGGAGCCGGGCGGTCGTGAGCAGCCGGGCGAGCGTCGGGGGTGTGACGGTGGTGTGCCAGTCGGCCATGGCGCGGGCTCTCCCAGTCCACTTGCTCGGAATTGGCCCTGGATCGGGCCGCTTTGGCCTCCTCATGATGGCAGGGCGGCCATCGAGTCCGCCACCACCGGGCCGCCCCCGGGGTGCAGCACCACCGCAGGAGCACCAGTTGGCCACCACGACCACCCCCCGGCCCGCCGTCCCCCGGAGCACCCGGCCGGGCCTCGCCGAGCGCCTCCTCGGCGACACCCACGCCCTGGGCCGCCGCTTCGCCCAGCTCCTCGGCGGCCTGGCCCTGTACGGGTTCAGCATGGCGCTGATGCTCCGCTCCGGCCTCGGCCTCGACCCCTGGGACGTCCTGCACCAGGGCCTGCAGCGCAGCCTCGGCCTGTCGGTCGGCGCCTGGGTCACCATCTGCGGCGCCCTCGTGCTGCTGCTGTGGATCCCGCTGCGCCAGCGCCCGGGCCTGGGCACCGTCGCCAACGTGCTGCTGATCGGCGCGGCCATGGACCTCACGCTGCGGCTGCTCGACGGTCCCGAGGGGTGGCCCGCCCGGATCGCGCTGATGGCCGGCGCGATCGTGCTCAACGGCGTGGCCACCGGCCTCTACATCGGCGCCCGCTTCGGCCCCGGCCCGCGCGACGGCCTGATGACCGGCCTGCACCGGCGCACCGGCCGTTCGCTGCGGCTGCTCCGCACCGGCATCGAGGTGGCGGTGCTCGTGGTCGGCATCCTGCTCGGCGGCACCGCCGGGGTCGGCACCGTCGTGTACGCGCTGGCCATCGGCCCGATCGTGCAGGTGTTCCTGCCCTGGTTCACCGTGCCCGGCCCGGCGCAAACGCCCCGGAAGGGATGAACTTCAGGGCGCGGAGTTGCCGCGCGCCGTTGCCGCTCGTCGCGCGCCGGGGGTGGAACCTCGTAAGGTCGTCTCCGTGTTGGACGAGATGCGGATACGGGATCTTGGGGTCATCGACGACGCGGTGGTCGAACTCGCCCCCGGCTTCACCGCCGTGACCGGCGAGACCGGTGCAGGCAAGACCATGGTCGTGACCAGCCTCGGCCTGCTGCTCGGCGGCCGCGCCGACCCGGGCCTGGTGCGCAACGGCACCGGACGCGCCGTGGTCGAGGGCCGGCTGGAACTGCCCGCCGACTCCCCGGTCGCGGCCCGCGCGATCGAGGCGGGCGCCGAACTGGACGACGGCGCGCTGCTGGTCAGCCGCACCGTCTCCGCGGAGGGCCGCTCCCGGGCGTACGTCGGCGGCCGGGCCGTGCCGGTCGGCCTGCTCGCCGAGCTCGGCGAGGACCTGATCGCGGTGCACGGCCAGACCGACCAGCAGCGGCTGCTGCGCCCGGCCCGCCAGCGCGGCGCCCTGGACCGCTACGCCGGCGAGGCGGTGGCCGAGCCGCTGGCCCGCTACCGGGAGACCTACCGGGCCCTGCGCGAGGTCGCGGCCACCCTGGAGGAGCTGACCACCCGGGCCCGCGAGCGCGCCCAGGAGGCCGACCTGCTGCGGTTCGGCCTGGACGAGGTCGCCGCCGCCGAGCCCGTCGCCGGGGAGGACGTCGAGCTGGGCGCCGAGGCCGAGCGGCTCGGCCACGCCGACGCGCTGTCCTCCGCCGCCACGCTCGCGCACGCCGCCCTGGCCGGCGACCCGGCCGACCCGGAGGCGCTGGACGCGGGCACCCTGCTCGCCCAGTCCCGCCGCGCCCTGGAGGCCGTCCGTCACCACGACGAGCGGCTGGCCGCGCTGGCCGACCGCCTCAACGAGGTCGGCTACCTGCTTGCCGACGTGGCCGGCGACCTGGCCGGCTACGCGGACGACCTGGACGCCGACCCGGTGCGCCTGGCCGCCGTCGAGGACCGCCGGGCCGTCCTCGCCCAGCTGCTGCGCAAGTACGGCGGTGAGGAGAACACCCTGGCCGAGGTGATCGCCTGGGCCGAGGCCGGCGCCGCCCGGCTCCTCGAACTGGACGGCGACGACGACCGGATCGACGAGCTCGGCGCCCGGGAGACCGAGCTGCGGGCCGAGCTGGCCGAGCTGGCCGCCGAGGTGTCGGCCGCCCGGCAGGCCGCGGCTGGCCGCTTCGCCGACGCCGTCTCCGCCGAACTGGCCGAACTGGCCATGCCGCACGCCCGGGTGACCTTCTCGATCACCCAGGTCGACGACCTGGCCGGGCTGGAGGTCGACGGCCGCACCGTCGCCTACGGCCCGCACGGTGTGGACGAGGTCGAGGTGCTGCTCGCCCCGCACCCCGGCGCCCAGCCCCGCCCGATCGCCAAGGGCGCCTCCGGCGGTGAGCTGTCCCGCGTGATGCTCGCCGTCGAGGTGGTCTTCGCGGGCGCCGACCCCGTGCCGACCTACCTCTTCGACGAGGTGGACGCGGGCGTCGGCGGCAAGGCCGCGGTCGAGATCGGCCGCCGGCTGGCCAAACTGGCCGAATCCGCCCAAGTTGTGGTGGTCACCCACCTCCCGCAGGTCGCCGCGTTCGCGGACCGGCACCTCGTGGTGGAGAAGACCAACGACGGCACCGTCACCCGCAGTGGTGTCAAGGTGCTGAACGACGAGGAGCGGGTGCGCGAACTCTCCCGGATGCTGGCCGGCCTGGAGGACTCGGAACTGGGCCGCGCCCACGCCGAGGAACTGCTGGCCGCAGCCCGGGCCCCCCGCCGCTCCTAGCGTCGGGAGGCGGCCCTCGGGCCTGTTCGGAACGCCCCGGGACGGCGACGCGCCCCGGGTCGCGCCGACTGTCCAAGAGGGCCGCCGACCTGGCATGGTGGCGGCTGGACACTGGCTTTCCAGTCCCGAGCGCCGCCGGCGAGCGATCCTCGCGAAGCGGTGCGCGAACCTGATCGAGTCGGATGCGAGACGACGTGGACCATTCCGCCGCCCGGGCCACCGCGGCCGCCCCCGAACCGGGGCAGCTGCACGTGGTTCTCGTCCTGGCCGCCAGCACCGGCGGCATCGGCGCGCACGTGCGCTCCCTGGCGCAGGGCCTGGTCGCGCACGGCGTGCTCGTCACGGTCTGCGCACCGGCCGGCACCGACGCGCTGTTCGGCTTCTCCCGCACCGGCGCGCGGTTCCACACCGTCGACATCACCCCCACCGCGGGCGCCCGCAGCGACGCCACCGCGATCGGCGAGCTGCGCCGCGCCTTCACCGGCGCCGACGTGGTGCACGCCCACGGACTGCGCGCCGGGCTGCTCTCCGACCTCGCGCTGCGCACCGCCGGCCGCTTCCCCGGCCTGCGCCCGCAGACCCCGCTGGTGGTCACCTCGCACCACGCGCTGCTCGCCACCGGCATGGAACGGCGGCTGCAGCGGCTGATGGAGCGCCGGGTCGCCCGCGCCGCCGACCTCGTCCTCGGCGCCTCCTCCGACCTGGTCGCCCGGGCCCGCGAGCTGGGCGCCACCGACGCCCGGCTGGGCCCGGTGGCCGCCCCGCCGATGCCCGAGGGCCGGCTCGGCCGAGCCGAGGCCCGCGCCGCGCTGCTTGGCGACGGCCCGGACCGTCCGTTGGTGCTCGGCGTCGGCCGGCTCGTCCCGCAGAAGGCCTTCGGACTGCTGCTGGACGCCACCCGCGACCTGGGCGCCCCGGCCCCCGGGCCGCTGGTGCTGCTCGCCGGGGACGGCCCGGAGGCGGGCCCGCTGCGCGAGCGGGTGGCCGCCGAGCAGCTGCCCGTGCGGCTGCTCGGCTACCGCACGGACGTGCCCGACCTGCTGGCCGCCGCCGACGTGGTGGTGGTCTCCAGCCGCTGGGAGGCCCGCTCGCTGGTGGTGCAGGAGGCGATGCGGGCCGGTGTGCCGGTGGTCGCCACCGCGGTCGGCGGCATCCCCGAACTGGTCGGCGACGCCGCCGTGCTGGTGCCCTCCGGCGACGCGGCCGCGCTCGGCCGGGCGCTGCGCGAGCTGCTCGCCGACCCGGCCCGCCGGGAGCGCCTGGCGGCGGCCGGCCGGCAGCAGGCCGAGACCTGGCCGGACGAGGCCGCCACCGTCGCCCAGGTGCTCAGCACCTACGACGAGTTGGTGCAGAGGTCCTAGACCGTCGCCCGCTCGGCCCGGTCGGCGGCCAGGCCGTCCGGCTGGGCCGACAGGTAGGCGGCGCCGCAGGCGGTCAGCCGCAGGGCGGTGTCGATCAGCGGGACGTGGCTGAAGGCCTGCGGGAAGTTGCCGACCTGGCGCTTGAGCCGCGGGTCCCACTCCTCGGCGAGCAGCCCGAGGTCGTTGCGCAGCGCCAGCAGCCGGTCGAACAGCTCGCGGGCCTCCTGCACCCGGCCGATCATCGCCAGGTCGTCGGCGAGCCAGAACGAGCAGGCCAGGAAGGCGCCTTCGTGGCCGGACAGGCCGTCGACGTTGTTGCCGCTCTCGTCGTGGGTGGGGTAGCGCAGCACGAAGCCGTCCTCGGTGGACAGTTCGCGCTGGATCGCCTCGATGGTGCCGATCACCCGCTTGTCGTCCGGCGGCAGGAAGCCGACCTGCGGGATGAGCAGCAGCGAGGCGTCCAGCTCCTTGCCGCCGTAGTACTGGGTGAAGGTGTTGCGCTCCGGGTCGTAGCCCCTCTCGCAGACGTCCCGGTGGATGGTGTCGCGCAGTTCGCGCCAGCGCTCCAGGTGGCCGCCGGCGGGCGCGTCCTCGGGGGTCTGCTCCAGCAGCTTGATGGTGCGGTCGACGGCGACCCAGGCCATCACCTTGGAGTGGACGAAGTGCCGGCGCGGGCCGCGGACCTCCCAGATGCCCTCGTCCGGGTTCTGCCAGTGGTCCTCCAGGTACTCGATCAGGCGCAGCTGGAGGTGGTGGGCGTGGTCGTTGCGGACCAGGCCGGTCATGTGGGCCAGGTGCAGGGCCTCCACCACCTCGCCGTAGACGTCGAGTTGGAGCTGCCCGGCGGCGCCGTTGCCGATCCGGACGGGCTGGGAGCCCTCGTAGCCGGGCAGCCAGTCCAGCGAGGACTCGGTGAGCTCGCGCTCGCCGGCGATGCCGTACATGATCTGCAGGTTCTCCGGGTCCCCGGCGACGGCCCGCAGCAGCCACTCGCGCCAGGCGCGGGCCTCCTCGCGGTAGCCGGTGCGCAGCAGCGAGGAGAGGGTGATCGCGGCGTCGCGCAGCCAGGTGTAGCGGTAGTCCCAGTTGCGCTCGCCGCCGATGTCCTCGGGCAGCGAGGTGGTGGGGGCGGCGACGATGCCGCCGGTGGGGGCGTAGGTGAGGCCCTTGAGGGTGATCAGCGAGCGGATCACGGCCTCGCGGTAGGGGCCCTGGTAGGTGCACTGGGCGGCCCACTCGTGCCAGAAGTCCGCGGTGGCGTCGAGCATCTCCTCGGCGTCCGGGACGGCCGGCGGGTCGAGGTGGGAGGCCTGCCAGGTGAGGGCGAAGGCGATCCGCTCGCCGGCGGTGACGGTGAAGTCGGCGTAGGTGGTGAGGTCGCGCCCGTAGGTCTCGGCCTCGCCGTCCAGCCAGACCGAGTCGGGCCCGGCGACGGCCACGGTGCGGTGGCCGCCGTCCGCCTGCTCGACCCGGTGCACCCAGGGCACCACCCGGCCGTAGGAGAAGCGCATCCGCAGCGCCGAGCGCATCCGGACGGTGCCGGCCACGCCCTCGACGATCCGGATCACCTGCGGGACGGCGTCCCGGCCGGCCAGCGGGCGCGGCGGCATGAAGTCGATCACCCGGACGGTGCCGCCCTGGGAGTCCCACTCCTGCTCCAGGATCAGCGAGTCGCCCCGGTAGCGGCGGCGGTCGGCGGGGACGGCGGGGGCGGCGGCGGTGGGCGGCGGGACGCGCAGCTCGACGGTGTCGGCGAGGCGGACCCGGCCGGCGGCCGCGGCGGGTGCGTCGGCGGCCGCGGTTGCGGCGGCCGGGACGTCGCTCAGGACGGCTTCGGCCGGGCCGATCCGCCAGAAGCCGTGTTCATCGGTGCCGAGGAGGCCGGCGAACACGGCCGGTGAGTCGAAGCGGGGAAGGCAGAGCCAGTCCACCGCCCCGTCCCTGCTGACCAGGGCAGCGGTCTGCATGTCCCCGATGAGTGCGTAGTCCTCGATACGGCCGGCCACGTGGATCTCCAGTTCGCAATGTGGTCAGGACGCATCGGCGATCCGGGGGAGCGAGCGGTCTGCGGGGCCGGAGATCCACCCCGGGACGTCCGGCCCGCCGGAGGGTGGTGGCGGGCCTTGCTGGAGTGTCCGCGCGGGGCTCGGTGGGCCCCTGAGGTGGGTGGGGAGGAGCTGGAATACGGGGAGGTCCGGTCGCGCATCGGGGACCGGGAGCGCCTGACCCTCCCACGCCCTCCGCGTGCTCGTGCTGTCGGCGATGCGTCCGTGCAGCTTACGACGGACGAAAGGGGCGAAGCACGCGGGCGCAGCCTCGTGTGGCCCCGCAATTCGGCGGAAATGCCGTGCATCGCGGGCCCGGCCGCCAGGATGGCCCGGAAGGATCACCTCCGGGTGGTCCCCTAGGAGGGGGCACCATGGCCCGTACGGAGTGCCATCCGGGGCCGCGGAGTGGCCCGGTCCGACCGGAGTGCGACCGGTGGGACGGGTGCGGCCGGTGGTGCGCCGGTGGTGCGCCCCGCGCGCGCCGGTGGTGCGGGCCGGGCGGGCCGGAAGGCGACCATGCCGAGGCACTGTTACCCTGGTATCCCGTGGACCGGTGGGATCAAACGCCCCGGACCAGCCGAACCGACGACCCCCCGAGCGCCGTGCACACCGCAACGGCCTCCCGTCGCCCGGCGACCCCGTGAGCCTCCCACCACGTCACCTTCGACACGCGACCCACGGGAGCCCCCTCTTGGCACAGCCCCATTCCGGCAAGGCAGCGAACGGCCGCGCCGTGACGACCAAGCACCTCTTCGTCACCGGGGGTGTCGCCTCTTCGCTCGGCAAGGGGCTGACCGCCTCCAGCCTCGGCGCGCTGCTCAAGGCCCGCGGCCTGCGCGTGACGATGCAGAAGCTCGACCCGTACCTCAACGTGGACCCGGGCACCATGAACCCGTTCCAGCACGGTGAGGTCTTCGTCACGGACGACGGCGCCGAGACCGACCTGGACATCGGTCACTACGAGCGCTTCCTCGACACCAACCTGCACGGCTCGGCGAACGTCACCACCGGCCAGGTGTACTCGACGGTCATCGCCAAGGAGCGCCGCGGCGAGTACCTGGGCGACACCGTCCAGGTCATCCCGCACATCACCAACGAGATCAAGTCCCGGATCCGCCGGATGGCGACCGAGGACGTCGACGTGGTGATCACCGAGGTCGGCGGCACCGTCGGCGACATCGAGTCGCTGCCGTTCCTGGAGGCCGTCCGCCAGGTCCGCCACGAGGTCGGCCGGGACAACGTCTTCTTCGTGCACGTCTCCCTGCTGCCGTACATCGGCCCCTCGGGCGAGCTGAAGACCAAGCCCACCCAGCACTCGGTGGCCGCCCTGCGCAACATCGGCATCCAGCCGGACGCCATCGTGCTGCGCGCCGACCGCGAGGTCCCGCAGGCGATCAAGCGCAAGATCTCGATGATGTGCGACGTGGACGAGGAGGCCGTGGTCGCGGCCATCGACGCCAAGTCGATCTACGACATCCCGAAGGTGCTGCACGGCGAGGGCCTGGACGCCTACGTGGTGCGCCGCCTCGACCTGCCGTTCCGTGACGTGGACTGGACCACCTGGGACGACCTGCTGCGCCGCGTCCACGAGCCGCAGCACATCGTCAAGGTCGCCCTGGTCGGCAAGTACATCGACCTGCCGGACGCCTACCTGTCGGTGACCGAGGCGCTGCGCGCCGGCGGCTTCGCCAACAACGCCCGGGTCGAGATCAAGTGGGTCACCTCGGACGACTGCGAGACCCCCGAGGGCGCCCAGGCGCAGCTCGGCGACGTCGACGCGATCTGCATCCCCGGCGGCTTCGGCGACCGCGGTGTCAACGGCAAGGTCGGCGCGATCACCTACGCCCGCGAGAACAAGGTCCCGCTGCTCGGCCTGTGCCTGGGCCTGCAGTGCGTGGTCATCGAGGCCGCCCGCAACCTGGCCGGCCTGCCCGAGGCGAACTCCACCGAGTTCGACGCCGCCGCCAAGCACCCGGTCGTCTCCACCATGGCCGAGCAGCTGGCCATCGTCGACGGCAAGGGCGACCTGGGCGGCACCATGCGCCTGGGCCTGTACCCGGCCAAGCTCGCCGAGGGCTCGATCGTCCGTGAGGTCTACGGCGGCGAGCAGTACGTCGAGGAGCGCCACCGCCACCGCTACGAGGTCAACAACGCCTACCGCGCGGACCTGGAGAAGACCGGCCTGCAGTTCTCCGGCCTCTCTCCCAAGGGCGACCTGGTCGAGTACGTCGAGTACCCGCGCGAGGTGCACCCCTACCTGGTGGCCACCCAGGCCCACCCGGAGCTGAAGTCCCGCCCGACCCGCCCGCACCCGCTGTTCGCGGGCCTGGTCAAGGCGGCCATCGAGATCAAGACCTCGGCCGCCGAGTAGCAGCCGCCCTTCTTCTCGGCCCCCGGTCGTTCACCGTACGGCGGCCCCGCGATTCCCGCGGGGCCGCCGTTCGGCGTTAGATTGTGTCGTACTGACGAAAAGGGGAGTGCGATGGACGAGCAGAGCGGCCAGGGGATCGCCGACGCGGCCGAGGAGTGGGAGGTCCGCGACAGCCGGACGCCGTTCCAGGGCAAGGTCACGGGTGTGCGCAGCGAGGAGGTCCTGATGCCGGACGGCAGCTGGGCCCGCCGCGACTACCAGACCCACCCGGGCTCGGTCTCGGTGCTCGCCCTCGACGAGGAGCAGCGGGTGCTGGTGCTGCGCCAGTACCGCCACCCCGTCCGCCAGCGGCTGTGGGAGCTGCCGGCCGGCCTGCTCGACGTGCCCGGCGAGAACCCGTGGCACGCCGCCCAGCGGGAGCTGTACGAGGAGGCGCACTGCAAGGCCGACAGCTGGCGGATCCTCGCCGACTACTACACCTCCCCGGGCGGCACCGACGAGGCGCTGCGGATGTTCCTGGCCACCGACCTGTCGGCCGCCGAGGGCGAGCGCTACCAGGCCGAGGGCGAGGAGCAGCAGATCGAGCTCGCCTGGGTGCCGGTGCCGGAGCTGATCCGGCTGATCCACGCCGGGCGGCTGCACAACCCCACGCTGATCACCGGCACCCTCGCGGTGCACGCCGCGCTCACCTCCCCGGCCGGTCTGGACGGGCTGCGCCCGGCCGACGCGCCGTGGCCGGCCCGGCCCTTCACCGCCTGATCCGGGGGCACTCCCTCCGGCCCGTTGATTCGCCCGGGTGATTCGCCGGTTCGTACGACCGGATGGCACCTCGGCTGATCGGCCGGTCGAACTACGCTTCGCAGACAGGGCGCCCGTTCCGGGCCGCCCGCGCCGAGCGCGGTGAGCGCCGGATGCCGAGCGCCGGAGGACAGCGGGAGTGGCACGGGTGGCGAGGAAGACCGCGACGATGGACCCCGGCTCCGACGCGCCCGCCGGGCTCGCCCCCGGACTGGAACGGCTGCCCGCCGGGCCGACGCTGTTCGTCGGGCGGCGCTCCGAGCTCGCCGCGCTGCGGGCCGCCGCCGCCCGTCCGGCCAGCGGGCGCTGCCCGGTGCTGGTGCTGGCCGGGCGGCCCGGCTCCGGCCGCACGGCGCTCGCCGTCCGCTTCGCCCGTACCACCGCCGCCGACTACCCGGACGGCGTGCTGTTCGCCCGGCTGTCCGCCCCGGACGGCTCCCGGGTGCCGCCCGCCCGGGCCGCGCGGCTGCTGCTGGAGCAGCTGGACCCGGAGGCGGCCGTGCCGCTGCCCGGCGCCGCCGAGGACGGGCGGGACGAGCCCGGCTGCGTCGCGCTGCGCGCGGCGCTGGCCGGGCGGCGGGTGCTGCTGCTGCTCGACGACGTCCGGGACGCCGGGCAGCTGTGGCCGCTGCTCGCCGAGGAGCCGGGCTGCCTGGTGCTCGCCACCACGGCCGGGCCGCTCACCGGGATCGAGGACATCGATCCGGTGATCCTCGGCGGGCTGGACCGGCGGGCCGCCGGCGAGCTGCTGGCCGACCTGGTCGGCGGCACCCGGATCTCCTGCGACCCGGTCGGCGGCGCCGACCTGGCCGAGGCCTGCGCGTCCCGCCCGGCCGCGCTGCGGCTGATGGCGGGCTGGCTGCGGGCCAGCCCGAAGAGCGCGGTGACGGAGGCGGCGCGGGAGCTGCACCGGGCGGTGGCGGAGGAGGCGGCGCCGCCGGTGAAGGGGGACGCCGGCCCGGCCGGGCCGACCGTCGAGTCCGCGCCGGCGGCCGAGGCCAGGACGGCGCCGAAGCCCGTCAAGCCCGTCAAGGCGGTGAAGGCGGAGAAGGCCGAGAAGCCGCCGACGCCGCAGGAGGCGCAGGAGGCGGCGGGTAAGGAGGGGAAGGGGCAGCAGGAGGCCGGGGCCGCCGGGCCGGCCGGCTGGGTGAAGCCCGCGCCGGAGCCGGCCGAGCCGGTGCCCGTCCCCGACACCGACCCGCTGATCGGCGCCTTCACCCTGCTCTACCGCACGCTGCCGCCCGCCCGGGCCCGGATGCTGCGCGCCCTGACGCTGGCCCCGGCGCAGACCGCCGACCCCCGGACCGCCTCCGCCCTGGTCGGCTGCCCGGCGCCGGAGGCGGCCGCGACACTGGCCGCGCTCGCCGAGCGGGAGCTGCTCGGCGAGGAGGCGCCCGCCGAGGACGGCACCCCGCGCTACCGGGTGCCCGGGCGGCTCTACCCGCGGCTGGTGCGGCTGCGCGAGCGGGAGGACCGGCCCGCCGAGACCGAGCTGGCCCGAGCCCGGCTGCTGGAGCGGCTGGTCCGGCTCACCGACACCGCCCGTGCCCTGCTCGACCCGGCCTCCGGCCCGGCCCCGGAGCCGCTGCCCGCCGCGCTGCGGCTGCACTCGGCCGCGCACGCCCGGCAGTGGCTGCTCGGCGAGCGGGAGCTGCTGCTGGGCGCGGTGGCCGACGCGATCGGCCAGGGCGATCTGGACGGCTCGGCCGGGCGGCTGGTCACCGCGCTGCTGCGGGCGCTGCCGCTGACCGGCGCCGCCGCCCCCGCGGACCTGTACCGGCTGCACGAGCTGGTGCTGACCGTCGCCGAGCGCAACGGCCGGCCGCGCCGGGCCTCGGCCGCGCTGCTCAACCTGGGCGACCTGCAGGTGGCGGCGGGCCGCTGGGAGCAGGCCGCCGGGCACTACCGGGCCGCGCTGGAGCACGCCCGTGCGGTCGGGGACGAACCGCTCTGCGCCCGGGCCCTGGAGGGTGCGGCCGGCTGCCACCGGGCGCTCGGCGACGCGGTGCGCGCCGCGGACTGGTACGGGCGGGCGCTCGGCCTGCGGCAGTCGCTCGGCGACCAGGCGGCGGAGGCCCGGCTGCTGGCCCGGGTGGCCGAGGCGCACACCGCCCAGCGCCGTTTCGAGGAGGCCGACCGGGAGTACCGGGCGGCGCTCGCGGTGCTGCGCCGGCTCGGCGACGAGCGCGGCCGGGAGGCGGTCGGGGCGGCCCTCGCAGACCTGCGGGAACGGGTCGGCAGCGGGTGGTGAGGGGTATTTCGGGAGTATCGTCGTAGTTGTCGGGTTGGCGCGTATTGAGTGGGTAAGCGGTAGGGGAAGCCTACGAACCTGCCAATGCATCCGGAAAATTTATTCACTTTGGAAGGCTGACAGGCCGACTGGGCTTCATTACACTCGAAGTCAGTCGCGCAGCGATCCCTGCCACGGGCATGCCCGGAGGCTTCCCCACGCGCGCGCCGCCCGCCGGTCTTCTCCGGTAGGTCCCCCATGGCAAGAGGACGTGTTCAGTCGTGAAGGTCGGCATCCCCCGCGAGGTCAAGAACCACGAGTACCGCGTGGCCATCACGCCCGCCGGCGTGCATGAGCTGGTCCGCAACGGACACGAGGTCTACATCGAGGACAACGCCGGTGTCGGCTCCTCGATCCCGAACGAGGAGTACGTGGCCGCCGGCGCCACCATCCTCCCCACCGCCGACGAGGTGTGGGCCACCGCCGACCTGCTGCTGAAGGTCAAGGAGCCCATCGCCTCCGAGTACCACCGGCTGCGCAAGGGTCAGACCCTCTTCACCTACCTGCACCTGGCGGCCGACCGGGCCGGCACCGACGCGCTGGTCGCCTCCGGCACCACCGCCATCGCCTACGAGACCGTGCAGCTGGCCAACGGCGCGCTGCCGCTGCTCGCCCCGATGTCCGAGGTCGCGGGCCGGCTGGCCCCGCAGGTCGGCTCGTACCACCTGATGCGCCCGGCCGGCGGCCGCGGCGTGCTGCCCGGCGGCGTGCCCGGCACCCACCCGGCCAAGGCCGTCGTCATCGGCGGTGGCGTCTCCGGCTGGCACGCGGCCACCATCGCCATCGGCATGGGCTACGACGTGACCCTGCTCGACCGCGACATCAACAAGCTGCGCGAGGCCGACCGCATCTTCGGCACGAAGATCAAGGCCATCATGTCCAACTCCTTCGAGCTGGAGAAGGCCGTCATCGAGGCCGACCTGGTCATCGGCGCCGTGCTGATCCCGGGCGCCAAGGCCCCGAAGCTGGTCACCAACGAGCTGGTCTCCCGGATGAAGCCGGGCTCCGTGCTCGTCGACATCGCCATCGACCAGGGCGGCTGCTTCGAGGACTCGCACCCGACCACGCACGCCGAGCCGACCTTCCAGGTCCACAACTCCGTGTTCTACTGCGTGGCGAACATGCCGGGCGCCGTCCCGAACACCTCCACCTACGCGCTGACCAACGCGACGCTGCCGTACGTCGTCGAGCTGGCCAACCGCGGGTGGAAGGAGGCGCTGCGCCGCGACGCCGCGCTCGCCAAGGGCCTGAACGTGCACGAGGGTCAGATCACCTTCCCGGCCGTCGCCGAGGCCTTCGGCCTGGAGTCGGTCACGCTGGAGAGCGTGCTCGCCTGAACCCCCTGACCGCACGGCGGTCGTTCGCCCCCGATCCGATCCCCTCGGGTCGGGGGCTTCGCCGTGCCCGCGAACGGCGGGTGGCCCGGGCGGGTCGCTCTGTCGTCAATTTCGGTCGGTCGTGTCACCCGACCGCACCCGCGTGCGGGAACCTCGGGCTCGATGACCCGCTGATCCCTTGACAGCAGCCCGGCCGAGAGTCGACACATACGGCCCTCTACCGTGGATTGTGTTGCTGCGAACGCCTGAAACGGCCTAGAGTCGCAAACCGTCGGCATGCTGCCACGCTGACGAATCGACATAGAGTCCTGGAATCCCAAGGAGGTAAGACGACTTGTGAATGAGTCGACAATTGCTCCCGGGGGTGGTCAGCCAGGACTGGCGGAACTCACCGCCGGCCAGCCGAGTGAGGAGCCCGGGGCCCGGCAGCCCTCCGTGGGCTCGGCCGAGGTCGGCTCGGTCGCACTCCGTACCTTCGAAGCTCGCCAGAACACAGCGCAGGTGACCACGGTGACCGATCACGACGCCGACCTGGCGGCCTACGGCCTGGCCTACGGCGAGTTCGCCTACGGCGCCTACGACGACCCGGACGCCGAGTACGAGCCGGACCCGGAGTACGCCGCCACACTGGCCCCGGACGCCGCGCGCCAGCGCCGCGAGCGGATCGGCCCCACCGGTCGTCCGCAGCCGTACTTCCCGATCCCCGCGCCGGTCGCCGAGCACGGCCCCGCCCAGATCATCGCCATGTGCAACCAGAAGGGCGGCGTCGGCAAGACCACGTCGACCATCAACCTGGGCGCGGCGCTGGCCGAGTACGGCCGCCGGGTGCTGCTCGTCGACTTCGACCCGCAGGGCGCGCTCTCGGTCGGACTGGGCGTCAACCCGATGGAGCTGGACGTCACCGTCTACAACCTGCTCATGGAGCGGGGCCTGACGGCCGACGAGGTGCTGCTCAAGACGGCCGTGCCCGGCATGGACCTGCTGCCCTCCAACATCGACCTCTCCGCCGCCGAGGTGCAGCTGGTCAGCGAGGTGGCCCGGGAGTCCGCGCTGGCGCGCGCCCTGAAGCCGCTGCTGCCCGACTACGACTACGTCATCATCGACTGCCAGCCCTCGCTGGGCCTGCTGACGGTCAATGCGCTGACGGCCGCTCACAGCGTGATCGTGCCGCTGGAGTGCGAGTTCTTCGCGCTGCGCGGTGTCGCGCTGCTGACCGAGACCATCGAGAAGGTGTGCGAACGGCTCAACCCCGAGCTGCGCCTGGACGGCATCCTCGCGACCATGTACGACTCGCGCACCGTGCACAGCCGCGAGGTGCTGGCGCGCGTCGTCGAGGCGTTCGGCGAGCACGTCTTCCACACCGTCATCGGGCGGACCGTGCGCTTCCCGGAGACCACCGTCGCCGGCGAGCCGATCACCACGTACGCCACCAACTCGGTGGGTGCCGCCGCCTACCGCCAGCTCGCCAGGGAGGTGCTCGACCGGTGCCGCCCCGCCGAGTGAGTCTCCCGGGTGCCGACGAGCTGTTCCGGACCACCGGCGGGATGGCGCTGTCGCCGTCCCTCGCGCCGCGTCCGGCCGTCGAGGCATCCAGACCGGAGACCGCGCGGACCGTCAACGGCGCCGAGGGCGCCGAGGGCGCCGGGGCCGTCCCGGGCGCCCAGGGGCCCCAGGACGACCGTCAGCAGCCCTCCGAGCAGCAGCAGGCCGCCGGGGTGCCGGCGCCCGCGCAGCGGCCCGCCACGGCGGCCGCAGGGGGCCAGGGTGCCCGCCAGCACCCCGGCGGGGCCGAGGAGCAGCCCGGCACCGCCGCCGGGCGCGCCCGCCCGCGCGCCCGCGCGCCGCGCCGCCCGAGCGGGCGCGAGCGGCACGACGAGAAGATCACCGTGTACGTGTCCGCCGAGGAACTGATGGACCTCGAACACGCCCGGCTGGTGCTGCGCGGCGAGCACGGCCTGGCCGTGGACCGCGGGCGGATCGTCCGGGAGGCCATCGCGGTCGTCCTGGCCGACCTGGAGCAGCGCGGCGAGGCCTCGATCCTGGTCCGGCGGCTGCGCGGGCGCTGACCCGCCGGGCGCGGCGGCGCGCCGACCGGGCGTGCGCCGGGCAACCGCCGGGCATCCGCCGGGCGGCGTGTCGGCGGCCCCGGGGCGGGGCCGGTGGCCGGTCCGGGTGAAGATGGACCGCCATGCCGAGCACCACCGAACCAGCCGCCAGCACCGCGAACGCGACCGAGGACCCGTCGCGGGGCGGCTTCCGGGTGCGGCTGGACAACTTCGAAGGCCCCTTCGACCTGCTGCTGAGCCTGATCGCCAAGCACAAGCTGGACGTCACCGAGGTGGCGCTGGCCACCGTGACGGACGACTTCATGGCGCACATCCGGGCGATGGGGCCGGACTGGGACCTCGACGCCGCCACCGAGTTCCTGGTCGTCGCCGCCACCCTGCTCGACCTCAAGGCCGCCCGGCTGCTGCCCGTCGCCGAGGTCGAGGACGAGGCGGACCTCGCCCTGTTGGAAGCCCGGGACCTGCTGTTCGCCCGGCTGCTGCAGTACCGGGCCTACAAGCGGGCCGCGGCGCTGTTCGGCGAGCGCTGGGCCGCCGAGCTGCTGCGCCGGCCGCGCTCCGCGGCCCTGGAGCCCCGGCACGCCGCGCTGCTGCCCGAGGTCGTCCTCACCATCGGGCCGCAGCGGCTGGCCGAACTCGCGGCCAAGGCGATGGAGCCCAGGCCGCGGCCGGTGGTGTACGTGGACCACATCCACACCCCGCCGGTCAGCGTCCGCGAGCAGGCCGGGCTGGTGGTGCGGCTGCTGACCGAGCTGGGCGAGGCTTCCTTCCAACAGCTGGTGGCGGACGCGCCGGACACCCTGGTGGTGGTCGCCCGCTTCCTGGCGCTGCTGGAGCTGTACCGGGAGAAGGCGCTCGACTTCGCGCAGCCGGAGGCGCTCGGCGAGCTGCGGGTGCGCTGGGTCGCCGAGCCGGGCCGGGGCCCGGTCGAGGTGACGGACGAGTTCGACGGCCCGGCGGGCGGGACCGGGAAGAGCCAGGAGGACGGACGCGGATGAGCGGTGCGAGCGACGGGGGCGGGCGGCCGGTGCGGCGCCCGCTCGGGCTGCCCGGGCAGCCGCGGGACGGCGAGTGGCTGGAGCCGGCCTTCGAGCTGCTGCCGGAGGCGCCCGCCGCGGACGCTCCGGAGGGCGGCGAGGCCCGGGTCGGGCACCAGAAGTCGGCCCCGCCGACCTCCGACGCACCGCGGGCCGCGGACCCGGAGCTGCGGGCCGCGCTGGAGGCGATCCTGATGGTCGTCGACGAGCCCGCCGGGGAGGAACGGCTGGCCGGCGTGCTGGAGTGCCCCCGGGCCGAGGTGGCGGCCGCGCTGCGCGACCTGTCCGCCGAGTACACCGCCCAGGGGCGGGGCTTCGACCTGCGGCTGGTCGCCGGCGGCTGGCGCTTCTACAGCCGGGAGGGCTGCGCGCCGGCCGTCGACCGCTACCTGCTGGACGGCCAGCAGGCCCGGCTCACCCAGGCCGCATTGGAGACCCTGGCGGTGGTCGCCTACCGGCAGCCGGTGTCCAGATCCCGGGTTTCCGCCGTCCGCGGTGTGAACTGTGACGGCGTGATGCGTACCCTGGTACAGCGAGGACTGGTGGAAGAGGCCGGATCCGAGCCCGAAACAGGTGCGATCCTGTATCGGACGACGAACTACTTCCTGGAACGGATGGGGCTCCGCGGCCTGGACGAGCTGCCGGAACTCGCACCCTTCCTGCCCGAGGTCGACGACGTGGAAGCGGAGTCCCTGGAGGGCACGATGATCGCGGAGGCGGTCGCCGCCGCTGCCGCGCAGGCCGCGGACGGCAGTGGCGAGGCCGATCGGGCTGCGCCCGATCGGTAGGGGGCGGTGAGGTCGGCCGAGACGACCGCACGGCCCAGACGGAAAACGACGTACGGACATTTTGATGCGCAGCAGTGGCAACGGCAGGAACGGCAGTGGCGGCGGCAGCGGCCGCGGCGGACAGGGCGGGGGCGGCCGGGGCGGCTCCTACGGCGGCAGTGGCGGCGGCCGCGGCGGCTCGGGCTCGCGCGGAGGTTCGTACGGCGGTGGCTCGGGCGGCGGCTCCTCGTACGGGGGCTCGCGCGGCGGGTCCTCCTCCTCCGGCGGCGGCTCGCGGGGCGGCTCCTCGTACGGCGGCGGCTCCGGCGGCGGCTCGCGGGGTGGCTCCTCGTACGGAGGCGGCTCCGGCTCGTACGGGCGGGACGACCGTCGTCGGGACGACCGGCGCGACGACCGCCGCTACCCGGACCGCCCGCTGCGGCCCGAGGAGCGCAAGTACGACCGCCCCGAGTACGGCGGCGGCCCGAACGCCACCCCCGCCCGCGGCGGCTTCAGCGGCCGGCGCCCCGGCCCGGCCCCGCGCCCGCGCCGCGAGGGCCAGGGCGCCCCGGGCGACCCGCGCCGCCAGCCGCAGCGCTCCCGCGAGCTGCAGGCCAAGATCGAGGACGCCGTCCTCGCCCGGCACGACAAGCCGGCCGTCAAGCTGCCGAAGACCTTCGGCGAGCCCGAGGGCGAGCGCCTGCAGAAGGTGCTGGCCCGGGCCGGCATGGGCAGCCGTCGCGCCTGCGAGGAGCTGATCGAGCAGGGCCGCGTCGAGGTCAACGGCAAGCTCGTCACCGAGCAGGGCAAGCGGGTCGACCCGGCCAACGACGAGATCAAGGTGGACGGCCTGACCGTCGCCACCCAGTCGTACCTGTTCTTCGCGCTGAACAAGCCGGCCGGCGTGGTCTCCACCATGGAGGACCCGGACGGCCGCCAGTGCCTCGGCGACTACGTGACCAACCGGGAGACCCGGCTGTTCCACGTCGGCCGCCTGGACACCGAGACCGAGGGCATCATCCTGCTCACCAACCACGGCGAGCTGGCCCACCGCCTCACCCACCCGCGGTACGGCGTCACCAAGACCTACCTGGCCGCCATCCAGGGCCCGATCCCGCGCGACCTGGGCAAGCAGCTGGCCCAGGGCATCGAGCTGGAGGACGGCTTCGCCCGCGCCGACAGCTTCAAGGTGGTCTCCAACGTCGGCAAGAACTACCTCGTCGAGGTGACCCTGCACGAGGGCCGCAAGCACATCGTCCGCCGGATGCTGGCCGAGGCCGGCTTCCCGGTCGAGAAGCTGGTCCGCACGCACTTCGGGCCGATCGCGCTCGGCGACCAGAAGTCGGGCTGGCTGCGCCGCCTGACCAACCCGGAGGTCGGCCAGCTGATGCGCGAGGTCGGCCTGTAGGCCCCGGTCCTCACGCGTTGTTCGTCGGAGGGTCCCCCGCCCGTGGTGGCGGGGGACCCTCCGCGTCGTGTGTGAGCCGGGACGCAACCGCTGGTCACGGCCTTGTCAGCGGGTGATCCGTGGCAGAGGATGGCCACCGGGCCGCCACCGGGCCGCGTGGCGGGGTTGCGCCAGCGCCGTCGTCGGTGGGGGCGATCAGGGGCGAACAGGGGGAGACGGCGTCGTGTCCGAAGCACCGCTCAGCGCACTGGGACTGGCCGAGCCGGACGGGCAGGTCTACGCGGCGCTGGTGGCCAGCCCGCAGTCCACCGCGGAGGAGCTGGCGGCCGGCTGCGGCCTGACGCTGCAGCAGAGCGTGCGCGCGCTGGACCGGCTGGCGCAGCAGGGCATGGCCACCCGCGCGCCGGTGGACCGGCAGCGCTACCTGCCCGTCGCCCCCGACGTCGCGATCGGCACCCTGATCGGCCACCGGGAGTCCGAGCTGCGGCAGGCCCGGGCCGAGATGCACCGGCTGATGGACGCCTTCCGGGAGGCCTCGCGGTACACCGACCCGGCGCACTCGGTGGAGGTGCTGACCGGCGGCGAGGCGATCGCCCAGCGGCTGGAGCACATGACCGAGACCAGCCAGTACCAGGTGCGCGGCTTCGACCGGCCGCCGTACATCCAGGACCCGGTGGCGCCGATGCCGCTGCAGCGGCGGCGGCTGCGCGAGGGGCTGAAGGTCCGGACGGTCTACGACCGGGAGGCGGTGGCCTGGCCCGGGCGGCTGGAGCGGAACATCCTGGTCGGCGTCGCGGACGGCGAGGAGGCGCGGGTGCGGCCGAGCCTGCCGATGAAGATGATCATGTCGGACGACCGGATGGCGATCATCCCGATCAGCGTCGGCGACAGCGTGCTGGACGCCGCGTACGTCATCCACCCCTCCGCGCTGCTGCAGGCGCTGGACACGCTGTTCGAGGCGGAGTGGGAGCGGGCCGTCCAGCTGCAGGCCGCGATCGGCACCGGGGAGGCCTCGCTGGAGCCCGAGGCCGACCACCGCAAGCTGCTCGGCCTGCTCGCGGCCGGCCTCACCGACGAGTCGATCGCCCGCTCGCTGGGCTGGAGCGCCCGCACCACCCAGCGGCGGCTGCAGAGCCTGATGCGCTCGCTCGGTGCCACCACCCGCTTCCAGGCCGGGATGGCGGCCCGGGAGCGGGGGTGGCTGTAGTCGGCGCGCCCGGCTCCGGGGCTCCCGGTCGGGGGCTCCGGCGCTGGGGGGTTCAGCTCTGGGGGGTTCAGCTCCGGGGTTTCGGCGCTGGGCTTCAGCTCCAGGGGCTGAGGGAGGCCCAGCGGCCGTCCGGGCCGCGCTCGACCTTCTGCAGGCCGACCACGGCGGAGCGGTTCAGCCGGCCGTAGACGTGCGGGAAGGTCACGCCGGGGGTGGCCCCGGGCGGCGGGGCGCCGTGCGGGGCCTCCCACTTGACCATCGGCTCCACCAGCGACTCCTCGATCAGCAGCACCATCAGCGGGTCGGGGGTGTCGGCGAAGAAGGCGTTGGCCACGGCGAGCGCGGTCTGCTCGTCCGGCGAGCAGTGGATGAACCCGTCGGTGAGCAGCGAGGCGGCGGCGTACGGGCGGCCGGGGTCGGCCAGCCAGTCGTCCAGGGGGGCGAGGTGGAGGATCATGTTCCTTTTGTACCCGGTTCGTTCTCGTTGTTCCTGAGCGGCCGTCACGGACCCCGCCGGGTGGTCCCCGGCGGGGCCGGTCAGAGCCCGGCCACCTTGGCGGCGGCGGAGACCTCGTACACCAGCGTGAGCGTGCGGTGGGCGCCCGGCCCGAGCGGGACGTCCCAGCGGACGATGCCCTCGGCGTCGAAGGCGTCCGGCGCGGGCACGCACTCCTCCTTGCGCAGCCGGACCTCGACCGCCGACACCTCGGACACCGGCACCCGCTCGCGGACCGCCACGACCCGCTCGTCGCGCTCCTCCGGGCCGGAGAAGCGGGACAGGTGCAGCCGGACGGTGCGGGTGGTGGTCTGCCGGCCGGACAGCGCGGTGGTGGCCCGGCGCTCCTCGGCCTCGCGGACCACCCGGTAGTCGTCCGAGCTGCCGAAGGACAGCTCCGCCTCGGCGCCGGGCGCGGTGAAGCGCAGCTCGCCGCGCCCGGTGAAGCCGCTGCCGCGGACCAGCTCGACCGGGCCGGCCAGCAGCGGGTGCCCGGCCGTGCTGCGGAACCGGACCACCTGGGTGACCAGCGGGGACAGCTCCGGCGCGCAGGCGTACTCGCTGCTCGCCGGGGCGGTGAAGCCGCCCAGCGGCACCCGGTGCGCCCGGCCGTCCGGGGGGACGGTGGCCGGGGCGGGTGCGGGCAGCACCCGCACCTCGCCGCCGTCGTCCACGCCCGGGACGGCGGTCGCCGGGCTCGGGGTCGCCGGGCCGAGCGTGTTGACCGCCTCCTCGCGCAGCTCCACCTCGACCTTGCGGCGCTCCTCGTCGGTGCGCTCGCGCAGCACCAGCACGTCCTCGACGAGGGCGGGCGGGTCGGTGGCCAGGGCCGAGCGGGCGGTGGAGAAGGTGAGGCGGACGTCCGTCCAGTCCTCGCCGGTGCGCTGCCAGACCACCGCCTCGGACTCCAGGTGGACGGTGGGGCCCCCGGCGCCGCCGCGGAGGGTGGCGCGGTAGGAGGGGCGCCACAGCGCGCAGGGCACCAGGTGGGCGACGGTCAGTTCGGCCGGGCCGGGGGCGTCCGCCTCGACCGTCAGCTCCAGGTGGGCGACCAGCTCGGCCGGCTCCTCCTCGGCCAGGTCGATGGCGGTCAGCGTCTGCGAGCGCTCCTGGTCCAGCCGGCGCAGCCGGGAGTGGGTGGCGCGCAGCTCCTCGCCGTAGCGCTCGCGCTCGGCGTCGACGCGCTCCAACTCCCTTGCCCAGCGGGTTCGTTCGATCTCGCCGACGCCGGCGCCCTCGCCGATCTCGCGCAGCAGGTCGGCGCAGAGCTGGGCCAGCAGGGCCAGCCGGGCGTCCAGCCGGGCGCGGGTCTGGTCGGCCTGCCGGTAGGCCGCCTCCAGCTCGTGCAGGCGGTGGCGCAGCGCCGAGTCCTCCGGGCCGGGCGGCAGCGGGGCGCGCGGCGTCCAGCTGCGCACCAGGCGGGCCTCCAGCACCCGGGTGCCGGGCGTCGCGGTCTCGGCCCGCAGGGTGTGGTCGACGGCCAGCGCCGTCACCGGGCCGAACCGCAACCGCTGGACGCCGGCGGCGAGTTCGACCGTGGTCGTGCGCTCGACCTGGCTGCGGTCCTCCAGACAGGTGACGGCGGTGACGGGGAGGGGGGTGGTGGCTCCGGTCATCTCTCAGTTCCTCCGGTTTCCGCCGGCGATGGCCTTTCCGGCCGGGATCTTGATCTGGTAGCCGCCGTCCAGCTCGACGCGGCCGCCCGGCGGCAGTTCCACCCGCCAGAGCCGGGTGCTGGGCGGGCACTCGCGGGTGGACACGGCCGCGGCGTGCCAGTCGGCCCGCTCCTCGATCCGGATCTCGGCGTCGGAGCTGACCGGTACGCGCTCGCGGACCTCCACGGTGACGGCGCGGCCGAGCCGGTTGGCGACCTGGACGTGCACCCGGTGGTCGAGCACGGTGCTGTTGCCCTTCAGCATGCCCGTGGCGGACTCGCGCAGCTCGGTGCGGCGCGCCACCTCGACGCCCTCGGCGACGCCGGCGCCCAGGACGCGCAGCTCGCCCGGGGCGAGCGTGGGCAGGGCGGCGGTCAGCAGGTACTCGTCGTCCACGGTGAGCTCCACCGGGCCCGCCAGTACGGCGCGGTCGGTGCGGTTGGCCAGCACCAGCGTCGCGTACACCTTCTCCTCGACGGCCGGGACGGTGACGTACTCCGGGGTGACCGCGAGCCGGATCTCGTCCACGGTGACGGTGTGCCAGGTGCCGTCGGACGGGATGTCGGCGGGGGCGGCCGCGTCGAAGCGGTGGTCGAAGGAGCCGGCCGACTCGCGGGGCGGGACGGCGTGCCGGGGGAGGGTGAGGTAGCGGACGTGCTCGCCGCCGCTGCCGCCCGGGGTCACCCGCGCCAACTCCTCGTGGGTGAGCCGGTCGGGCAGCGGGCTCAGGGTGCCGCGCTCGGCGTGCGGCGCGTCCGGGCCGGCCAGGACGAGGTCGGGGTAGTCGAGCAGCAGGGCGCCCGGGTCGAAGCCGGGCGGCGGGGGCGGGGCGGGGTGGTCGTCCCGGCGGTACGCCCGGCGGGCCTCCAGCGGGGCGCCGGGGGCGATGCCGGGCGGCGGGGCTCCGTAGGCCGGGGCGGGGGCGCCGGGGGAGGGCGGGGTGGTCGGGGTGATCGGCGCGCTCGGGGCCGGCGGGCCGGCGAACGCGGCCGGGGCGGCGGGCTCCGGGGGGAGGGCGTCGGCCTGCACCGCGGAGCCGTAACCGAACACCTGGGGCGCCGGGGGCGCGGACTGCGGCGGCAGCGGCGGCTCGTCGGCGGCCAGGGAGCCGCTGCGGGCCATCGGGCGGGCGCCGCCGAGGACGGCCGGGCGGGGGCCGGTGGGGCCGGCGCCCCGGTGCCCCCGGTGGCGGCGCCGCGGGCCGCGGGCCTCGGCGTCGTAGCCGGCGAAGAGGTCGGACAGGCCGGCCGGGGGCTCGCGCCAGCCGGAGGGCGGCGGGGCGGGCTGGCTGCGGCCGATCCGCAGCGAGTTGAGCCGGGGCAGGTCGGTGCGGCGGTCCAGGTCGGCGGTGGACAGGGCGAGCCGGACGCCGGTCCAGTCCTCGCCGGTCTGCTGGGCGAGGCAGGCGCGCAGGACCAGGCGGCCGGTGTCGTCGCCGGTGCGGTAGCTCAGCCGGTAGGCGGGTACCCAGCGGGCGGCCGGGACGCCGTACTCCAGTTCCAGTTCGAGTTCCCGGTCGGGGGCTGTGGTGGTGGCGGCGTCGGGTGCGGGTACGGGGGTGGTGCCGGTGAGGGTGATCAGCACGGTGGCGTCCGTGCCGACCGCTCGGGTGTGCTCGGCGGTGGAGGCGCGCTCCAGTCTGTCGGCAGCCAACTGGCGCTCGTGTTCGGCGAGTTCGCTCTCTCGGGTGAGCTCCTCGGCGCGCTGCTGGAGCCCGGACAGTCGCTCGTCGACGAACTCGGCCAGCTCCAGCCAGGCCTCGGCCGGAGTGCGGCGCAGCGGCTCGTCCGCCCGGCGCTGCGGAGGGACGGCGCGCAGGGCGGCGGTCTCGTCGATCGCGGTCAGGACCAGCCGGCGGCGCTCGGCGAGCGCGCTGCAGCGCTCGGCGGCCTCGTCGAACTCGCGCTGCAGGGCGGGGAGTTCGGCGGTGTCGTGGAGCTCGGGGAGGAAGTCCAGGCGGGCCTCGGCGACGGCCGCGCCGGCCGGGCCGGCGAGCACCCGGGCGCGCAGCGTCCGGCCGTCCAGGGAGTCGGGCAGGCCGGTCAGTCGCAGCCGCCCGTCCGGGGGGACGGGCACGACGGCCCGGCGGCGGCACACCGCGCCCTCGGCGTACACCACGACGGAGTCCAGGACGGACCGGTGCGCCGGTACCTCCGGCGGCGCGGCCTCGCCGATCCGCTGATCGTCCACCTGATCATCCATGCGCAACCCCTCTCGTTCGCCTGGCCGCCGGGCGGCGGTCGGTGTGCCGCGCCCCGCGGGCCGCCGCGCGCCGTCCCCGGGCGGCCAGTGTGCCCCGCTCCGGGGCGGGCGTCGCCGGATTTCCCGGGCGCGGCGTGTGCACTGTGTGGGACGGGGGTGGGGGCGCGGTGGTTGCCGGCGCGGGGGCGGGGGTGTGGCCGTGCGGGGGCGGGGCTGTGCGGTGGTGCGGCGGGTGGCGGTGTGGCGACGCGGCGGCCCGGCGGTGTCGGTGAGGGCGTGGACGTCGGGGCGGGACGGATGCGAGAGGATGGGGCCCGGAAGACCTCGGCCGGCCCCCGGCGCCCGCCGAGCACCCGTTGCGGCCTGATGAGGAGAGCGACCCGCCATGCGCACAGCAGTCGTCGTCGGCACCGGACTGATCGGCACCTCCGCCGCACTCGCACTGGCGGCGCGCGGGCTGACCGTCCACCTGGAGGACGCCGACCCGGACGCCGCGCGCACCGCGTCCTCGCTCGGCGCGGGCACCACCGAGCCGGCCGACGGCCCCGTCGACCTGGCGATCATCGCCGTCCCGCCGGCCCTGGTCGGCAAGGTGCTCGCCGACTGCCAGCGCCGCGACCTGGCCCGCTGGTACACCGACGTGGCCAGCGTGAAGGCCGGCCCGCGCAGCGAGGTCCTCGCGCTCGGCTGCGACACCACGCACTACATCGGCAGCCACCCGATGGCCGGCCGCGAGCGCTCCGGCCCGCTGGCCGCGCGCGCCGACCTGTTCGAGGGCCGCCCCTGGGTGCTCACCCCGACCACGGACACCGACACCGAGACGCTCAACGCCGCCCTGGAGCTCGTCGCGCTCTGCGGCGCGATGCCGATCGTGATGGACGCCGCCGAGCACGACCGGGCCGTCGCCCTGGTCTCGCACGCGCCGCAGCTGGTGTCCTCGCTGGTCGCCGCGCGGCTGGAGCACGCCGACGAGACGGCCATAAGGCTCTCCGGCCAGGGCGTCCGGGACGTCACCAGGATCGCCGCCTCCAACCCCGGGATGTGGGTCGACATCCTGTCCGCCAACGCGGGCGCCGTCGCCGACGTCCTGGAGGAGGTCGCCGCCGACCTCGGCGAGACCGTCACCGCGCTGCGCGCCCTGGACGCCGCCCCGGAGGGCGAGCGCCGGGCCGGCGCGGCCGGGATCGAGGCGGTCATGCGGCGCGGCAACAACGGCCAGTCCCGCATCCCCGGCAAGCACGGCTCGCCGCACACCCGGTACGAGACCGTCGCGGTCGTGCTCGGCGACCAGCCGGGCGAGCTGGGCCGGCTGTTCGGCGAGGTCGGCGCGGCCGGGGTCAACATCGAGGACGTCGCCATCGAGCACTCGACCGGCCAGCAGGTCGGGTTCGTGCAGCTGTCGGTGGCGCCCGGGGCGGTCGCGCCGCTGACGACGGCGCTGCGAGCGGGCGGGTGGAGCGTGCGGGACTGACGTCCGCCGGGGGGGGGGATGGCTGATCCGGTGGTCGGGCGGGTGCGGTTGGGGGCGGGATGATCATCGAGTTGCCGCTGGGCCCGGAGGCCCGGCACGGGTCCGCCGGAGAGCCGGTGGACCTCGGGAACGAGCGGTTCCTGCGGGCGGTGGCGGGCCCGGACGTCCGGATCCACCACCGCAGTGTGCGGGCGATGGTCGAGCCGCCGCGGCGGGAGCCGGAGTCCTCGGAGTCCTCGGAGTCCTCGGAGTCCCCGGGCTTCGGGGAGTCGGAGCCGGAGCCGGAGCCGCTCTGGAGCCTGCTGCTGCGCGCGGCGCACACCGCCTTCGCCGAGCACGTGCCGCTCAGCCTGTCACCGGACGTGCTCTGGTACGCGGTGGTGCACGAGGTCGCGGTGCACGTGCGGATGTACGCACCGCGCTACCGGGCGCTGTTCGGGGCCGGCCCGGGCGGGCAGGCCTTGATCACCGTCCGGGACGACGGCCTGGCCGGCCCGGACCCGGACTGGGCGGCCTCGATCCGGCTGGTGCGGGAGCCGCTGGCGGCGGCGGTCGGCGAGGAGGTCGCCGAGCTGTTCCGGCCCGGCTTCTCCACCACGACCCCGGCGGACGAGGCCTCGGCGCTGGTCGCGCTGATGGGCGCCGTCAGCCCGTACTACGCCTTCCGCTGGGAGACCCGCTGCGGGATCCCGCGCGTCCGACTGGAGGGCACCGCCGAGGACTGGGCACTGCTCGCCCGGCGGGTCGACGAGCTGGCCGGGCACTTCGACTGGCTCGCGCCGTGGTTCGCCGGGCTGCGGCCGGTGGTCGTCGAGATCGCGGCGACGGCGGCCGGCGGGCCGGTGGACGAGTGGTTCTGGCGCTCGCTGTACAAGTGGCGCTCGCTGTCCGGCGGGCCGCGGGTCACCGGCTGGCTCACCGCCTTCTTCGCCCACACCCAGACCCCGGACGGGCCGCGGCTGCGCAGTTCCTTCGACTGGCGGGCGGCGGCGGGCAGCGACTACCACCGGGACGCCTTCGAGGTGAACGACTTCCCCTCGCACCTCTCGGTGGTGCCCTTCGACTGGGACTGCCTCGGCACCGAGCGGCCGATGGCCTTCGTGGCCGGGGTGCTCGGTGTCGAGCGGGACGGTGACTTCCTGCGGCCCCGGCTGGGGCACGCGGTGCTGGAGACGGGGTCGACGGGGGACCGGTGAGGATCGTTGATGTACCGCTCGGCGAAGGTCGATGGCCGGGGCGAGGTTGGTGCGGGTGACCGGGCGGGATCGGGAGTCGGCGGCGGTCCATTAACCTTGAGGGAGACAATCCCCGGCCGTCCGCCCTCGCAGGCGTCCGGTTTCCGTGCTCAGAGAGAGGTTCGCGCCGTGGACACTGCCGACCGAGCGCACGCCCCGGTCGTCGTCGCCATCGACGGACCCTCCGGCTCCGGCAAGTCGACCGTCTCGCGGGCGGTCGCCGCCCGGCTGGGCCTGAGCTTCCTGGACACCGGCGCCATGTACCGGGCGATGACCTGGTGGATGCTCGCCAACGAGGTCGACGTCGAGGACGCCGAGGCGGTGGCCGTCGCGTGCGGCAAGCCGGTGATCGTGTCCGGCACGGACGCGGACGGCCCCACCATCACGGTGGACGGCCAGGACGTCTCCGGCCCGATCCGTGGCCCCGAGGTGACCGCGAAGGTCAGCGCCGTCGCCGCGGTGCCGGCCGTCCGGTCCCGGCTGGTGGAGCTGCAGCGCGGCTGCGCCGAGGTCGCCGAGCGCGGCATCGTCGCCGAGGGCCGGGACATGGGCACGGTGGTGTTCCCGGACGCCACCGTCAAGGTCTTCCTGACCGCCTCCGAGCGGGCCCGGGCCGAGCGCCGGGCCGCCGAGCTGCGCGCCAAGGGCGTCGACGAGGCGACCATCACCGCGATGGCCGCCGACCTCGCCCGCCGGGACGCCGCCGACTCCTCCCGGGAGACGGCCCCGCTGGCGCAGGCCGCGGACGCCGTGCTGGTGGACACCAGCGACCTCACGCTGGAGCAGGTGATCGACCGGATCGCCGCGCTGGTGGAGGAGCGGGCCGGGCTGTCGTCGGTCTGACCCGACCGTCCGGTCATCCGGGTACCTGGTCATCCGGGTATCGGGGTACCTGGTCATCCGACCATCCGGCCGTCTGACCATCCGGTCATCCGGCCATCGAATGAACCGCGGGCCGCCGAGGCGCCGCGGACGAAACCATCGCGCTGCCCCTGGTGGGGCGGGTACGCACGGCGCGCCCCTGGGAAGGGCCGGGCCGGGAAACGGAACAGACGAACATGACCGCAGAGCACTCCGCCACCGACCACGGTGGGCTGGACGCCGCAGACTACGCCGAGTTCATGGCCCTCGCCGCCGAGGAGGGCTTCGACGTCGACGGCTACGACGCCGTGGACGGCGAGGAGCACGTCCGGCTGCCCGTGCTGGCCGTCGTCGGCCGCCCGAACGTCGGCAAGTCGACCCTGGTGAACCGCATCATCGGCCGCCGCGAGGCCGTCGTCGAGGACAAGCCGGGCGTCACCCGCGACCGGGTCACCTACGAGGCCAGCTGGAACGGCCGCCGCTTCAAGGTGGTCGACACCGGTGGCTGGGAGATCGACGTCCTGGGCATCGACGCCATGGTCGCCGCCCAGGCCGAGCTGGGCATCGAGCAGGCCGACGCGGTGATGTTCGTCGTGGACGCCACGGTCGGCGCCACCGACACCGACGAGGCCCTGATCAAGCTCATCCGCCGGGCCGGCAAGCCGACCGTCCTGTGCGCCAACAAGGTCGACGGCCCGTCCACCGAGGCCGAGGCCGCCTACCTGTGGTCGCTGGGCCTCGGCGAGCCGTACCCCGTCTCCGCCCTGCACGGCCGCGGCTCCGGCGACCTGCTCGACGCCGTCATGGACGCGCTGCCCGAGGCCCCGCCGCAGACCTTCGGCGACGCCGCCCCCGGCGGCCCGCGCCGCATCGCGCTGATCGGCCGGCCGAACGTCGGCAAGTCCAGCCTGCTCAACAAGGTCGCCGGCGAGGAGCGCGTCGTCGTCAACGAGCTGGCCGGCACCACCCGTGACCCGGTCGACGAGATGATCGAACTCGGCGGCAAGACCTGGAAGTTCGTCGACACGGCCGGCATCCGCCGCCGCGTCCACCTGACTGCCGGGGCCGACTTCTACGCCTCGCTGCGCACCTCCGCCGCGCTGGATAAGGCCGAGGTCGCGGTCGTCCTGATCGACGCCAGCGAGACCCTGGCCGAGCAGGACACCCGGATCATCTCGATGGCCGTCGAGGCCGGGCGCGCCGTCGTCATCGCCTACAACAAGTGGGACCAGCTCGACGAGGAGCGCCGCTACTACCTGGAGCGCGAGATCGAGCGCGACCTCGTCCAGGTGCAGTGGGCCCCGCGCGTCAACGTCTCGGCCAAGACCGGCCGGCACATGGAGAAGCTCGTCCCGGCGATCGAGACCGCGCTGGAGGGCTGGGAGACCCGCATCCCGACCGCGCGCCTGAACGCCTTCCTCGGTGAGCTGGTGGCCGCTCACCCGCACCCGATCCGCGGTGGCAAGCAGCCGCGCATCCTGTTCGGCACCCAGGCGGGCACCCGTCCGCCGCGCTTCGTGCTGTTCGCCTCGGGCTTCCTGGAGGCCGGTTACCGGCGCTTCATCGAGCGCCGGCTGCGTGAGGAGTTCGGCTTCGTCGGGACGCCGATCTCGATCTCGGTGCGGGTCCGCGAGAAGCGCAAGAAGAAGTAGTAGTAGGTGAAGCGGTAGGTGTGGCCGAGGGGCCTCGTCGCGGTGGCGGCGGGGCCCTTCTGCTTGCCCGGTCGGGTCAGTGGTGGTCGACGGCGCGGCCCGGGGGGAGGGAGAGCATCTGGCGGTGGCGGCCGCCGGCGGGCTGGGCGGCGACCGGGCCGGTGACCGTGCCCAGGACGGGGGACGGCGGCGGGGGCGGGGCGGGCACCATGTGCGGCACCGGGTGCGGGGTCGGGTGCGGGGTCGCGTTCGGCGTCGCGTTCGGCGTCGGGTTGGGGAGGACGCCGAGGTAGCCGGTGGCGACCCAGCCCTGGCCGTTGGTGAACTGCGGCGACGGCGGTGCGGCCGGTGCGCCGTGGGCGCCTTGGCCCGGGCCGCCGTAGGTGTGGAAGGCCTGCTGCTGGTGCTGCTGGTGGAGCTGCTGGTGCTGGGGCGGCGGGTACGGGAACGCTCCGCCCGACAGCGGGTGGCCGTCGCGGATGGCGAAGGCGGTGAAGCCGAGGTCCTCCTCGCCGGTGCGGTCGCCGGGCAGGGCACGGAACAGCCGCCGGTACTCGGAGTACAGCTCGTCGTAGATCGGGGTGGTGGAGGCGGTCTGGGTCGTCACGTACGGGTGCTCCGCGTCGTACGACGGGCGCATGCCCGGGATTGAGAGGTGTCCGGTGGCGGACCGTCCGGGGGACGCGGCGACGTCGTAGCTGTACACGTAGGGGCCAACGAGTGAGGGGGCGGGGGGATGCGGGCGCGGCCACCGCGGGGCGGGGGCGGCCGCCTGGATCGATCGGCGGCGGCCGCCTCGCGGCGGGGTGGTGCCGGCTCGCGGTGCCCGGGCGGGCGGCTCCGTCCGGTGGACGGCTCCGCCGGGTACGGCTCAGGTCCCGGCGAGCGGCAGCGAGGCGGCGACGACCTGGCCCAGCGACACCGCGCGCTCCAGCGCCTGGCGCAGCAGGTCCTCGCGCGGCTGGCGGCCGACCATGCCGGCCGGGACGGCGTACATGGTCACCTCGGAGAGCTGGCTGGCGGCCATCCGCCACGCCTCGGTGACCTGGAGCGGCTGGTGCGCCTGCCACCAGCCGGTGCTGCCGCCGGCCGCGGCGGGCTGCAGGATCGCGTGCAGCTTGCCCATCGCGACCAGCACCGACCAGCCGGCCAGGTGGTCCGGGGTCTCGTTGAGGTCGCTGACGGGCTGGAAGCCGGCGTCCTGGAGCAGGTCGAGGAACTCGTCCTCGCCGGAGGTGCTGCCGGGGCGGCCGACCGGGCCGGTGGGCTCGACCACCAGCGAGGCGTGCCCGACCTTGTCGTGCAGGACGAGCCCGCAGGTGATGCCGAGGATGGCGGCCTGGCCGGGGGCGCTCGGCTGGGCGCCCGGGTCCGGGGCGGCACCGGCGGGGGAGCCGGGGGCGGTGTGGGCGGCGGGGACGGTGGGGGTGCCCGGCGAACCGAGGCCGGGCGCGCCGGTCTGGGCCTGGCTGATGCTGCGGACGGCGCCGGCCAGCTGCTCCTCGGACACCGGCACCACCTGGGAGGGGATGCAGCGGGCGTGGGCGAAGGCGAGCACCGCGGTCTCGTCGGCGACGAAGAGCACCGTGCTGGTGGCCTCGATGTCGGTGTCGCCAGGGGTGCGGCAGGAGGTGCACTCGTAGCTGGCGGGGGCGCGGTCGCCGGCGAGGAGGCGGTCGGCCTCGTCGTCGCCGATCTCGGACCGGACCTCGTCGCTGACGTCGAGCATGCGCGGCACTGGGTCTCCTCGGGGTGGGTGCGGATGGGTGGGTGCGGGTGAGTGCGGATGGGTGCGGGTGGGCTTCGGGGGCGGTTGAGGGGAGGTCGCCATGCCCAACGGGCCCCTGTGTCAGGCGTCACGGGTGCCGGTCGAGGTCGACGGGAATTGCCCGCGATCCGATCGCGCGGGGTGTTCTCGTGGTCGCAATCTGTCGATGTCGGTGGCGAGACTGCCGGAATGAAACCGTGAGGTGGGTCACGGTGTCCCGATGTTTGATCTAGGAATCGACGGTTAAATCGGACATTTCAGGCATGAATGGCAGGTTGTTACGGCCGGTAACCCCTTGCTGAGCTGGGCAGACAGCCGAGGTTTTGGAATCCCCGCCGACCGGCTCGTAGCTTCTTCAGCGGCGCAACGAGCGCCACCCGGGCTCACCCCCGACGCACAGCCCCCCGGCCCGCCGGGCGCGGCAGGTGCCCGCCGACGCGATCGCTCGAACAGGTCGCCGGCGAGTGGCTGGGTGGCCGGGGCGGCAGCGGCACGTCCGACACGTGCACGGCCGCCCCACGGACGCGGCAAGCGAACGCGGCCCTCTCCAGGGCTTGGTTCCGCCTGCCCGCCCGGGGCTGTCGAGAGGAACCTCATGACCTTCCGTAACGAGAACGCCGCTGCCACCACCTCCACCGTCACCAAGCGCAACCGCGTGCGGATGGCGGTCGTCGCGGGTGCCGCCGTCGCGGCCCTGCCGGTGGCCGGCCTCGTCACGGCCACCTCGGCCTCCGCCGCCTCCGTCTCCACCTGGGACGCCGTCGCCCAGTGCGAGAGCGGCGGCAACTGGTCGATCAACACCGGCAACGGCTTCTACGGTGGGCTGCAGTTCACCTCCAGCACCTGGGCCGCCTACGGTGGCACCGCGTACGCCGCGCAGGCCAACCAGGCCACCAAGGCGCAGCAGATCGCCGTCGCGGAGAAGGTCCTCGCCTCGCAGGGCCCAGGCGCCTGGCCCGTCTGCTCCGTCAAGGCCGGCCTGACCCAGGGCGGCGCCCCGGCCGCCGTCGACACCTCGGCCGGTTCGGCCGCCGGTTCGTCCGCTGCCAAGCCGGCGCAGACCCCGGCGCCGAAGACCGCCACCCCGAAGGCCGCCGCCGCGCCGAAGGCCGACATCGCGCCGAAGTCCGCCCCGAAGCAGGACGCCGCGCCGAAGCAGGACGCCGCCAAGGGCGCCCAGTCCTGGACCGGCTCGAACGACGCCAAGCCCGCTCAGCCGGCCCAGCCGGCCAAGGGCGACTACACCGTCAAGTCCGGTGACACCCTGAGCTCCATCGCTGCCGCGCAGGGCCTGGACTGGCACGACCTGTACAAGAACAACGCCAAGGTCGTCGGCGGCAACCCCGACCTGATCTTCCCGGGCCAGGTCCTGAGCATCTGAGCTTGAGCCTCTGGGCTTGAGCGTCTGGGCTTGAGCGTCTGGGCTTGAGCCTGCGTGCCTGATCAGCTGGGCTTGAGCCGGTGCGCTTGCGCAGCCGAGTGCGAGTTCGGGTGCCGGTGCGGGCTCGTCGCCGAGCGCGTGACCTCGAAGGCCGCTCCTCCGTGTGGGGGAGCGGCCTTCGGCGTGTCCGGTGTGTCGGGGTGGTGGTGCGGTGGCGGCGCGGCGGCGGTGCCTAGGGTCGGGCGCCATGCTGCATTCGCATGACGCACGATCCGATGATCGGCATGGTGGGTGGTTCGGTGATCGGCGCCCGGACGGGCGCCCGGACGGGCGGGCAGGTCGGGCGGCGCTGCGGCTGAGCGTCGCGGTGGCGGTGGTGGCGGCCGTGGTCTCGGGCGGCGCCGGAGGTCCCGGGGGCGGCCGGGCCGGTGCGGCGGTGCGCGTCGCGGACATGGTGTGGGACGAACTCGCCGACTGCGAGAGCGGCGGCGACTGGCGGGCCGACACCGGCAACGGATACTACGGCGGTCTGCAGATCTGGCCGCCCACCTGGGCCGACGCCGGTGGCCTGCGCTACGCCGACCGGCCGGACCACGCGAGCCGGCGGGAGCAGACCACCGTCGCCGAGGAGATCCTCCGGCGGGAGGGGTGGGAGGCCTGGTCGGGCTGTGCGCGGGAGCTGGGGCTGATCGGCGGGCCGAAGGGCGGCGCCGGGAGTTCGCACGAGCAGTGGTCGGCCGCCCGGGGCGAGGGCGGTGCAGGAGGATGGTGGGGTGATTCAGGGTGAGCTGTTCGGCGATCCGGCGGGTCCCGCGGGCGGGTCCGGTGAGCGGGGCGGGCGCTGCGAGCCCGCCCCCGGGGCCGTGCTGCTCCCCGGCTGGCTGGACCTCGACGCGCAGCTGCGCCTGGTCGCGGCCTGCCGGGAGTGGGCCCGCCCGCCGGCCGGCCTGCACGAGGTGCGGATGCCCACCGGCGGCGTGATGTCGGTCCGGATGGTGAGCCTCGGCCTGCACTGGTACCCGTACGGCTACCGGCGGCTCGCCGAGGACGGCGCACCGGTCAAGCCGTTCCCGCCGGAGCTCGGCCGGCTCGCCCGCCGGGCCGTCGCCGCGGCGTACGGGGACGGCCGGGGCACGGGGGCTGCCGGCGCACCGGTCGCCGGCGCGGCGGCGTACGAGCCGGACATCGCGATCGTCAACCACTACCCGCACGGCGCGAAGATGGGCCTCCACCAGGACCGCGACGAGCGGGTGGACGCGCCGGTGGTGTCGCTGTCGCTCGGCGACTCGTGCGTCTTCCGGCTAGGGAACACCGAGACCAGGACCAGGCCGTGGACCGATCTGGAGCTGCGCAGCGGGGACCTGCTGGTGTTCGGCGGCCCGGCCCGGTTCGCGTACCACGGGGTGGTCCGGACGCTGCCGGGGACGGCGGACCCGGCGCTGGGGCTGATCGGGCGGCTCAACATCACCGTGCGGCAGTCGGGCCTGGACCGGTAGGGCCCGCCTCGGTCACTCCCCGTACTGCCGCTCACACGTTCGTGTGAACTGGTCGCTTCGGCCCGATGAGCGGGAATGACCCGGGTCGCCGGAGAATTCGAGTGAGCGGAAGAATTCGATGCGGAGCGGGCACCGCCGGCCGGTGCGAACGCCCCGTCGCCCGGAGAGGGAGCGCGCATGGGTACCCCCGTCGACGACCTTGTCGACCTGCTCGACCTGGAGCAGATCGAACTGAACATCTTCCGCGGGCGCAGCCCCGAGGAGGCGCTGCAGCGGACGTTCGGCGGCCAGGTCGCCGGGCAGGCGCTGGTCGCGGCAGGGCGCACGGTGGACGGCGAGCGCCCCGTCCACTCGCTGCACGCCTACTTCCTGCGCCCCGGGGTGCCCGGAGTGCCGATCGTCTACCAGGTCGACCGGATCCGCGACGGCCGCTCGTTCACCACCCGGCGGGTGCTCGCGATCCAGGGCGGCCGGTCGATCTTCGCGCTCACCGCCGACTTCCACCTCCCCGAGGAGGGCGGCATCGAGCACCAGTACCCGGCGCCGACCGTCCCCGCCCCCGAGGACCTGCCCAGCGCACTGGAGGAAGTCGGCTCCAGACTCGGCGAACTGCCCCCGTTCATCAGCCGCCGCCAGCCCTTCGACATCCGGTACGTCGACCGGCTGCGCTGGACCAAGGAGGAGTTGGAGGGCGTCGAGGCCCGCAGTGGCGTCTGGCTGCGCACCAACGGCCCGCTGCCCGACGATCCGCTGATACACGTCTGCGCCCTCACCTACGCCAGCGACATGACCCTGCTGGACGCCGTGCGCGCGCCCGTGGAACCACTGTGGGGCACGCGGCACTTCGACATGGCCTCGTTGGACCACGCGATGTGGTTCCACCGGCCGTTCCGGACGGACGACTGGCTGCTGTACCAGCAGGAGTCCCCGATCGCCCACGGCTCGCGCGGCCTCGCACGCGGGCAGATCTACGACCGGGAGGGGCGGCTGGTGGTGTCCGTGGTCCAGGAGGGGCTGTTCCGGCCACTGGGTGGGTGAGTGAGCTGCTGCGGCACCGTGTCGCCGGGGTGTGTCGGCGTGTTGCCGGGCGTCACGGTTCCCGGTCGTTCCCCGGCGGGCGGGAATGGCCCGGGGCGGTCGGCGGTGTTGTCGTGGTCGTCGACGCCGCGGTGTTCGGCGCCGCGGTGTTCGGCGTCGGGACGGTCGGTGTCGGGGCGGTCGCGACGTTCGGGGCGATCGACCGAGATGATCGACCGAGGTGACGGCCCGAGCGGCGGGCCGTCCACGAACCTGAGCGGGAGGGTGAACCGATGACGGCGACAGCCGCGGAGGACTGGAAGCACTGGAGCGAGCAGCGGGCCGCATCGGTGAGTGCGCCGCACGGCCAGCTCGCACTCACCGGCACGCACTGGCTGGCCCCGGAGCCCGGTGAGGTCCCCGGCCTGCCCGGCCGCTGGTGGGCGGACGGCGAAGGCGTCCGGGTCCGGGCGGCAGCCGCAGACGGCATCACGGTCGGCGGTCGGCCCGTCGACGGCGAGGTGCTGCTGCGCCCGGACACCGACCCGGCCGCCGACACCGCGGCCCTCGGCGACCTGCTGCTCGTCCCGATCGAACGCGAGGGTGAAATCGCCCTGCGCGTCCTCGACCCGGCCGCACCCCGCCGGACCGCCTTCGCGGGCATCTCCAGCTACCCGTACGCGCCGGAATGGGCGGTCCCCGCCGTCTTCACCCCCTTCGAGGGCGAGCCGCAGGCCGTCGTCGTCCCCAACGCGGACGGACGGGAACGCCCGCTCGCCGTCTCCGGGCGGATCGAGTTCACCGTCGCCGGCGAGCACCGCACCCTCACCGTCAGCAGCGCCGGCGGCCGGCTCAGCGGGGTGATCTCCGACGCGACCAGCGGCGCCGACACCTACCGGTTCCGCTTCATCACGCTGCCCGCACCCGACGCGGACGGGAACACCGTGCTCGACCTCAACCGGGCCTACCTGCCGCCGTGCGCCTTCTCGGACCACTTCATCTGCCCGTTCCCGCCGCCGGGCAACCGGCTGGACTTCGCGGTCGAGGCGGGGGAGCGGCAGGTCCTCAGCCGGTAGCCGGTAGGCGGTAGGCGGTAGGCGGTAGCCAGTGCGGCGCTGCGCCGTTACCGCCCCGCTGCGCCGCCCCCGGTGTCGGGCGGCGCAGCGGCCGGGGCCAGCATGGACGACTGTGCCGACCAACCAGCCTCCCGACGCCGTCTCCCCGCCCACCCCGCCCACCCCGTCGTCCCCTTCTTCCCCTTCCTCTCCTTCCTCCCCTTCCTCTCCGCCCTGGTACCGGCGGGCCGCCCGAGGGGCGTTCGCCGACCTCAGCCCGCTGCGCGAGAACGCCGACTACCGCCGGGTGTGGTTCGGCCAGGCGGTGTCCTCCATAGGCCAGCAGATGACGGCCGTCGCCGTGTCCGTCCAGGTCTACGCCCTGACCGGCTCCTCCTTCGCCACCGGCCTGGTGGGCCTCTTCTCGCTCGTCCCGCTGGTCGCCTTCGGCCTCTACGGCGGAGCCATCGCCGACACCGTCGACCGGCGCCGGCTCGGCCTGATCGGCGCCGCCGGCCTCGCCGCCGTCTCCGCCGTCCTCGCCGTCCAGGCCACCGCCGACATCGGCCAGGTCGCCGTCCTCTACGCCGCCGTCGCCCTCCAGGCCGCGTTCTTCGCGATCAGCTCGCCCGCCCGCTCCGCGATGATCCCCAGGCTCGTCCCCAGCCACCAACTCCCGGCCGCCAACGCCCTGAACACCATCAGCATGAACCTCGGCCTCACCGTGGGCCCCATGCTCGGCGGCGTCCTCATCGGCGCCTACGGAAGCCAGGCCGCCTACCTCGTCGACACCGTCGCCTTCTCCGGCACCCTCTACGCGATGTGGCGCCTGCCCGCCCTCCGCCCGCTCGGCGACCGCAAGGGCCGGGCCTCCGTCCTCGACGGCCTGCGCTTCCTGCGCGAGCAGCCCAACCTGCGCACCAGCTTCCTCGCTGACCTCGCCGCGATGATCTTCGGCATGCCGCGCGCCCTCTTCCCGGCCATCGCGGTCACCTTCTACGGCGGCGAAGCCCGCACCGTCGGGCTGCTCGTCTCCGCCCCCGCGGTCGGCGCCCTGATCGGCGCCCTCTTCTCCGGCTGGGTCGGCCGCATCCACCGCCAGGGCGCCGCCGTCCTCGCCGCCGTCTGCGCCTGGGGCCTCGCCATCGCCGCCTTCGGCGCCCTCCACAACCTCTGGCTCGGCCTCCTCCTGCTCGCGGTCGCCGGCTGCGCCGACACCGTCAGCATGATCTTCCGCAACACGATGATGCAGGTCGCCGCCCCCGACGAGATGCGCGGCCGCCTTCAGGGCATCTTCATCGTCGTCGTCGCCGGCGGCCCCCGCCTCGGCGACTTCGAATCCGGCGCCGTCGCCTCCCTCACCAACCCCGCCACCTCCGTCATCACCGGCGGCCTCGCCTGCGTCGCCGCCGTCCTCCTCCTCGCCGCCCGCCGCCCCGCCTTCCTCACCTACGACGCCCGCCACCCGACCCCCTGACCCACCCCTCCTCCACCCCACCCCCTCACCCGAAACCTGGCAGCGAGCACCCCCCGACGTGCTGTATTGTTTTCCATGTCGCCGGGACAGCCCGGAGACAAGGTCGAGAAGCCCACAGCAGAGCCCCCCAGGCCCCGCTACCGGGCACCGAGACCACGGGACGTGGCGCAGCTTGGTAGCGCACTTGACTGGGGGTCAAGGGGTCGCAGGTTCAAATCCTGTCGTCCCGACTGGAGTTCAACTCCATAGTCGCAGGTCAGAAGCCCTGGCTCACTTCGGTGAGTCGGGGCTTCTGCTGTTGCGTTCGGACAGCGTGTCACATTTTGTCACAATCCCCTTCCGCTCCTCAGGCGAGCAACTGTCCGAGCTTGTCCGAACCGGCCTTGAGACTCTGCGGGTCGGGGTGCACGTACACCCGCTTGGTGAAGGACAAGTCCGTGTGCCCGGCCCAGGCGGAGACCACGGTGTCAGGTACCCCGTTGTTCGCCATCCAGGACAGGACAGCGTGGCGCGCGAGGTAGAGGCGCACCTGCCGTACTCCGGCCAGCTTCATGAGCCGGTAGGCCTCGCGCCGGAGCTTGTCCGTCTTGAGCGGGTTCCCCAGTTCGTCCACCACGACGTAGCCGCTGTCGTTGTAGGCCGGGCCGGCAGCGAGCTTCTCTTTGGCCTGCTGGGCGTGCATGCGCAGCAGCGCCCGGTAGACGGGTTCAGGCAGCGGAAGCACTCGGTCTCCAGCTTCTGACTTGGGTCCTTTCTCAACGACTTTGTTGCGCTGTCCCCGCTCCTGCGTCCGGTCATAGACGATGGTGCGGGTGTTCCCCGTGGCAATCGTCCCGCCATCCTCACCAAGCCGAACATCCTCAGCCCACCGGGCCCCACACACCTCGGCCGGCCGCTCGGCGATCAAGGAGAGCATCATGCCTCCGCAGAGATGGTCCTCCTGGATGGCCTTGATGAACGCGCGGACCTCCGTCTCGTCCCACGGCCGCTCGGTGGGGGTCACAGCCTTTGCCTGCTGCTTCACCTCACGGGAGATGGTCACGTACTGGGCGACGTTGCGGGTTACCCAGCCGCGGCGAACAGCCAAGGTGAGGGCTGAGCGAAATCGGCCGAGGGTGAGGCGGATTGAGCGAAGCCCCAATCCTGAGCCCACCTTCCCACCACGCTGACGACCTTTGGTTGCCATCCAGTCGACCAGGGCCTCAACATCCTCCTCGGTGAGCTGTTGGAGTCGCTTCTGCCCAAGGAACAGGCGCACGGGACGGATGGCGTTGTCGTAGTTGGTGGCGGTCGCTTCCTCGACGTCTCGGGTCGCGTTCGCGAGCCAGATATCCAGGAGCTCGTCAACGGTCATCGTGGACGGGGCGACGTAGCTGCCGGTTGCCCGTTGGTGGCGGATGCGGGCGTACTCGTCGCGTGCCTCCTTCTTCGTGTCGAACGTCCGGCGGATCTGCCGGCGCCGACCGGTCGCGTCAGGTGGCGCATCGATGACAAAACGGTAGCGAACCGTTCCGTCCTTAAGGACGACTTTATAAATGGGGTCAGCCACAGGAACACCTGCCGTGGTACGAGATCCCCCCTGGGAGAAACGAGAACCTGGCCAAGCGCTAGATGGCTTCCAGGTACGCAACAAGCGAGGCAGTCACCACGCGGTAGCGGGTGCCGAACTGGACGACCCGAAAGGGCGCGTGTCCCCGCTTGATCAAGGCATACAGGTGGGACTTGGAGATCCCCAGCGCCTCGGCCGCACGGGGCACGTCGATGGTCGCTGCCCAGGACCGGATCTCATCGAGTGTGGGTTGCATCAGCACCCTCAGGAGCTAGACGGAGCGCTCAACCGCCGCTGAGACGACGCGGGTACGGGAGCTTTTCTTGAGTAGAAATGCCCGAAATAAACAGATATGGAGCAAAAAACGGAGGGAAGAACGGGAAGCACACCCACTCCCCGCCCTCCCCTCTCCTGCACGTGGCACTCATCGCCCAACGAGTTGCCGGCGAATCAGTGCCCACCAGGACACCCGAGGTAGCACCGAAACCTTCTCGCCCCGGACACTGGTGCGGACCAGGAACAGCCCCGCATTCCCCTGCTCCCGGGCAAGCATGAGCTCGTCCGTCGCCTCGACCTGACTGCGGGCCGACACAACATAGACCTGCGTGATCGTGTACTGCATAACGGCGTTCCTCCTTTCTGCCGCCTTCCCGCGGCGCACGCAAAGCGCACACACGGTGCACTGGCGCGTCAGGGCCGAAGCCGCCGCAGCGGGACCGAAGGGAGCCTTGACGCGACTGTGGAAGCCGTGTGGCATCGTGCGAAAGACGCGGCGGAAGCGGCATACCCCAAGCAGCTAAACCCGGCAGGCCATCACCCGCCGGCTCTCGTGGAACCAACCCAGGCGCGAATGCCACCACTCGGTCATCCGTACGGATCCACTCTTCCCCGTCAGGGGCTCCTTGCTGGCACGGCGGAAGGAAGGTCTGGAAGGAAAGCCGCCGAGCCAGCCACTGTGTCCCCCCTTGGGGGTGGCCTCGGAGCCTGCATCACCCGAAGGGTCATGTGCGAAGCCATATGTGCAGGCGAAGAGGACGGGGGGAGTCAGCCGCGCCGTCGACCGCAGGGAGCTGGGATGCACCCCTGAGGGGCGGCTGACTCCCCCCGTCTTGGCACCCCTCGAACCCGCTGGCCAGCGGGCTGTTCCTTCCAGCTACTGATCGCCCACAGGGCGCTCAACTGCTTCCACTGGGTGTACCGGCTCATGTACCGGCCTGAGACGGTACGGCACCCGACCGGGTACAGAACCTGCTCGAACACGTCCCCTACTCGGTCACGACTGCTGCACAGCGTCATAGATCGATCCACTAGTTTGCGGATTGAGCCGGTTTGATAGTCCAAAGACACAACGACCCCTCCCCCTAGAACCCCCGGGGGTTACGATCATTGGTAGCCCTGGCCGCTTTTCTCCCCGTTGCCAAGCAACGAAAATAAAGTGTTGGCGTGTTGTTTAAAACGGGATCAGTGTCTCATGCTCTCTCGGGAGTGAACCGAGTGCCTTATAGCCAACGTGCGTCAGTAATCCAGCTGTGAAATCTCACTACCGCTGGAGCTCCAGTTATGAGTGAAACAAATAATGAGGACTTCCACCAGACCGGGTCCGGGCCCGGTACGGGCCTAGTCCCGGCCTGGTCCGGGCCGGGGGCCTATGGGCCGGGCCGGTTATAGAGTTCTTTCCTTCTCCCCTTCTCGAACAAGATATCGCGGCTGCCCTGCGCGTCAAGGGCTTCGCATGCCCGTACCCGGCCCTTGACCCGAGAGGGCCACCCGCAGAAGTCTTCCTGTAAGGGAAGAGGGGAAAGGGATTAGGTCGAATCGAATTAAATTCGAGTTTGCGAGGAAGCCTTGCGGTCGCGCAGGTACACATCGAGGGCTTCGCGTACCATGGCACTCATGCTGCCGGGTTGCCCGTTAGGACCACGTTGTTCTTCGGCAATCTGCCTTAAAGCGTCGTACTGATCTTCATAAATATCGAACTTGTGGCGCTGCCTGATTGCCCTGTGTTCGATAGGGGGCCGGGCCTCGGCCTGGGGGCCGGGCCTATCGGCCGGGTGGCTGTGTGCTTGTTCCGATGGAGGCATTGCAGGCCTCGTGTTTGGTTCGGGCCTACGAGAAAAGAAGACCGAGCCTTCAAGTTCATTAGTGATCGTGCTGGTATCAAGCTTCTTGGTCATAGGTTAAACAACTCGGCGATCAGTTTCGTGTAAGCAAACGCCGCCGGCGACTTAGGGCTAAACGAAAAGACGTCGCGCTTCTGAAAGTGAGCATCGCGCAAATCGGTGTTGCGAGGAATAACCGTATTAAGTACCGAGCTGGTATAGGTCTGGCGCAAAATCTGAAGGGACGTCTTGCTGTTGACGGTGGGATCGCTCATGGTGAACAGGAACCCTGCAAGCTCCAAGGAAGGATTGAAGAGCTCGCGCACCTCCTTGATGGTCTTACTGATCTGAACGATTGAGTCAAGCTCAAAGTATCCAGGGGCTACCACGACTAGTGCCTTATCCGCCGCGGTGAACGCGTTGATGGTTAACCAAGAAAGCGTCGGTGGGCAATCGATGAAAACGTAGTCGTAGCTGGCCTTGAGGGCATCGAGCTCGCGTTTGAGGCGTTCCTCGCGATGGTCAATCGCGGTCGTCAGTTCAACGTCGGTGGTCGACAGGAGGATGTGCGAGGGGACGATCGTCAGGTTCTCGACGTTTGTTTGGTGCACCGGCAGGGGGCTGCGATCAAGGATTGTCGCGATGACCGTCTGGTGCTTTTCGATCTTGGGATAGTCAGGCAGCAGAACCTTGCTGCTGTTGGCCTGGGAGTCAATGTCGATGAGGAGAACACGCTTACCCTTATAGGCAAGCCCTGCGGCAAGTGAGATGGCTGATGATGTTTTTCCGACGCCTCCTTTCTGTGAGGCAATTGCAATAACCATAAATTAAGTTAAACCCACCAAGGCCCTGGACAGGTTCGCTTCGGTGGCATTTCTTTGATCTAATGACAGAATAGCGAATTCCGCACCATTATGTCAATATGACAATAAAGTCTGGTGGGCTTTTATTTCATACGCAAAGCCCCGCCCGGGAGTGGGGTGCCCGGACGGGGTCTCGGTGGTGCTTGGTGTGGTTCTCAGCCGGCGGAGAAGAGGGCCGTGGCCTCCTGGATCTGAATGATGGCGTGGGCGAAGGCCTCGGGCTCTTTGCCCCAGGGATCGGTGATGCCGGTGCCAAGGATGCGGACCGGCCGGGCCGGTCCGACGAGGGTCTCCACGGCGTGGGCTGTCTCCTCGTCCACGGCCACCAGGTCATCGGCCCAGGAGAGCCCGTCCTCGTCCAACAGAACGCCTCGGTGGGCAGTGAGGTCGTAGCCGAAGGCTGCAGCGGCCTCGATCATGCGGGGATGCGCGGGCTTGCCGACGTGCCAGTCGCGGGTGCCGGCCGAACGGACGGCAAGCGTTCCGCCGGAGCGCTCAGCGATGATGAGCGCAGCGATGGGGGAGCGGCAGTGGTTGCCCTTGCAGATCACCAGGACCCGCCGTTGCCTGCTACTCATCGGCCTTCACCAGCTCGATCTCGAAGGTGATGACGCCCAGGGATTCCTTCTCGGGCGGGAAGATCGAGTGAATCGCCCGAAGCTGTTCCTCTTCCGTGGCGTGCGGGTTCACAGCCACCGGGTCCTCGGTGCCGAACATCTCCCGGAAGCTGCGGTACGTGCCGATCCGGGTAACCCGGGTGAGGCACTCCTCCTGCCGGCAGGTGAAGAGGAGCAGATCGCCGACCCGGACACGCTTGAGGGAGTCGTACTGGACACGCACCTCGACGGTCTTCTCGCCGCGGGCGATCATGTCGAAGTACTGCTTGAAGATGCGCAGGGGCCGGGGACGTCCCTGCGGCCTGGACTGGCGCCGGGCAGGCTGGCGGGTGGTCATGAGCGTTTCCAATGCGGTTGTGGTGTACGAGCGGTAGAAGTGCCTGGGGTCTGAGAGCAGGACCTCGCCGAGGCCAGTGAGCGCGTCCACGTAGTCCGAGTGGGTTCCGGGCCAGGACAGCGGATCAAGGAGCCATCCGGAGGGGGTCTCGGCGGTGTCGGCCGTGGCCGTCTCGCGAAGCAGGGACTTGGAGAGCTTCCCGCCGTCGCTGCCGAGCACCTGGGGCGTGAAGATGCGGACCGGTGCCGAATCCGGCAGACCGATCGCAGCGTGGGCGCCGTCCACGAGGGTGCAGCCGAAGGCCCAGTCGCCACCCTTGACCATGACGTGAAGGGTGCGCTCGCTTGCGCGGTAGGTGCGTTCCTTGACGACGTTGCGGTACAGCGTTGCCAGGTCGATGTAGCCTCCGCCCAGGGGCGTCAGGTCGGCTTCGTACCTGCCGTGCTCGTGGCAGAACGCCTCAAACAGCGCTCCCGAGTCGTCCAGGTCGAGCAGTCGGGTGGTGCCGGCGTACTTCTCCGCGAAGCCGCAGTCCGGACAGGGGAGCCGGATGTGCGCGGTGCCCGTCGCGGGCGAGAGCCAGTAGCGGATTTCGTCCAGGTGCTCCAGGGTGCGCAGGAACTCGGCCCGAAACTCCGGGCTGTCCTGCTGCTGGGTGTAGGTGGTGAGGGTGTAGGGCACCCCGGTGCGCCGAGTTAGGGCATTGAACAGCGGGGTGTAGTGCTCGGCGACCAGCGCGTTGATCTGGTCCTGCCCGAGCTGGTGGTAGTACGTCTGCTGGTACGTACGGCCCGCAGCCTTGAGGGTGTGGCCCGGGGAGTTGTCCAGGGCGCAGAAGTCGACCGACGTCTCGATGCCGAACGCGTTGCCGGCCTGTTCGGCGAGGAGGAAGGCGAGGCTCTGGACGAGGTGGGTGCCAAGGTGGGGACGACCGTTGACCTGGGTACCCACGCTGAAGCGAATCTGCTCGACGTCGGAGGCCCACAAGCGGGGCCTGAGCACGTCGATGGTTTCGTGAACTGCGTTGGCGAGCACGGTGTTTGGCGAGATGAGCGGTGGTGTACTCAACTGATCCTCCCCTGGGTGGATGAATCGGGTCGGTACGCAAGATCGGCATACACGGTCTTGCCGAAGGAATCGGGGGTAACGCCCCAGCGGCCCGCGGTGAGCATGTGGACCAAGGCCAGGCCCCTGTGGCACTCGTCGTCCTCTCCTGCGGCAAGCAGGACCGGGAGGATTCGTGACCCGTCGCGAACGGCGAGGCGGACGGACGTTTGCAAGCGGTGGACTCGGACAACCATGAAGGCCTGGCAGCCGGTCTTCACGGCGTTGCCGACGAGCTCGCTGATGATGAGCGTCGCGGGGTCCACCAGCTCGGGCAGTTCCCACGCGGTGAGCTTCTGGCGGATAAGCCGGCGGGCCACACCGGCGGCCTCGGGACGGTAGGGGAGTACTACAGCGCCAAGCGCGCGATAGCCGCTCGTTCGGCGAGCAAGCAGGATGGCACGGCGTCGGGCGTAGGCAAGAGGGTCCGGTCCGGCCACGGTGAGAAGGTGCGCTTGCTCCTGTTGCGCCGTGCTGCGGTGCATGCCGCCCCCTGCCCGTGTGTGCGATTAAGCAACGAGCCTTGACCGTAGGAGTGGGCAACCTCCGGGCTCCACGAGCTTGCAGATACTTGCGGGAGGTTCACTCCAAGGCGTTGATGGCCTGGGTGATGAGGAGACGTGCCGGGGCGCCGTAGACCGCTTGTTGTGCAAGCAGGGCAAACGTCTGCTCGTACATGCGGATCTCATGGGGCTGCGTAATGGTCAGATGCGCTGAGACCAGCTCGACGCTTGCTTGCACGTCGTCGAAGATGAAGAAGCCTTCGACAGGCCGCAGTTGGGAGCGGTCAGCATCCTGGGGAATGATTCCCAGGCTCACCGAGGGCAGGGCGCCGGCCCAGAGGAGGTGCCCGAGCTGGCCCACCATGGTGGGCACACTTCCTAGGCGGTAGCGAAGCGTGCTCTCCTCAAGGAGGACGGCGAAGCGGTGGTTGCCCTCTTGGAGCACGGTCTGCTTCTCCAGGCGTACCTGGACGGCTTCCTCGACATCATCGAGCAGGTTGCGCCTGGCACGAGCGGACTCAAGAAGTGCACGGATGTAGTCGGCGGTCTGCAAGGGCCCGGGGATGAGCCAGGAGGAGTAGATCCGGAAGCGCTCCGTGCGCTCCCACAGGGGAAGCACCGACTCTTGGACGCGCTTGAGCCCGGAGCGTTCGAGGCGACGCCATTCGACGTACATTCCCTCGATGCCCCGGGCAACAGCGATCAGGTCCTCGGCCTGGTCCGGCACACCACAGTGGGTCGCCCAGGCTCGAAGATCCGCATCAGTCGGTGTTGCGGTGCCGTGTTCAAGGCGCGAGCACTTGGATTCGTGCCAGCCGGCAAGGTGAGCCAGCGCCCGGCCGGTCAGTCCGGCATCCTTACGGATCTCACGCAGGCGCTGGCCCAGAGACTGCTTGGCCTTCTCGACGCTGGATGAAGGGGAGGTGGGTGCCACGAGCCAGATCAGTTCAGCTTGTACTGGTCGTGGGGCGTGGCACGCTCCCAAACGGCCTCAAACGCCGTGGCGCAGAGGGAGGTTACCGCCGGGTCGTCGATGACTTCCCGGTCCGTGACATCACCGTCTCCTGAGAAGTGGATGACGAGCAGGGTCTTGCCGTCCAGGAGCCAAAAGTCGTTGCCGGGCAACGCCAGGTCGGTGGCGAGCCGACGAGGAAGCCACCGGACCTCCTCACCGGCCGCGACGTTGGTGAAGGTGATGTCGTGCTCGAAGCGGATGTAGTCGCTCACCGGCTCGGAGACGATCCGGGCCCGGCGGACAGCGACTCCGCGGTCAACGGTCTGGCGGATCAGCTCCAGCCACGGGCGCCACCACGACGCGCGGTCCGCGGGGTCGTCACGGTGGCCGGCCTGCCATGCGATGAACATGGGGTCGTCCCGCATGTACCCGTCGCGCATCTCAAGATGCAGCGCTGACTCCTGGCACTGGGCGAGGAGTTCCTTAAGCGTGGGCGTCTGGCCCACCATTCACCTCCGGGAAGAACTGCATCATCCGCTTGGGGAACTCGACGACGTCCTCGTGCCCCGGCAGGTTGAGCTGCGAGCGGCGCTCCTGGTCCGGGACCTTCCAGCCCTGGATCAGGTAGTTGTCCGTCTCGTCGTCGTAGTACAGGGTCGGGGAGTCACCGTCGGGGCTGTTGGGGTCCTTGCCAAGCATGTGCAACGCCATGATGGGCCCTCCTGCATGGGGTGGACGATCAGTGTGTCCGATCTTGCAGCATGCAGTGGCCCGACCACTATGAGTTTGCGGAAGTTTGCGCGAGGAAGGTGGCGCAGGCCGGCAGGCTGATCCCCGGGAAGGTTTGGCCGGTGTCCTGGAGCGGTTGGGGAGCGGGGAGGCCGTACGCTCGTCGGCACATCGGGGCAGCTGCCGCCTGCCCCTTGAAGCCCTGATGAGGCCTCTTCGCTTCGGGGGTCCCAGCCGATCGAGGTGGGTAAAGCTTCCAGGCCACTCTCAATGGTCTTCCAAGGCAAGCCAATCCTTATCTGCTATCCCATCAGAAAATCGGTGATGGAATCGCTTGGCGTCCGGCGTGACCCGGGTCACACTCGACAGTCCACGACCCAACCAGCTCGGAGGAGAACCCTCGGGCAGAGGGAAAGGGGAAGGCCATGCCAGTCACACCAGGCGCCTATGGCGGTGGATCCAGCGGCGGTGATCCGTCAGTCTTCGGCTCCGGCCGTTACTCGTCCAGCTACAACTGCTGGGAGCGGCCGGTCGAAGTGGAACCGGACGAGCCGGCGGACAACGTCTACCCGGCAGAACCCATCGAGACGCGTGCTGAGACCGTCCAGGTCGACAACGCTGCGGAGGTAGCACGCGACAACATGGCTGAGAACTACCGCAGGAGGCACGAGGCAGCAAAGACCCTGGGTGACCTTCTAATATGGGTAGAAAAGGGGAATTTCTAACACTGTGGAGAGTGGCCAAGGAGGTCGCCAGCCCTATTGCTGGCGGCCTCCTTTTGCTATAATGCAAGCATTCATGGGCAAAACAATTAGGGTTCTTATCCCGTGTGAAATTCAAATCGTAAGCATTCCCGGCCGAAATCCGCTCAGTAACTCAGAGCAGCTACTTCCTTACAGCTTCCCTCGGGAAGTCCTGGAAAAGCTGCGGGCTGAGGCGCAGCTTCAGGGTAAGACGCTCGACCAGGCACTCTTCAGCCGCTACCAGAAGCATGCAGAAGAGATGAAGGTCATTCAAAATGCGATGGAAAAAATGCGCAAGTGGTGGCCAGAGCATCAGGGGATCACATTCGAGCTGAAGCTAGCCGGCGACATCATCTGGCAGCACGTCAACTAGCCATGGGATTGCACCAAGTCAGGGCTATAAGACGCCATCAAGGGAGCTTAATGCGGTGACGGTCCTCGACGGCCTTTAGCCTCGCAGAGCCCTCCCCAAATGGCGCTATAGGGCTAATCGGCTTCCGCGTGTCGCACCGTAGCCTCGAAACTCGGTCGAAGAATTTTTATTCTGCGACATGAGACGGGCACCAATAAGAGCACTACAGGGCTAGCCGGGCGGGGGCTGCTTGCAAAGCGGATACATTGCGCCCTTTGATTTATCCAATCGCGAGCCGTCAGGGTTGACTACATCCGTCGGAATAATCTCCTGGGCCAAATCTGCCGTTTGAGGATTAGTAAGGAATCCCTCGGGCCAGCACGTGTACGCGTTCGCCTTGACTTGATGAAACTTGCCCTTTTTGGGATTCTCGATAAGCGCATGACTCAGATTTGCTCCGCGCAGATCAACGCCAGAAAGTTCGGCGTCTTTAAAATCTGCAGTAGAAAGGTCTGCGACCTGTAGATTGACGTCTGAAAGCTTGGCATTATTGAAATATGAGCCCTTGAGCACGACGCCGCTCAGATGCACATCTGTAAGATCCTTACCGCCAAACTGGGCACCGGTAAGATCTTTCCCGCTGAGCGTGATTCCCTTCAGTGGATGATTTGCCGGGTCAAACCCAATAAGCTTGGGGGCGGAGGCCAAGGTGTCTCGCCATGAAGTCTCCGCCTGCGCATCTTGGATGGACTGCTGAAGAATCAGGAGAATAATGGATACGGTTGCGCCCGTCAGGAGGCCAGTGCCCAGGGATGAAAATAGCGAGCCCTTGGCTTTATCGCTCCGACTTCGAATCTCCTTTCTGGATAGGAGATATGATTGCCAAGTAAAACCTAGTCCCGCAAGGAAAAGAAGTGCAACGAGCGGGGGTTCCCACCAATTAAGGCCGTGTTCCATGCCAAGTTAATATCACCCGGGAAGGTGTGGTGTTGGTAGGCTCTTCATTATTCAACCCGAACAGAGCAGGGACATGCAAGGAGAAGAAACGTATCTGCACGTTCTCTCTTCCTCCCTTTGTTGAGAGGATGCCGCGGCTGCCCTGCGCGTCAAGGGCTACGCAAGCCGCCTCCGGCCCCTTGACCCGAGAGGGCCACCCGCAGATGTCTTCCTGTAAGGGAGGGAAGGGAAATGAGATCAGGCGGTGCGGCGGTCCAGGGTTGCCAATGCGGTGTTGACCTCATCGGGTTCAAAGGCTGAAGGGTCGAACCGGACAGCAGATTTGAGCCCGAGCCACCGAAGGTCGCTTTCATGTTCCGGATGTGTGGGGTCAGCGAGAACCTCGATGAGATGGTGGTACTCCTCGATGCCACCGCAATCCTCAGGAGGACATGCCCCTTGACCAGCGAGGCAGCGGGGATACGCTACATCCGGCTCGGAGGCCGTGATGGCTTCAACGACAATAGTGTGTTCCCAGTCGTCGCCGGGGTCATACGTGTATTGGAGCCGGTCACCGCTATTCGGGGCTACCTGAGAAAGCCGGGTCTGCTCAGCACTGAGGACTCCTTCGTCAAATTCAGGGTCTTGCGCGTCCGCGCCGGCATACTTGCCTCCGGCGGGCGTAGTGAACTCCCATAGGTGACTGTTCTTCCAGTCGAACGCTGCCTGGATGCTGTCATGTAACGCCTGGAGGGTGATGTCCGACCGTACTTCCAGGCGGCGCCAGATAAGCGGCTGTGAGCCGCGAATACTGACCTTGAGTTGATGGATCGTGGAGGCTGATGGCTTCATGCTGAGGTCTCCTTCTCGCTCAAAGGTGTGTAGCGGCCGGAAAAGTGAGAGGGGGTGTGCTTCATAAGGAGCGCAGTGAGCTGGGAGTCGATCTGCTTTGGCTGCCAGTGGGGTGGGATGCCTATCACTCCCGCGTCTGCCTTAGTGCCAGCAAGCTTGATGAAGTGTTTGGTATTACGGGTAAGGATGATTCTCCCGAGGGTGACGGCGAGGTCGTAGACATGGTCGTCTGAGGAGCTGTCTTTGTGGAGATCCTCGGCCACGTGCTTGACGTCGAAGTGTTCGTTGACTCGGGGAAACGATGAACGAGTCGGCATCTGCTCGTCAAGAAGGAGCTTGTGCTTATGAAATCTCTTAACCATGGAGTATTGAATTCAGGGAACCAAGCCCTGCGGAATGCGCCTCCTCGATAGCCCCCTTGAGTGTTTCCCGGTCCACCCACGAGTACATGGTGTAGATCTCATCCAGGGAGTAGCCGTCCTCAAGGCGATAGAGCAGGACGTCAACCGGCACGCGAGTCCCTTTAACAATCGGTGTCCCATCTAATATCTGTGGATCTGTGGTTATGTATTTCATATCTTTCTTATAGCAAATACCACCCTTCGAAATCAATACCCAAATCGCTTTCCGCGAGGTCTCGACACGGGAAGGGGAAATACGGTCTTGGGTTCGACGAACTCGCGGACCTGTCGACGGCGGTGTCGGCGGGAGATCGGTGGTCGGGCGGGTTGTGGTGCTCGCCGGCCTGCACGGGGTTGGTCTGGTGCCGACCGGAAGAAGCGGCGGAGGTAGTCCTGCTCAACCGAGGCGACAAGCGAGGGCTCTACGGCAAGGTGGGGAAGGGTAGGGGTTCGTACCTTCTGCACACGATCATTGGGCAGACGAATGTAGGCCTCGCCGGTGTGGAGTTGCTGGACCCACTGGACCTGGCGCTCCCACTGCTCCTGGAGCGGGTAGTACGTCGGATGCGTCCGCTCCTCAGCCTGGTCGTCGGCCACCAGGTGCTTGACGGCATCGGGGTTCACAGTGCCGAACATGCGGGCGGAGTATTCGGCGTCCGGTCTGCCGGCCTTGAGGATGACCTCCAGTCCCACGTTTTGCAGCGCACCCTTGAGGCGGTCTGAGGCCTGGCTCCAGTTCTGGTGCGCCATGACGCAGAACAGCTGGTACTTCCTGGTCTCCGAGAGCATGCGCGTCAGAGCCTCTTCGGACTGGGCCATGAACTGGGAGAACTCGTCCAGGATCAGGTGGTGTGGTCGCCGAGGTGTGGTCGCACCCACGCTGGCCCGGCTCAGGGCAGCGGCCTCCATGCCCACGGTGATGAGACAGCCAAAGAGCCGGCGGACGTCGGGGGACGGGAACGCCAGGTTGATGATGACGCTGGTCCCTGAGTCGATGATCCGGCGGAAGTCCAGGGCGTTGTCTGCGTGTCCCAGCGCGTAGCGCAGGGCTGGTGAGAGCGTGAGCAGGTCTGCCCGGTTGAGGGTCGACTCCTTCATCAGGGGTGCCTCGCGTCCCCACTGGTCCATGCGCAGACGAAAGAAGCGGATCACCTGGGGGTCGCTGACCCGAGCGAGCACCGTCGTCCGAAGAACCGGGTCGACCAGGAGGTCTGACAGCTTGGTCAAGGGAAGGCCGGCCTGGCGCAGAGCGATCACCGAGTGCTTGAGGATGTTCTCGAACGTCGGTGCACCGTGGGCGAGTTCGGGCCACGCACGGCGGGCCGCTTCCGCCACATGCTCGGCCATGGCGTGATCGTCATAGGGCTGGGCGAGGAAGTTGAAGGGCAGGTACCGGCCCTCGGTCGCAGCTCTGGGGATGTCCAGGTACACCAAGGCTCGGCGTTGCTCGGTTGTCGCCAAGGACCCGTTCGCCACCAGGTGCGTGAGGACCAGGCGGGCAAGGTCACCGTGCGGGTCAACCAGGGTGGCGGGCATGCCGGCTTCGTGGAGCGCAAGGAACAGGGAGGCTAGGAAGTAGCTCTTGCCTGAGCCGGTCTTGCCGAGGACGTGGGTGTGGACGTGGGCTTCGTCGGCTCGGAGTGAGAGGGTTCGGGGGAGCACGCGCCACTGGCGGTAGGTGCCAAGAGGAATCCGTGGCGCACGCCGGCGGCGGATCATTCGGTGTCGTGGTCCGCCTCCTTCTCCTCGACCAGGGCGGCTGACCCGATCGGTGGGACGACCAGCCGCGGCGCACCGTCCGGCCCGGCAGGAGGGGGAGCGTCGAGAAAGCTGTCGGCGTACGCGGCGCCGGCCTGGAACCAACGGAGACCGAAGAACAGCTCGAACGGGTCGGTCTCGACCGGCGAGGCCTCGGTGAAGAGAAAGATCTCCGCGAGGTCCGCATGGCCGATCGCCTCAAGCTCCCGGGCAGTCCAGGACGAGAGCTGCTCACGCCTGGCCTCGGTGGGTACCACCGTCGCAATGGTGAGGTTGTCCGCGTCGAAGCGTCCTCGGTACGGACCCATGGCCCACGCAGTGAGGGCGGCGACCTTGCGGCGCCAGTACTTCTGCTCCTCCGTGCCGCGGTCCAACTCCAGGGCGACGTAGATGGACTCGTCGCCGACGAGGAGCTCGAACCAGGCATCCGGGATCACTGCCACGCGGCGTGCATCGGGATAGCCGGCGGGTTGCACCCGTACCGCTTCCCGCTTGAGCTGGCGCTCGGTGAGAAGCCGAGGAATCGAGACGGCCGGACACTGCTGCGACAGGAGCTCAGCGGCCACGAGGACATCGACGGCCGCAAGGGTGTGCTCCATGAACGGGTTGTCCCAAGCCTTCTGCTGCTCCTCGGACGGGCGGTAGTAGCTGCTGCCCAAGGCGAGGCCACGGGTGGTGAGGTGCTTGCGGCCCTTATCGGCCAGGGTGAAGACGTGCGGTGCTGACCCGAAGCGTGGCGTTGGTAGCTCACGGAGGCGAAGGAGGTAGCCTGCCTCGGCGAGCCGGCGGAGACGGCGCTGCGCGTAGCGGTTCTCATCGTGCGAGCGGGGATACAGGAGTCGCCCGACCTGTGCCGCGGTCATGTACTGGAACCGGTTCACCGCACGAAGGATCGCCTCGTCCACCTCGGTGAGGCGGATCGCGGAGAGCCGGGAAGAACCATGTGGCTGGATGATCGGGTACTCCATCTTCCGACTTTGCCAGACCGGCGTGAGATTTCGTACAGACAAGCGGTATGTGTCGTGTAAGAGAACGGGCTACTCCCTGGGTTTGGGAGGAGAGCGGCGACCGATCCGCGGCGGCTGACGCTGTAGCCGTTGTCCAGTTGGCTCCTCAGCCTGCTTCTGTGGCCCTGGATCTTGTTCGTTAGGAGAAGCCGAGGACTTTGCCGCTGGCTCGACGAGCTCTTGCCAGTTGTAGCAAAGCTCCTTGCGGGTCCGATCGATGAGTAGTTGTTGGCGAAAAGCTGAGTCGTAGGGAGAGACTGGCTCTTTGGTTGGGAGGGTCTCCATCTCGAAGACGTGCGCGCTGGCCCTCATAAAGGTTTCCCGCTTGGGAAGCGCGGACAGTACCGTGGAGACCTTACGATCCGAGGCAACGGACAGCGGCTGCAGAATTGGGTCCGCGATAAGTGCGGCAAGCACGGAGGCTAGCTCATTGCTCAATTCGATATGGCGGCGTCCCAGGATCCGAGCCCTCGCATCGCGGTCTGTCCACGGTTCGAAGCGTTCAAGACTGAGAAAGGCTTCGATGAATTGAGACACCTTCTGTGTAGGTGCTCGCCCGTGGAGCATCGCGTCATAGAGAAGCTCGTTTAGGTACGCAACAGCTGGTCTCGCCCTTCGGTCAATGTACGTATCCCACCCAAGATCCTCTTGTTTTCGGCTTAGGTCGAGCAGTGGACGAACCCGGCGGTGTCCGAATCGGTGCACGGCCTCGTCAGAGTGGCCTTCGAGAAACTCGGCAGCCTTCCGGCTGGGTGGGCGTCTCTGCAACTGCTGCTGAAGGCCAGCGAACGTGACAGCCAGCTCGGCTGCGTCGGCTGGGGTCGTTCGAAAGGCTATGAGGTTGGCAGCCGTAGTGATGCCTTCGCGCTTCAGTTCCTCCTTATCAAGTTGAGCCATGTACTGATGGGCCAGAATCAACTTGGCGCCGTACTTGCGGCCCTCGACGAAGAGCTCCACAAAATCGCTAGTCGCAAAGTTGTGGAACTCATCAACGATCAGGGTGAATGCGTCTCTGGGATCGTCAGGCGTAGCAGCGAAGATGAGCTCATGAAGCAGGTCGGTAAGGACAACTCCAGTAAGTTTAGCCGCTCGGCCATGCGTAATATCCGCAACGGGAAGCTTTATGAAGAGGCTCTTGCGCTGCTCAATGAGCGGAGGCAGCTCTAGATGTAGGCGTGGAACACATAGGAGACGCTCCAAGGTTGGATCTGAGAGCAACTCATCGAGACGAACGAGAAAGGGCTGGATCCTGTTGGTCCGCTCCCGTGAAGGCAATGAGGGGAGTTCCTTGGTCCAGTACGAAAACGTGCGAGGATGGCGGATATTGCGAAGTACCTTCTCGGGTGGTTGTGTGATGAGCCAATCCGGTACATCAGCAATTGTGCACTCCGGATTGCACGCGAGTGTTTGGGCCACATGGAGGAGCGCATTCTCGACATGCACCCCCTGAGTAATCTCCGGCCAGAGTCGCTCGAAGACTCTCCTCACGCGGTTTACGGTTGTGCTGCGCTGCTTGTCATTCTCCGGCTGCAAGCAGCGAAAGATGTTGAGGCTAAAGGGGAAGTCGTGCGCGTCGCGCAAGTCAAGGAGACAGGTGTCATCAAGGTGAGCTGACGGCATCCGGGCGATGATGTCGTCGATAAGTTGGTCGTGTGGGTCCAGAACGATCAGGCTGTCGCCGATCTCAAGGCGCTGGAGTGCGAGGTTGAGCAACAGCGAGGACTTGCCGGTTCCCTGGACACCAACCACGTATGTGCCAGAGCACAGATCATCGGCGGTCACCGTTACGGGCTCGCCCGTCAGCTTGTCCCGGCCAAAGGTGACTGATGCGGAGGCTGCCCGGGTGGCGCGCTCGTCCAGCTTCGCTTCCTGCTCGTAGTACTCGGCCTGGGCGATCATGCTTTCCTCGCGCTGATCAAGCCACCACTCATGATCAGCCGCGGAGGTATCCCAGTCAGGGACGGGCTCCTCCGATGGGTCGTCATCGTCAGGTTGGCGCATCAGGCACACACCTCCCTTCTCCAGGGTAGGCACAGCCGGCGGATGCGGCGTCCTGCTAGGAGGTGGACGGGTCTTCGTCGTACCCGAGCTCGGGCTGCTGTGGGCGAATCATCGCGTTGGGGTCAAGAGAAAAAGGGACGACTTCGTGGTCGTAGCCTTTGTACGCAGCAGCGATTTCCGCAGCAAGCTTTTCTTCATCGATCGCCTGCCCGTGAAACCCATCCTCCATGACCATGATCATGGCGCGAGTCAGGTGACTTGCGGCACGCACTCGCTCAATGGCTGAGGGCGTCATTCCCGGCAGGTCATTCTCAACTCGCAACGTCCTCTCCTCCTCGGCCAACAGGCGCCGAGCGGTGCTGAGCTGATAGAGAAAGTTGAGGACTTCCCTGTCTTGGAGATCTTCTGCTGGGATACCGAGCCGCTGGGCTTCTTCCTCGCAGCGGGCGTACCCCTGCTCGCGGTCCTCCGGGAGTACCTCTGGCGCAGACCACGTAATAGTGGTGGGCAGCTCATCGGGATCAACGCGGTAATTCCACCAGCGAATATTACTCATCATGCTGCCATCTGGAGGTAGGAGGAGCTGATCTGATGTTTGGGAATCGCGCCACGGGCCTTCCTGGGGCGGAAGTGGGGGTTTACCCCAGCGTTCTTCATTCGCCCAAAGCTCACTTGTTGGTCGGAGCTCATATCCGTAGTCCTCCAAGTAGGATAGATCATAGGGGCGAAGATCCTTGTGGGCGAGCATACCGAGCTTTATTCCCTCACCAAGCATGCCAAGACTGGCCTCTGTGAGCGCCCTGCAAAAATTGTAGCGATTCCCCAAGGGGTGCTGTTGGACCTCCTCAATGCGATCCCAGCGTCCACGTGCGCCATTACTAAAGTTCCACTGTAGGTCTTCAGTGTCATGGAGTACCGTGACGAAGCCTTGCACAAGTGGCTCAGTCGCGAGGGCCTCAAGCGATATCTCCGCCGTATGTGCGGTGAGCCTCAGTTGATAGTCCCGACGTTGCTGCTGTCGATCAATCGACAGACGTTCGGCTTGTCCTGCGTCTACTCTGGCAAGTTCGTTACCTTCTCCCCCTTCTGGCATATACCACTGTGTATGTCAGATTGGCGGGTTCTCCGTCAAGAGGGAAAATCCCTATCGGCCGTTTCCTGAGGCTGGCGGGGGCAAGGTCTCCGCATAGGTCAGGTGGACGAAGGCATAGGAAGGAAAGTCGTCCTGAGAGCGGAAGCCCGCGATGAAGGGCGGGATCGCCTCGTTGAGGCCAGCGAGGAAGCCGAGGACGCGCAGGGCAGCACTCCGCTTGATACTCTCCTCGGTGGCGTAGCACTGGTAGGACGTGACCTTGGTGGTGGTGCCATCCTCGTTTCGCCTGCGGTGCTCGGCAGTATGCAGTGAGATGTCTGCGGCGAGGACGTCGAACATCTGCCGATACTCCGCCTGGCTGCGTTCGTGGTGGTTTTCAGGGATCAATTGGTCGTCGGGTTCATGTTCGCGCATATGGGTTATACGGTGCGCAGAAGATCGGGCGTCACATGAGTGAAATGTTTTTGGAACGACGGCTCAGCGCTTGGTTATCGCAACTGAGTAGATCTCCTGCGCCGTCTTTGCTGTGCCGTCCCGGCCCTGGTACTCGCGCTCGTGGAGGTAGCCCACAACGTCGACCTCCTTCCCCTTCACCAGCTCGCCGGCCTCCACCCGCTTCTTCAGGGCTGCTGCACGGTCGCCGAAGGCGAGGACATCCCGCCAGGTCGTGGTGCCATCGTCGTTGTGCAGGGCCAGCGGGAACTTCGCAACAAGCTTGCCGCCGGCAGTCTCACGGATGGTGGGGTTTCTCCCCAACCGGCCGGTGACCTTGACGCGCTCTGGCTCTTCCTCGTTGTCCGCCTGCGGAGCCGCGGTATCGACCTGCGGGGCCTGGTCGGCCTGCCGGACTCGGCGGGCTGTTGCCAGGGGGTCTTCCTCAGCACGAGGTGTCGTGAGCACCGGAGCTTCCCCACCACGTGGATGGGCAAGCATCTCGACTGCCTGCACCGATGGCTGATCGACCGGGCGCGCCGGCTTCTTCTCTGGTGGTGTGGCGAACTGGGTCCGGGCGGGCTTCTGCGCGGCCGGCGCCATCACAGCGTCCTCGGCGGTGGTGACGCTGGGCGGGCCTGGAGGCGTGGTGTCCTCGCGGTCAACCTCTGCGGCGTAGTAGCGGATGGCCTCTTCGGGTTCCTGGGGATCAAAGGGGAGCGGCGTCTCTTCAACCATGAGACCGAGCGTCACGATGCCGTTGGGGTGCAAGGTCACTGAGGTGCGGTCGTGTGCTGAACGGGAGCGAAGGTAGACGATCCCCTCCTCCTCAACGACCGGGGTTGAGGCATCGAACAGCTCAACACGGGCGGTCTTGGTGGCGATGCGGGTAACGCCAGCATCAGGAAAGGTCTCCAGACTGAGGGGCGTCTCCTCGTCGTTGACCTGGAAGTGCCAGCCCTTGCCAAACGCCGGGTCGGCAACAGGCAGGGACTCTGCCCCTAAGGTCTTGGCGATTGCTGCCTGGTCAAATGTTTGTGGTTCCCGTTCTGCCATATGAGGACGGATTATACGGTGCAGGGGCGGCAAAAGCTGTAAGACAGGTTACAACGTTAATGGGAATTTGGCCTGCGGAACAGTCGCTGGAAGAGCGTCACTCTCCGAGGCAAAGGCGCCGGTTCGGCAGGCTTCGGGGAGTTCTTTTGCTCCGATGGTCCTTCGGATTCCCCTTTGCGAGGCACGTGAATTGCCAATAGGGCATTTAAGAGCCCCGCTCGGTGCTGCTCGAAAAAAGCTTCGGGGTCTTTGGCTATTGAGCGGTATTTCTGATACTCCTCCTCGCTTAGCCAGTCAGGTTTCCTAAATAATGGTCGATCCTCTCGTTCTGTCATATGTTCCAAAGTGCTTCCTCTGTCAAAATATCAAATGGTCAACCTAGGTGTCAATGCCCTTTGCAATCACCCACATGGCGCCTAGTAATTTTTAGGCATCCCCTGTAGGATCGTTTCTTATGCGCAAGTTTTGGGATTGGGTTGATCGAATCTGGGTGAAAATTCCTGGTTTGAAGAAACTCAAGGACCCTTGGGAGCGGTTCACGGCAGTCGCCGCCTTCCTCTTTGTTGCTGCGGCATGCCTCGATTACTTCGCAGCCGAGGATGTATCGACGGCTATTCGAGGTGGCATGAAAGCTGCGGCCGCGCTATTCGGCGGTATTGCAATTTGGCTGCCTGTGCGCGAAGTGCGATCGGAAGCAGAACGCCATCGGCAATCCGAGCGAGTGTCTGAAGATCGCAATAGAGAGCTTGAGTCGCAAATTGAAGAGCGCGCCCTCTTGCTACTTCGTTCCATGCTTGAAGACTCCTTCATTCCGCTGTGCAATCATCTTCACTTTCTTGGTGGCCTGAGCCCCGAGCAGCGATCCGGATATGAAAACGGCCTAAAGCACAGGATTGCGACAACCGCCCACTCGCTCGCAGGAAAAGACCACTATCGCACATCGTTCTACGAGTACTCGAATGCTGGAAAGCACGCATTGCTGAGATGTGATGAGGTCTCTTATGGGCGGACACCCTCACCAAAGCCAATCAAGGGGAATTCGAGCTTTGGTAGCACTGTGATGCGAAGCCTGGAAAGCGGCGGATGTCATGTGTTGCAGTCAGGTGACACGTCTCTTGACTTTGCTAAAATGGTCATGCATCCAGTGGCGGCGGGAGCGCGAATCTTTGGGATAATCGCCATCGATACGCGTGAGCCAGCGGCGCCGCTAACAGTAGAACACCATGGTCTTGTGCTATCTGTCCTTGCCGAGTGGCTAAGCACGGGCATCTTGCTCTGTCGTGAAACATCCGCGGGTTAAGGGCTACGCTTACCTCGTGGCGCGGGCGCTGCCCAAGACTCGACCCCTTGCCTGGGCCCGCGCCTCACCGCCGGAAGGTGACTGACCCGCTCCGGTCACAGGTCGGTGCCGCGGCGGCGCAGCTGTTGTAGATCGGCCGCGTTGAGGGCATCGAGCTCACGACGTGCATCCTCGGACCCGGCGGCAGCACCCCTGGCAAGCCAGTGCTGGGCATCCCCGAGGTGGCCCTCCTCCTTGTAGGACCGCCCAAGGCAGCGGCACGCCATACCTGCGAGTAGGTCCGTCGAGTTGGCGACGACTTCCCAGAGCTTGCGGGCATCATCCTCCTCGCCCCGGATGCTGAGCAGACTGCCCAGATTGATGATGGCCCCAGAATCACCCGCGCGTGCCGCCACCGTGTACCAGTGCTCGGCTTCGTCATCCCGGTCCTGGTCATCAAGGATCTCGGCAAGGTTCAGGACAGCCGGCAGGTACCCGGCTTCGGCTGCCTTGCGGTAGTACCCCTCTGCTTTGGCAACGTGGCCCTCCTCCTCAAGCTGATGTGCTCGTTCGAAGTAAGCTTCGATCTTTGCCTGTCGCATGGCCCGACCTCCCAACGACGAGGACTCTCTTCCAGCCCAGACGCCGCGGGGCCGGGTGTCAAGCGGTGGCTCCCCTGCCCTTCACCCCGAAGCCCCCTGTGGGGGCGCGAAGATCCACTAAGCGGGCGCTTCGCGCCTTACTGGAAGAAGATGCATCGGCTGGACACCGTTCGCCCTGGGGCTCGTGGTGACCTCACGGGCATGCCGTAGAGGAAGGTCTGTCCCCTATATATGGGGCCGCATGCAGTGCCCGTGACACGGAACCGTGTCACATCCGTGTCACAGACCCTCCGAGATGCTCCGGAGCACACCTCGCTGACCTGGGCGTTTGTGGACTGGGTGGATGGTACGGATGCCACGCCCCTTGATTTCGGCCGCTGGGGGTCAAGGGGTCGCAGGTTCAAATCCTGTCGTCCCGACTTGCTCTTCGCAGGTCAGAGGCCGTTTCCACCGGATGGTGGGAGCGGCCTTTTTCGTTGGGCGTGTAAGCGATCTCGTGTAAGTGCCTTGTGGTTATCGGATGCTGAGCCGGTCCTCGAAGAAGAGTGAGAACTGGTTCAGCGCCTCCTTCC
>NZ_JBMVFA010000041.1:0-71169 GCF_049543595.1 Kitasatospora sp. NPDC094028 | reverse complement strand
GGACGCTTCCTTCGAGCCGCCTTCCAGCGGGCCCTCCGGGCGCTTCGTTCTTTCGTGTTTCCAGCTTATCAGATGTTTTCCGCTCCGTTTTCCGGAGTTTCATTCATCCGATTTGGCTTTCGCCTTTCGGCGCTCCCGAACTCTATCAGAGTTTCTCGGTCCGTTTTCCCGGTCGTTCTCGAATTCTGATTCGAGTACTTCCTTGGGGCTCGTCCCGTGGGGCAACCCGGAGAACATTACGCACCGGGCTGCCCCACGTCAAACCGAGGACAGCAGGGGTCGGACGGGGATCAGACCTCGACGACGACCGGCAGGATCATCGGCCGGCGGCGGTAGTTGTCCGCCACCCACTTGCCGATGGTCCGGCGGACCAGCTGCTGCACCTGACGGGGTTCGAGCACCCCGTCGCTCGCCGAGCGGTCCAGGGCCTCCTGCAGCTTGGCGACGACCGGCACGAAGGCGTTGTCGTCGATGCCGGAGCCGCGGGCCTGGATGGTCGGGCCGCCGATGATCTTTCCGTTGGTCGAGTCGACCGCGACGAAGACCGAGATGAAGCCCTCCTCGCCGAGGATCTTGCGGTCCTTGAGCGAGGCCTCGGTGATGTCGCCGACCGAGGAGCCGTCGACGTAGACGTACCCGGCCTGCACCTTGCCGACGATCCGGGCGACGCCCTTCTCCAGGTCGACGCAGACGCCGTCCTCGGCGATGACGACCCGGTTGCGCGGCACGCCGGTGGCGATGCCCAGCTCGGCGGCGGCCCGCAGGTGGCGCCACTCGCCGTGGACCGGCATCAGGTTGCGCGGCTTGCAGATGTTGAAGAAGTACAGCAGCTCGCCGGCCGAGGCGTGGCCGGAGACGTGCACCTTGGCGTTGCCCTTGTGCACGACCTTGGCGCCCCAGCGGGTCAGGCCGTTGATCACCCGGTAGACGGCGTTCTCGTTGCCCGGGATGAGCGAGGACGCCAGGACGACGGTGTCGCCCTCGACGATGCGGATCTGGTGGTCGCGGTTGGCCATCCGGGACAGCGCCGCCATCGGCTCGCCCTGCGAACCGGTGCAGATCAGCACGACCTCCTTGTCCGGGAGGTCGTCCAGCTGCTTGACGTCCACGACCATGTTGCCGGGGACCTTCAGGTAGCCGAGGTCGCGGGCGATGCCCATGTTGCGGACCATCGAGCGGCCGACGAAGGCGACCTTGCGCTTGTACTCGTGCGCGGCGTCCAGCACCTGCTGGATGCGGTGCACGTGGCTGGCGAAGGAGGCGACGATGATGCGCTTGTCCGCGTTCGCGAAAACGTTGCGCAGTGCCGCCGAGATGTCGCGCTCGTGCGGGATGAAGCCGGGGACCTCGGCGTTGGTGGAGTCCACCAGCAGCAGGTCCATGCCCTCCTCGGCCAGCTTCGCGAAGGTCGGCAGATCGGTGAGGCGGCCGTCCAGCGGCAGCTGGTCCATCTTGAAGTCACCGGTGGCCACGACCATGCCGGCGGGGGTGCGGACGGCCACGGCGAGGGCGTCCGGGATGGAGTGGTTGACGGCGATGAACTCGCAGTCGAACGGGCCGATGCGCTCGCGCTGGCCCTCCTTGACCTCCAGCACGTACGGCCGGATGCGGTGCTCGGCGAGCTTGGCCTCGATCAGCGCGAGGGTCAGCTTGGAGCCGATCAGCGGGATGTCCGGGTTCTCCCGGAGGAGGAACGGGACGGCGCCGATGTGGTCCTCGTGCCCGTGGGTGAGGACGATGCCGTCGACCTTGTCGAGGCGGTCCCGGATGTAGCTGAAGTCCGGGAGGATCAGGTCCACGCCGGGCTGCTCGTCCTCGGGGAAGAGGACGCCGCAGTCGACGATGAGGATGCGGTCCCCGTATTCGAGGACCGTCATGTTGCGGCCGATCTCGCCGAGGCCGCCGAGCGGAGTGATGCGGAGGGCGCCTTCCTTCAGGGCGGGCGGCGCTCCGAGTTCGGGGTGCGGGTGGCTCAAAAGACTCTCCTCACGACGCACGCCATATGCCCGGGGTCCTCCCCCGGAGACATATGGCGTGCGTACTCAGTGTCGTTCTTCCTACTGGGTCTGTGCTCTCGCGCCTTCGGTCCGGTCCAGCGGCGGGCCCGCGAGGGTCCGGCGAGCCGGGGCGCGCACGTCTGTGTCTGCTAGAGGTGTACCCCGCCTGCGGCGAGATCCTTCTTCAATCGCGCGATCTCCTCGGGCGTCGCGCCGACCAGCGGCAGTCGCAGCGGGCCGGCGGGCAGGCCCTGGAGCTCCAGTGCGGCCTTGGTGAGGATCACGCCCTGCGTGCGGAACATACCGCTGAACACCGGGAGCAGGCCCTGGTGGATCGTGGTGGCCTTGACCACATCGCCCGCCAGGTAGGCCTCGATCATCGTCTTCAGCTCGCCGGCGACGACGTGCCCGACGACGCTCACGACACCGACCGCTCCGACCGACAGCAGCGGCAGGTTGAGGATGTCGTCGCCGGAGTACCAGGCGAGGTCGGAGCGGGCGATCGCCCAGGCGGCGGCGCCGAGGTCGCCCTTGGCGTCCTTGTTGGCGACGATGCGCGGGTGCTCGCCGAGCCGGACCAGCGTCTCGTGGCTCAGCGCGACGCCGCTGCGGCCCGGGATGTCGTACGCCATGACCGGCAGGCCGGTGGCGTCGGCGACCTGCGTGAAGTGCCGGTACAGGCCCTCCTGCGGGGGCTTGTTGTAGTACGGGGTGACGACCAGCAGGCCGTGCGCACCGGCGGCCTCGGCCTGGCGGGCCAGTTCGACGCTGTGGTGCGTGTCGTTGGTGCCGACGCCGGCCACCACGTGGGCGCGATCCCCGACCGCCTCCACCACGGCGCGGACGAGCTGGGCCTTCTCGGCGTCGCTGGTGGTCGGGGACTCACCGGTGGTGCCGTTGACGACGAGGCCGTCGTTGCCGGAGTCGACGAGGTGCGTGGCGAGGCGCTGGGCGCCGTCGAGGTCGAGCCCGCCGTCGGCGGTGAACGGGGTGACCATGGCGGTCAGGACCCGGCCGAACGGGGTCTGGGGGGTGGAGGTCGGAGCCATGCGTCCAAAACTACTCGTAGGCGGTGGGGCGGTTCCCATGCCGGTCCATGGTTCGGACAGGTGAGGCTGGCCGGAAGGGCGGAGACATGGGATTCCGGTGCTGCCCGCTCGGGGGTTCGGGCAGCACCGGAATCCGTGTTCACGAATGTAGGGAGCGGTCAGAAAAGCCGCAATCCAGACATGCCAGACACTCTGCCGGATGCCCGTCGTCCCAGGTCAGGGGGCGACCCGACCGTGCTTCTCGAAGGCCGCATGGGTGAGCGGCATGAGCCGGGCCCACTGCTCCTCCATCTGCTCGGCGACCATCTCGATCTCGCGCTGCGGGAAGGACGGCACCGCCGAGTTCTCCCGCTTGGTGCGCAGCGAGAGGAAGTGCATCAGCGAGCGCGCGTTGCAGGTCGCGTACATCGAGGAGAACAGGCCGACCGGCAGCACCGCGCGGGCCACCTCGCGGGCCACGCCGGCCGCCAGCATCTCCTGGTAGCGGGCGTAGGACTCGCGGTACGCGGCCTCCATCGCCTCGGTGGTGGTCTTGTGCTGCTCGGGGGTGCCCTCGGCGAACTCGTACTTGCCCGGGCGGCCGTGCTGGACGAGCTTGCGGTCCTCGGCGGGGACGTAGAAGACCGGCTGAAGCTCGCGGTAGCGGCCGGACTCCTCGTTGTACGACCAGCCGCTGCGGTGCCGGTGGAACTCGCGGAAGACGAAGATCGGCGCGCTGATGAAGAAGGTCATCGAGTTGTGCTCGAACGGCGTGCCGTGCCGGTCGCGCATCAGGAAGTTGATCAGGCCCTTGGACTTCTCCGGGTCCTGCTGGACCGCCTCCAGGGACTGCTCCCCCGCGGTCGAGACGCGGGCCGCCCAGATGACGTCCGAGTCGGCGGCGGCGCTGCGGACCAGCTCCACCGTCACGTCTCCCCGGAAGCTGGGGGCCGTCGGTTCGTCGCTCACGCGTTACTCCTTGCGGGTTCGGTGCTGTGCAGCCGGATGGCGTGCTGCATGGTCGTGCGGGCGCGCGGGGTGTCGCCGGCGTCGGCGTAGGCCACGGCCAGGCGGAACCAGACCCGCCAGTCGCCGGGCGCGGCCTCCGCCTCGCCCTTGCGGCGGGCGAAGACCTCGTCGGCGGAGGCCCGGTCGATCCGCCCGCCGGTGGTGCGCTTCAACTCGTCGACGGGCAGGCCGCCCTCGGCCTCCAGCTCGCGGGCGAGCCGTTCGCTGTCCCGGCCGAAGCGGACGGTCTGGCGCAGGAACCAGACGCCGATCATCGGGATCACGAAGGCGCAGATCCCGATGCCGATGCCGAGCGGCTTGCCGGTGGCGATCAGCTGGACGCCCTCCAGCACGCAGATCAGGGACACCAGCAGCAGTACGGCGGACAGGACGAAGAAGCCGGTACGAGAGGTCATTCAGGGCTCACAGGTCAAGGAAGTGTTCGAGGCCGAAGGTGAGGCCCGGGTGGTCGACGACCTTGCGGGCGCCGAGCAGGATCCCCGGCATGAAGCTGCTGTGGTGCAGCGAGTCGTGCCGGATGGTGAGGGTCTCGCCGGTGTCGCCGAACAGCACCTGCTGGTGGGCGAGCAGACCGCGCAGCCGGACGGCGTGCACGGGCACGCCGTCCACGTCGGCGCCGCGGGCGCCGGGCAGGCTGTGGGTGGTCGGGTCCTGCTGCGGCGGCCGGCCGGCCTCGGCGCGGGCGGCGGCGATCAGCTGGGCGGTGCGGGTGGCCGTGCCGCTGGGGGCGTCGGCCTTGCGGTCGTGGTGCAGTTCGACGACCTCGACGGACTCGAAGTACTTCGCCGCGGTCTGGGCGAACTTCATCCCGAGGATCGCACCGATGGAGAAATTCGGCGCGATCAGCAGGCCGAGGCCGGGGGCCTGGTCGAGCCAGCCGCGGACGGTGGCGAGCCGCTCGTCCGTCCAGCCGGTGGTGCCGGTGACCACGTGGATGCCGTGGTGCAGGCAGTAGTCGAGGTTGCCCATCACCGAGTCCGGGTGGGTCAGCTCGACGGCGACCTGGGCGCCGGCCGCGGTCAGCTCCTCCGGCCTGGAGTCGCGTCCGAGGGCGGCGACCAGCTCCATGTCGGGCGCGGCCTCGACGGCCCTGACCGCCTCGGAGCCGATCCGTCCCCTGGCACCGATCACGGCGACACGCAGCGTCATAGCGAAAGTCCTCTCACCAACAGGTTCAGACCAGCAGTTCGGCGAGCTTGGCGGCCCGCCGGTCGTTGACCGGGCCGATCAGCGCCAGCGACGGCCGGTAGGCGCCCAGCACATCACGGGCGACCGCGTGGACGTCCTCCAGGGTCACCGCCGCGATCCGCTCCAGCATGTCGTCCACCGACAGGTGGTGCCCGTAGCTGAGTTCGGCCTTGCCGATGCGGTTCATCAGCGAGCCGGTGTCCTCCATGCCGAGCACGGTGGAGCCGGAGATCTGGCCGATCGCCCGCTGCAGTTCCTCCTCGGTGATGCCCTCGGCGACCACCTTGGCGAGTTCGGCGCGGCAGATCTTCAGCACCTCCTCGACCCGCTTGGGCTGGCAGCCGGCGTAGATGCCGAACAGGCCGCTGTCCGCGTAGGACGAGGAGTACGAGTAGACCGAGTAGGCGAGGCCGCGCTTCTCCCGGATCTCCTGGAACAGCCGGGAGCTCATGCCGCCGCCGAGGGCCGCGTTGAGCACGCCCATCGCCCAGCGGCGCTCGTCGTGCCGGGGCACCCCGGGCACGCCCAGCACCAGGTGGGCCTGCTCGGTGGAGCGGTTGAGCACCTCGACCTTGCCGGCCGTGCGCACCGCCTTGACGCCGCGGCGGGCCTCGGCGGGGGCGGCGGTGGAGCGGGCCAGCACCGGGGCGAAGGCCCGCTCGACCTGCTTGACCACCTTGCGGTGGTCGAGGTTGCCGGCCGCGGCGACGACCAGGTGCTCGGGGCGGTAGCGGCGGTGGTAGAAGCCGGCGATCTGGTCCCGGGTGAGGGACTTGATGGTCTCCTGGGTGCCGAGGATCGGGCGGCCGAGCGGGCCGCTGCCGAAGAGGACCTTGGCGAACAGGTCGTGGACCACGTCGCCCGGGTCGTCCTCGGCCATCGCCATCTCCTCGAGGATGACGCCGCGCTCGGCCTCGACGTCCTCGGTGCGGATGAGCGAGCCGGTGAGCATGTCGCAGACCACGTCGACGGCCAGCGGCAGGTCGGTGTCCAGCACCCGGGCGTAGTAGCAGGTGTTCTCCTTCGCGGTGAAGGCGTTCATCTCGCCGCCGACCGCGTCCAGGGCCGCCGAGATGTCCAGCGCGCTGCGCCGCTCGGTGCCCTTGAAGAGCAGGTGCTCCAGGTAGTGGGTGGCGCCGTTCAGCTGCGGGGTCTCGTCCCGCGAGCCGACGCCGACCCAGATCCCGAAGGTCGCGGAGCGCACCGTCGGGAGGGTCTCGGTGACGACGCGCAGGCCGCCGGGGAGGACGGTGCGGCGCACCGTGCCGGCGCCGTCGACGCCCTTGAGCAGGGTCCGGGTGGTGCCGGGACGCTGCGTCGCGGCCGGGGCGTGGGCCACGGGTACCTCCAGAGAATCGCACGGGAGCGGGCACCGTGCGGACGAACGCGGGGACTTCGTACTGCGGGAGCTTCGTCCTGCGGGGACAACAGGGTGCGGCCCGCACGCCGGGAGGCGTACGGGCCGCAAGGGTCAGCTAGCGGCGCTTCACTCGGAAGCGGCCTCTTCGCCTTCCTCGCCCTCGATGACCGGGATGAGGGAGAGCTTGCCGCGCGGGTCGATCTCGGCGATCTCGACCTGCACCTTGGCGCCGACGCCGAGGACGTCCTCGACGTTCTCGACGCGCTTGCCGCCGGCCAGCTTGCGGATCTGCGAGATGTGCAGCAGGCCGTCCTTGCCCGGCATGAGCGACACGAACGCGCCGAACGTCGTGGTCTTGACCACGGTGCCCAGGTAGCGCTCGCCGACCTCCGGCATGGTCGGGTTGGCGATCTGGTTGATCGTGGTGCGGGCGGCCTCGGCGGCCGGGCCGTCGGCGGCACCGATGTAGATGGTGCCGTCGTCCTCGATCGTGATCTCGGCGCCGGTGTCCTCCTGGATCTGGTTGATCATCTTGCCCTTGGGGCCGATGACCTCACCGATCTTGTCCACCGGGATCTTGATGGTGATGATGCGCGGCGCGTTCGGGGACATCTCGTCCGGGGAGTCGATGGCCTCGTTCATCACGTCGAGGATGTGCAGGCGGGCGTCGCGGGCCTGCTTCAGGGCGGCGGCCAGCACCGAGGCGGGGATGCCGTCGAGCTTGGTGTCCAGCTGCAGCGCGGTGATGAAGTTGCGGGTACCGGCGACCTTGAAGTCCATGTCGCCGTACGCGTCCTCGGCACCGAGGATGTCGGTCAGCGTGACGTAGTGGGTCTCGCCGTCGATGTCCTGGGAGATCAGGCCCATGGCGATACCGGCGACGGCGGCCTTCAGCGGCACACCGGCGTTCAGCAGCGACATGGTGGAGGCGCAGACCGAGCCCATCGAGGTGGAGCCGTTGGAGCCGAGCGCCTCGGAGACCTGGCGGATGGCGTACGGGAACTCCTCGCGGGTCGGGAGCACCGGGATGAGCGCCCGCTCGGCCAGCGCGCCGTGGCCGATCTCGCGGCGCTTGGGGGCGCCCACGCGACCGGTCTCGCCGACCGAGTACGGCGGGAAGTTGTAGTTGTGCATGTAGCGGCGACGCGTCTCCGGGGAGAGCGTGTCGAGCTGCTGCTCCATCCGGAGCATGTTCAGGGTGGTGACGCCCAGGATCTGGGTCTCGCCGCGCTCGAACAGGGCCGAGCCGTGGACGCGCGGGATGGCCTCGACCTCGGCGGCCAGGGTGCGGATGTCGGTGACACCGCGGCCGTCGATGCGGACCTTGTCCTTGATGACGCGCTCGCGGACGGTCTTCTTGGTCAGCGCGTTGTAGGCGGCGCTGATCTCCTTCTCGCGGCCCTCGAACTCGGGGAGCAGCTTCTCGGCGGCGAGCGCCTTGACGCGGTCGAGCTCGTTGTTGCGCTCCTGCTTGCCCGCGATGGTGAGGGCCTGGGCCAGCTCGTCCTTGACGGCGGCGGTCAGCGCGGCGAGGACGTCGTCCTGGTAGTCCAGGAAGACCGGGAACTCGCCGGTCGGCTTGGCGGCCTGGGCGGCGAGCTGGGCCTGGGCGGCGCACAGCACCTTGATGAAGGGCTTGGCGGCCTCGAGACCGGCGGCGACGACCTCCTCGGTCGGCGCCTCGGCGCCGCCCTCGACCAGCTTGATGGTCTTGTCGGTGGCCTCGGCCTCGACCATCATGATCGCGACGTCGCCGTCCGCCAGGACGCGACCGGCGACGACCATGTCGAAGACGGCCGCCTCCAGCTCGCTGTGGGTCGGGAAGGCCACCCACTGGCCGTTGATCAGCGCGACGCGAACGCCACCGATCGGGCCGGAGAACGGCAGGCCCGCCAGCTGGGTGGAGGCGGAGGCGGCGTTGATGGCGACCACGTCGTACAGGTGGTCCGGGTTCAGCGCCATGACGGTGCAGACGACCTGGACCTCGTTGCGCAGGCCCTTGACGAAGGACGGGCGCAGCGGGCGGTCGATCAGGCGGCAGGTGAGGATCGCGTCCTCGGAGGGCCGGCCCTCGCGACGGAAGAACGAGCCGGGGATGCGGCCGGCGGCGTACATCCGCTCCTCGACGTCCACGGTCAGCGGGAAGAAGTCGAAGTGCTCCTTCGGCTGCTTGGACGCGCTGGTGGCCGACAGCACCATGGTGTCGTCGTCGAGGTAGGCCACGGCGGAGCCGGCGGCCTGACGGGCCAGGCGGCCGGTCTCGAAGCGGATGGTACGGGTGCCGAAGGTGCCGTTGTCGATCACGGCCTCGGCGTAGAACACGTTCTCTTCCACCTGGAAGATCTCCTCTTTCGTACGTCTCCGGGAGAGCGTCCCCGCGCTTGCCTGCACGTGGGCCCGGGCCCTCCTGTCAGGGAGGGCGGCAGTCGGGCCGGTCTTCGATCGAAGCCTCCGGGGCGCCCCGCTCGTCTGCGGGGCTTCCGGGGGCCACTACCGAGGACCGGCGGCTACGGCTGCCGGACCGGGGGCGGTCCGCGTCTGGACGCTCTCTCGGATGCGGGCGGCTTCCGTTTGAAGCCTTCGTCCCGCGGGGGGTTCGGGTCCTTCTGCCCGGGTGGCGCGCTGCTGCGCCATCACCCGGCATGCCCACAACCCTACGGTGCAATCCTCGGCCACCTGGGGAGGTGCGCGCGAGTTGTTATGTCCGGGCACCGCGACCCGAGGGTCGCGACATACGCGCGAGGGGCGGCTCCCCGGTGTGGGGAGCCGCCCCGAGCGGCATGACTAGCGGGCGCCGCCGGCGGCACCGCGGCGGATGCCCAGGCGGTCGACGAGCGTACGGAAGCGCTCGATGTCCTTCTTGGCCAGGTACTGCAGCAGACGGCGGCGCTGGCCGACCAGGATCAGCAGGCCACGACGCGAGTGGTGGTCGTGCTTGTGCATCTTGAGGTGCTCGGTCAGGTCCGAGATGCGGCGGGAGAGCATGGCCACCTGGACCTCGGGGGAGCCGGTGTCGCCCTCCTTCTGGCCGAACTCGGCGAAGATCTGCTTCTTGACGTCAGAGGCGAGAGCCACTGCAACTCCTTCAGGGTCTACCGAGCGGTCCTGGTCGACAACACAGGACTCAACGAGAACTCGGTGTCGCGAGCGCGGGCCGCGGTCGGCGGCCCACGGGGTGGGTGGACACACGGCTGCGCTCGAAGGCCAAGCGTACCAGTGCCTCCCACCCGGCCGGTCGGCGGGTGGGAGGCACGGGTCGCGGGTGCGGGGGCCGGGTCAGCCGATGCCGCCGCGCACCAGCCGGTAGACGTCCAGGACGGCGAGCGCGAGCGGCACGAGCGAGATCAGGGTGAGGCTGTCGACCAGGTCCAGCACCCGGCCCCAGAACGGGGAGACGCCGAGCCGGGGCACCACCAGGGCGATCGCGGTGAGCAGCGCGGCGCCGAAGGCGATGGAGGCGCCGAGCCAGATGGTGCGCAGGTCGAGCTGGGTGGTGGAGCCGGCCGCGCGCAGTACGAACTGCGGGGTGTGCAGGGACAGGCCGACGATCAGCAGGCACAGGCCGAGCAGGCCGGCGACGGTGAGGCTGAGCACCTGCGCGGTGTAGCGGAACAGCCGGGCGCGCAGCATCGCGGCCAGGCCCAGGGCGAGGGCGAGCAGTTCCGGGTAAATACGGTCGGAGAAGCCGAGGACGGCGCAGGCGCCGACCACGACCGCGGCGCAGCCGCCGACCAGGCCGACCAGCACCTCGTGGCCGCGGCGGGCCTGCTGGGCGATCCGCTCGTACTGGACGGCCTCGGCGCGCTCGGCCTCCTCGTCGTAGTCGCGGCTGCGGGTGCGGGTCTGGCCGGGGGCGCTGAAGCCGACCGGCAGCCGGGCGAAGCGGGCGGACAGGCCGGGCAGGAAGCCGATCGCGGCGACGGCGGCGACGCCGGTGACGGCGGCGATGTTGCCGGCCGGGGTGCGGGGCATCAGGACGGCGGCGAAGGTGGCGAGGGTGCCGGCGGCGGCGACCAGGGCGGCGGCGACGAACACCGCGTCCATCGTGGGCAGCAGGCCGACGAGCAGGACGGCGAGGACGAGGACGCAGACGCAGCCGACCAGGAACTGGAGCCGGCCGGGGCCGTCCCCGGGGTGGGCGACGGCGAGGATGCCGCTGCCGCCGATCAGGGCGTGCGGCAGGGCGCCGAGGCCGAGGGCGAGCGCGGCGTGGCCGTCCTGGTATACCCGGGCGCGCACGCCGGCGAGGGCGGTGAGGACGACGGCGGTGACGCCGGCGAGGACGCCGGGCAGGCCGTGCATGTCGTGGCGCAGGTCGGAGAACCAGAGCGCGAAGCCGAGCAGGGCGAGCAGGACGCCGGCGCCGATCAGACCGAAGCCGCGCATGAGTTCGGCGGTCCAGAACCGGCGGTCGGCCTGGACGGCGCTGGCGATGGCGTCGGCGACGTCGTCGTAGACGGCCGGCGGGAGGGATTCGGCGAACGGGCGCAGCGCGAGCAGGTCGCCGTCGCGGACCTGCTGGGCGGCGAGCGGCAGGCCGCTGTCGAGGACGGTGCCGTCGCGGCGGACGAGGTGGAAGCCGGTCGGGGTGCCTTCGGGCTGGCTCTGGTTGGCGAGCCGCAGCACCTCGGGGTAGACGTCCGCGAGCGGGACGTCCTCGGGCAGGGCGACGTCGATCCGGCGGTCCGGGGCGACGACGGTGACCCGGCAGTAGCCGGTCGCGGCGGGGCTCGTCATGGCCGCCCCTCGTTCCTTCGACGCACTGGGCGCTCCCCCTCGTTGACGGCCGCGGTCCGGCGGCACTCGGTGTGGCTGCTGCGCGGTGCCGGGGGAACTGGTTCCGCCGGGCCGCGAGTTGGCGCGGCGTTACCCTACCGGGTCGGTTCGTGCGCGGCGGCGGTGCGGGAGCGGCCGGGCCGGGGGCCGGGGACGGGCCCCGAGAGGCGGTGCGGGGGCGACCGTTAGGATCGGCCCCTGCGCGTGGGGGCGGGGGTCGTGGGTCTTGAGTCCCGTACGAGCCGTACGAGCCCGGTGCCGTACGAGTCCAGTTGCGTGAGGGCTGATGCCGAAGTGATCGATCGACGCCGCGGGGTGGATGTCACATGGGTGTGATCACGGTCAAGCGCCCGGCCAGGGCCTATCCGCCGGCGGTGCCGGACGATCCGGTGGCGTTGGAGACGCCGCCGGAGCTGCCCCGGCAGGGCGGCGAGGACTGGTTGATGAGCATCCTGCCGATGCTCGGCATGGGCGGGTCGGCGGTGTTCTTCTTCTCGCCCGGTGCCCAGGCCCCGATGAAGATCATGGGCGGTCTGATGGTCGCCTCGACGCTGGGCATGGTGCTGGCGCAGGTCGTGCGGGCCCGCAAGGGCGGGTCGACGGCGCTGGCGGACGAGCGGCGCGACTACCTGAAGTACCTGCAGCAGATGCGCCGCCAGGTGCGCCGCACGGCGGAGAGCCAGCGCGGGGCGCTTCTGTTCCTGAACCCGGCGCCGGACCAGCTGTGGTCGATCGTGGCGGAGGGCCGGCGGCTGTGGGAGCGGCGCTCCGGGGACGGCGACTTCGCGCAGATCCGGGTGGGCCTGGGGCCGGTGCAGCTGTCGACACCGCTGGTGGCACCGCAGACCGCGCCGATGGACGAGCTGGAGCCGCTGTCGGCGGCGGCGATGCACTCCTTCCTGAAGGCGCACGGCACCCTGCAGGACCTGCCGCTGGCGGTGTCGCTGCGGGCCTTCTACCACATCACGGTGTGCGGGGAGCCGGACGCGGTGTACGGCAACGTGCGCGCGATGATCGCCCAGCTGACCACGCTGCACTCGCCGGACGACCTGCTGGTCGCGGTGGCGGCGGCGCCGGGCGCGGCCGAGGAGTGGGAGTGGACGAAGTGGCTCCCGCACAACCAGCACCGCAAGGAGAGCGACGGCGCGGGCTCGCGCCGGCTGACCGCGCACGACCTGGGCGAGCTGGAGTACCTGCTGCAGGACGAGCTGTCCGGCCGCCAGCGTTTCGTCCGGGACGCCGCGCCGGCGCAGGACCAGCCGCACCTGGTGGTCGTCATGGACGGCGCCGGGGTGCCGCACGACTCGCTGCTGGCGAGCCCGGAGGGCCTGCAGGGCGTGACCGTCATCGAGGTCGTCCCGGGTGACGTGGACGAGCCGAGCGGGCACCTGATGGTGACGGTCAACTCCGAGGAGCTGGTGCTGCGTTCGGCTTCCGGGGCGACGTACACCGGCAAGCCGGACCTGCTCTCGACGTGGCAGTCCGAGGCGCTGGCGCGGCAGTTGGCGCCGTACCGGATCTCGGCGGGCGGCGACGACGAGCCGCTGCTGTCGAACCTGGACTTCACCGACATGATGAGTTCCGGCGACCCGGGCTCCTTCGACGTGGCGCGCAGCTGGCGTCCGCGGGCCCAGCACGAGCGGCTGCGGGTGCCGATCGGGGTGGGGGCGAACGGGGAGCACGTCTACCTGGACATCAAGGAGGCCGCGCTGGAGGGCATGGGCCCGCACGGCCTGTGCGTGGGCGCGACCGGCTCCGGGAAGTCGGAGCTGCTGCGCACCCTGGTGCTGGCGCTGGCGATGACGCACTCCTCGGAGACGCTGAACTTCGTGCTCGCCGACTTCAAGGGCGGCGCGACCTTCTCCGGCATGGCGGACATGCCGCACACCTCCGCGGTGATCACCAACCTGGAGGGCGAGCTCACCCTGGTCGACCGCATGCGGGACGCGATCGAGGGCGAGCTGCACCGCCGCCAGGAGCTGCTGCACCGCTCCGGCAACTACGCCAACATCCACGAGTACGAGCGGGCCCGGGCGGCCGGCGCGGCGCTGGACCCGCTGCCCTCGCTGGTGCTGATCATCGACGAGTTCTCCGAACTGCTCACCGCCAAGCCGGACTTCATCGAGATGTTCATCCAGATCGGCCGGATCGGCCGGTCGCTGGGCGTGCACCTGCTGCTGGCCTCGCAGCGCCTGGAGGAGGGCAAGCTGCGCGGCCTGGACACCTACCTGTCGTACCGGATCGGTCTGCGGACGTTCTCGGCGGCCGAGTCGCGGGCGGCGATCGGCGTGCCGGACGCGTACCACCTGCCGCCGGTGCCGGGCGTCGGCTACCTGAAGTTCGGCGAGGACGTGATGGACCGGTTCAAGGCCGCGTACGTCTCGGGGCCGTACCGGGCGCCGGGCCAGCAGCTGTCGACCGGCGGGCGGCGGCTGAACGCGAGCCCGGTGGAGTTCACCGCGGCGTACGTGGAGCTGCCGGACCCGGTGGAGGAGGAGGTGCCGGCGGTCCAGGAGCAGGACGACGCGCTGGTGGACACCGTGCTGGACGTGTTCGTGCACCGGATGGCCGGCCAGGGCCCGGCGGCGCACCAGGTGTGGCTGCCGCCGCTGGCCGACGCGCCGAGCCTGGACCACCTGCTGCCACCGCTGCAGGTGGTGCCGGAGCGCGGGCTGACCGCGCCCGGGTACCCGGGCGGGCGGCTGCGGGTGCCGATCGGCGTCGTGGACAAGCCGCGCGAGCAGAAGACGGACATCCTGGAGCTCGACTACGCGGGGGCGGCCGGTCACGGCCTGGTCGTGGGCGGCCCGCGCTCGGGCAAGTCGACGGTGGTGCGCACCACGGTGGCCTCGTTCGCGCTCACCCACACCCCGCGCGAGGTGCAGTTCTACCTGCTGGACTTCGGCGCGGGCAGCTTCGGTTCGCTGGCCGGGCTGCCGCACGTCGGCGGGGTGGCCGGGCGTCTGGACGTGGACAAGGTGCGCCGGATGGTCTCCGAGGTGCACGGGGTGCTGAACCGGCGCGAGGAGCTGTTCCGGGCCACCGGGATCGACACCATCGCGACCTACCGGGCCCGCCGGGCGGCCGGGCAGCTGCCGGACGAGGCGTTCGGCGACGTGTTCCTGATGATCGACGGCTGGAACACCTTCAAGCAGGAGTTCGAGGTGCTGGAGCCGGTGATCGCCGACATCGCCCAGCGCGGCCTCGGCTACGGCGTCCACCTGGTGATCACCGCGGCCCGGTACGCGGAGGTGCGCCCGGCGCTGAAGGACCTGCTGCAGAACCGCACCGAGCTGAAGCTCGGCGACTCGATGGAGTCCGAGGTGGACCGCCGGGTGGCGCAGAACGTGCCGCCGCTGGCCGGGCGGGGCATCACCGCGGAGCGGCTGCACTTCCTGGGCGGCCTGCCGCGGCTGGACGGTTCCAGCGCGGTGGAGGACCTGCAGGACGGGGTGGCCGCGCTGGTCGCCGCGGTCGACGGGGCCTGGGCCGGGCCGCGCGCCCCGCAGGTGCGGATGCTGCCGGCCGTCCTGGACGGGACGTCGCTGCCGAAGGGCTTCGAGCACCCGGAGCGCGGGGTGTCCTTCGGCGTGGACGAGGCGGAACTGGCGCCGGTGTTCGTCAACTTCGAGACGGACCCGCTGTTCATCGTGTTCGGCGACACCGAGTCCGGGAAGTCCGCGCTGCTGCGGATGCTGATCAAGCAGATCACCGAGCGCTACACGCCGGAGCAGGCGGGCATCGTGATCGGCGACTACCGGCGCGCGCTGCTGGGCACGGTGCCGCAGGAGTACCTGGTGGAGTACGCGGCCGCGCAGCCGGCCATGTCGACGATCGTGGAGATGCTGCGCGGGGCCTGCGCGCGCCGCCTGCCGGGCCCGGACGTGACCGCCGAGCAGCTGCGCAACCGCAGCTGGTACAGCGGCAAGGACATGTTCGTGATCGTCGACGACTACGAGCTGGTCGCGACGAGCTCGGGCAACCCGCTGGCGCCGCTGGCGGAGTTCCTGCCGTTCGCCCGGGACATCGGCCTGCGGGTGATCGTGGCCCGCAGCGCGGGCGGCGCCGGGCGTTCGCTGTACGAGCCGGTGCTGCAGCGGATGCGCGAGCTGGGCGGGCAGGGCGTGATCCTGTCCGGGAACCGGGACGAGGGCGCGCTGCTGGGCACCGTCCGGCCGCAGGCGCTGCCGCCGGGCCGCGGGGTGTACGTGTCGCGCCGGGTGACCGCCGGGCAGATGGTGCAGACGGGCTGGCTGCCGGTGACGTGACCGGGGGGCGGCGGCCGGACGGCCTCCGCCGGTGGTTACGGACAGTGAGCGAAAGGGGTCGGACCCGACGGGTCCGGCCCCTTCGGCGTCTCGGGTGCTGAAACGTTACAGAGATCTTTCCGGGCGAGGGCTGCGGTTCCCGTACCCGGCCGGCGCTACGCCGGGGGCTCCTGCGGCCACCTGGGCGTATCGCCGCCCGCCCGGACCGGCGCCTTTGAATCACGGCGCGCAATCCCGCGTTCACCTTGGATTCAGGTGTGATGCGGCCAAAGTAACAAGTCGGACAAACGGCGCGATGACCGAACGTGATCTTCGGATCGCATGTTCATGCGGTCATCCGCAACGGAATCCGAAGCGGTTGCGGCGTTGACGCGTTCCATACGCCACGGTTCCATTGCGGCCCGGGAGCGCACTGACCAGGACCCGAGCAGTCAGCCAGCGGAGGCGATACCGCTCCCATCCCAGGACCGCACAGAGCCGATCGGAAGCCACATGACCGACACGCTTCGCCCGCCACAGTCCGTGACCGCCCAGGCGGCCGACGCGGGTGCCCCCCAGCAGCTCAAGCGCTCGATCGGCATCGTGGGCGGCACGCTCCTCACGCTGTCCTGCGTCACCCCGGCGTCGACGCTGTTCGTGATCGTGCCGCAGCTGTTCTCCAGCATCGGCAGCGCCACCGCCCTGGCCATCGCCATCGGCACCGTGCTGTGCGTGGCCGTCGCCTTCTGCTACTCCGAGCTCGGCACCCTGATCCCCAGCGCCGGCGGCGAGTACGCGATGGTCGGCACCCTGGCCGGGCGGCTGATGGGCTGGCTGGTCTTCGTGCTCTCGCTGATCGTGGTCATGGTCGTCCCCTCGGTCATCGCGCTCGGCACCGCCGACTACCTCGCACCCGTCCTGCACGTCGACAAGGCGATGACCGGCGCCGCCGTCATGCTCGCCGCCACCCTGGCCGGCCTGCTCGACCTGCGCGCCAACGCCTGGATCACCGGCATCTTCCTGGTCCTGGAGGTCATCGCGGCCGGCGTCGTCTCGGTGCTCGGCTTCGCCCACGCCCACAGCGGCGCCCCCAGCCTGCTGCACGGCGTGGTCGCCGACAAGCACGGCGCCGCCACCACGGTGAGCATCGGCGCCATCGTCGGCGCGCTCGGCATCGCCCTGTTCATCACCCAGGGCTTCTCCACCGCCGTCTACCTCTCCGAGGAGATGGAGAACCCGCGCCGCAACGTCTCGCGCACCGTGCTGTGGACGCTCGGCATCTCCTCCGCCGTCATCCTCGTCCCGGTCGTCGCCATCACCGTGGGCGCCCCCGACCTGGCCACCCTCACCGGCGGCGACCTCTCCACCCTGGTCACCGACTGGAGCAACTCCGCGGTCGGCACCTTCATCAGCCTGTGCGTCGCGCTGGCCATCATCAACGCCGGCATCGTCATGGTGATCCAGAACTCCCGGGTGCTGTTCGCCTCCGCCCGCGACAAGGCCTGGCCGGAGCCGGTCAACAAGGCCTTCGCCACCCTCGGCCGGTTCGGCTCCCCGTGGATCGCCACCCTGGCGGTCGGCCTGCCCGGCGCCGCGCTCTGCTTCGTCAAGGGCGAACTGCTGAGCAACATCACCGGCGTCGCCGTCACCGGGATGTACCTGCTGGTCGCGGTCGCCGCGCTGCTGGGCCGCCGCGCCCACCACAAGCACGCCGCCGCCTGGCGGATGCCGCTGTGGCCGGTCGTCCCCGTCGTGCTGATCGGCGTCCTGCTCTACGTGATGACCAAGCTGGACGCCGAGCCCCTGCTGTGGACCGGCGGCATCACCGCCGCCGCCACCCTCTACTGGCTGTTCTACCTGCGGCCCCGGCAGGACACCCGCTGGGTGATCACCCTCCCGGAGGACCAGCAGTCCTGACCACCTCCCCTCCCCCACACGGCGGTGCCCCGGGCCTCCCCCAGCCCGGGGCACCGCCGTTTCATCGGGTGGTCACTTCTTCAGCTTCCACTCCGGGCTGGTGGCGATCGCCTTCAGCTGGTCCACGGTCAGCACCTGCTTCTCGTTGAACATGTCGGCGACCATGATGTGCAGGCCGTCCGGGCGCAGCACGTCGGCCTGGGTCGGCAGGGCCTTCGCGCTGGAGTCCTCGGCGACGTGCACCACGAGCTTGCTGCCGTCCGGCAGGACGGTCGCGTCCTTGAACTCCTTCTGCCGGGCCTGCTCGGCCTGCTGCTGGTCGTCCTTGTCGTCGTACTGCCGCGACCAGTTGTCGATCCGCAGCTCCAGGCCGCCGCTCGCCTGCCCGGCGGTCAGGTCGTAGAAGGACATGTTGCCGTTGCCGCCCGGGCCGCCGAGGCTGCGGTCCTTGCCGAGCTCCACCCCGGCGGGCAGCAGCTTCGTCAGCGTGGCGCGCCTCTCCTCCGCGGAAACGCCCGAGGCCTCGACCGCCGGGTCCTTGCTGTCGTACTTGAGCGAGGAGAGCAGCTTGTCCCAGGACTTGTCGGTGACGAGCGCCTTCATCTGGTCCAGGGTGATCGGCGGGGTGGGGCGGCTGTCGGGGGCGCCCTTCTCCTGTGCCGCGTTCCACTCGTTGAAGAAGATCTCGGCGCCGTCCGGGCGGGTCAGCGAAGCGAACCACTCCTTGGTGGTGGCCCGGTGGTCCGAGTACTCGTGGCCCTGGTTGAGCATCAGCGTCGAACCGTCCGGCAGGGTGGTCACCGCGCAGGAGTCGATCCAGTTGATCGTGAAGTCCGCCGGGCAGGTGCGCGGCTGGTTCTGGCTCGGGCGGTGCTTCTGGAGCGAGACCCCCATCAGCGACTTGCCCTGGCCGTCGTCGAAGACCAGCTGGGCGTACGCGCCGATGCCCTTGTGCTCGTCGGTGCCGTGGCCCTGGGCGTCGGTCACCTGGCCCTTGGGCAGCAGGGCCTGGAAGGTGGCCAGCACCTCGGCGCCGCTGATCGGCTTGGCCGCCGGGGCGGCGGCGGGCGTGGCGGTGGCGGGGGCGGTGCCCGCCGCGCCGGTGCTCGGGGCCGAGGCGGCGCTGACCGTGTCGGCGGCGGCCGGCGAGCCGCCGGTGGAGCCGGAAAGGTAGAACGCGCTGCCGCCGACCAGGGCCAGCGCGGCCGCGCCGCCCACCACCGCGGCGGCCGAACGGCGGCGCCAGCGGCGGCGGCCGAGCTGGTAGCCGCCGGCCACCAACTCGCCCTGCTCGGTGCGGAAGCCCTCGCCGGTGCGGGTCATGGCGACGAGCAGATCGTCCTCGAACTTGTCGTTTTCGGACACGGGTGATCACCTTCTCCTTGCGTCATGGATGTTCGGAAAGCCGGTACGTCGCTCCCGGCCGCGGCCCGGCCGTCCGTACGGCTGCTCGGACGGCTGCTCGGAGGGCTGCTCGGACGGCGTCCAACGGGCCTCAGCGGTTGGCGAGTTCGCCCAGGGAGTCGCCGAGCAGCGTGCGCAGCCTGGCCAACGCCCTGGTGGTGCGGGTCCGGACGGCGCCGGAGGAGGCGCGCAGCACCTCGGCGGTCTCCTCGACGCTGCGGTCCTCCCAGTACCGCAGCACCAGGACGGCGCGGTCCTTCGCCGACAGCCGGCCGAGCGCGTCGAGGAGAGTCAGCCGCAGCGTGCTGTCGGAGTCCTCCCGGCCCTCCGGCTCCGGCAGGGAATCGGTGGGGCGCTCGCCGCTGGAGCGGCGCCGCTGCTGCGCCAGGAAGGCGCGGACCATCACGGTGTGCGTGTAGGCCGCCGGGTTGTCGATCCGGGACCGGCCGGTCCACGCGCTGCGCCGCCACAGGACGTACATCCGGCTGAGGGCCTCCTGGACGAGGTCCTCGGCATAGTGGGTGTCGCCGCTGGTGAGCAGGCAGGCCGAGCGGTACAGGTGACCGGTCCGGCTGGACACGAGCTCCAGGAACTCCGCGTCCTTGGCCTCCCGGCCGTTCCCGATCCACCCCATGTGCGCCGCCCCCCGTGGTCCGCCCCGCTCCCGACACCTGTTTGATGCGGCGGGCGGGGCGGGGTGTTACACCGTCAGTTCCGCTCCGCGGCGCGGCGGCGGTCGCGCAGCACCACGCCGCCGCCGATGAGCAGCGCGACGAGCAGCACGCCGGTGCCGAGCACGTACGTCGCGGTGCGGCCGTCGCGGTCCGCCTGGGTCTCGCCGAGGCCGACCGGGCGCGGCACGATCGGGGCGGCGGCCAACTGGACGGGGGCGTCGGGGACGGCGGCGGTCGGCGCGACGGCGGGCGCCTTGGTGACGGCCCGGACCGGGTCCACCACGCCCCAGCCGGTGAACCGGTCCGGATCGCGCCGGGTGCGCTGGGCGGTCTGCTCGATCCAGGCCCGCACCTGGGCCGGCGACCAGTCCGGGTGCGCGCCCTTCAGCAGCGCGGCCAGCCCGGAGACGTAGGGGGCGGCGAAGCTGGTGCCGCTGTCCACGCACTGGCCGCCGCCGGGGACGGTGGAGAGCATCTCGACGCCGGGCGCGGCGACCTTCACGAAGGAGCCGTACTGGGAGAACGGCGCGCGCTCGTTGTTGCGGTCGGAGGCGCCGACCGCCAGGACGGTCGGGAAGGCGCCCGGGTAGGTGTCGCCCTCCTTGCCGTCGTTGCCGGTGGAGGCGACGACCACCACGCCGGCGTCCTCCGCGTGCTGGATCGCGGCCTTCAGCTCCTGGTAGCCGCCGAAGCGGCTGTCGCCGGCGCCGCGCACGTCCTGGGAGATGTTGATGACCTGGACGTTGATCGGGCCGCCCTTGTCCTGCGGCCTGGTCCGGACGCCGACGGCCTCGTTGACGGCCGCCACCAGGCTGGAGACGTCGCCGTGGCCCTCGCTGTCGTTCTGCCGGATCGAGTAGATCTGGGCGTCGGGGGCGAGCCCGACGAAGCCGGTCCGGTCGCGCTGGCCGGCGGCGATGATGCCGGCCACCTTGGTGCCGTGGCCGACCGGGTCGTCCTTGGAGGTGGTGGCGTCGAGCGGCTGCTTGGTCTCCGGGTTGACGAGCAGGTTGGAGCCCATCAGCACCTTGCCGCTCAGCTGCGGGTTGCGGTCGTCCACCCCGGTGTCGATGACCGCGACCACCACGCCGCCGCCCCGCCCGGGGCGCCACAGCTGGTCGAGCAGCAGGCGCTGCAGCGACCACGGCACGGTCTGCACGTCGGGGGCGTTCTTCGGGCAGTCGCCCGCGGCGGCCAGGCCAGGCCCGTCCGCACGGGCCGGGGCGGCGAGCGGGCCGCCCAGCACCGCGAGCGCGGCGAACGCCGCGGCCGCCTTCCGGTACCCGCGTCCGGACACCCTGTCGCTCCTCAACTCGCTCCCCCACTGGCCGGGTCTGGGCAGTTCCTGCCGGGCGCACCGAAGGGCGGGCCCGGAGATCCGGTACCCGCCCCGTGCCCGTGTCCCCGTCGCGGGGACCGCGGGATCAGCTCCAGGCTTTGACGTTGGCGTCCTCGGTCTGCCGGTAGCTCACCGCGGCGCTCTCCAGCGAGTCGGCGATCTGCTTGCAGACGCTCTGCAGGTGGGCGGCCTTGGTGTCCCACTGGGTCTGGTGGGCCTGGTAGCCCTCCTGGGCCTTGCCCACCCAGCTGCCGGAGATCTTCTTGACGTTGCCCTTGAGGTCGTTCAGCAGGTGGTCGATGCGCGAGGCGACGTTCTTGACCTCCTCCGAAGCGTGGTGGAGGGTCTCGAAGTTGACGTGGATCTGGTCGGACACGGTGTCTCCCTGGACGAGGAAAGGGTGCCCGCGCGGTCGGCGGCGGGCATCCGGTGGAACGACGGAGCGGAGCGGTAGGGCGATCGGCGCGACGGTGGGCGCCGCGATCAGCCCTTCGGCCGGAACTGGTCCTGCTGGTCGGCCTCGGTCTGGGCGTAGTGCGCGGTGGTCCGCTCGATCGCGTCCTTGATCGCGTTGAGGGACTGGTTCAGGCCCTTGATGTCCTCGTTGAACTGGGTCTGCAGGGTCGTGTAGGCGTTGGCCGCCTGGCCCTTCCAGCCGCCGCCGATGTTGGTGACCGTGTTGTGGAGCTTGGTCTGCTCCTGCTCGATCTTGTGGATCGCCTCACCGATCTGCTTGGCGAACTCCGTCATCTCCTGCGCGGTCATCGTGAACTGACCCATGCTCCACCGTCCCCCATGAGAAAACACTGTGTGCACGGAGGGGCCCGGAGCGGCCCACCCGTCGCATCTCCTTGTGATGCCAGCAGCACTGTAGTCGGCACACGCAGCTCGCCCAACACCGAGCGGCGACCAGTTACCAGACCATGACACGCAGGCCAAGTCCGTTGCCCCGCTTGGTCGCTCAGGCGTTCTGCGGCTGTGCGGCGCTCTTCGCGGTCAGCGGCGGACCGGCCGGCACCAGGTTCGACCACTCGTGCGGCACCGGCAGCGGCTGGACACCCTGGTAGCCCAACCGGGCCTGGTTGCCGCCCGGTTCGTCCTGCTGCGGCTGCTGCGGATCGCCCGCCCCCGGGGTCGGCGGTGCGCCGGTCGGCTTCGCGGTCGGCGTCCCCGGCGCGCCGGACGGCGTGGCGGCCGGGCCCCCGCCGTCACCGTTGGACGGCACCGAGTAGCGCAGGCCGGTCTCGGTGATCAGGAAGTCCGTGCCCGAGCCGCCGGCGCCGGCGTCCATCGCCCGGTAGAAGAGGCCGTGCCCCGGGGTCACGTAGGCCGCGCCGGCGCCGTTGTTGTACTGCGCCGGGTACCCCGTCCCGGCCCAGACGCTGCGCCGGGACGTCTTGCCGTCCTCGGCGACGCCGTCGAAGGTGCTGCACACCACCAGCCGGGCGTCCTGCGGGGCCTGCCAGTTGTTCACCGGCGCGCCGGACTTCAGCGGCCAGTCCGCCGCGGTGTCCGGCAGCCGGACGTCGCTGTTGTTCTTGGCCTGGTCGGCCGGGGTCATCTCGTCGCTGCGCGGCTTCTGGTCCTGGTCGTACTTGTAGAGCATCTGGAAGGCCGGGTTCTGCCGGATCAGCTCGGCCTGGAACGGGGTGACCAGGTACAGCCGGTCCTTGCCGACCACGTAGTGGCGGTCCTGGTAGTGCACCAGCCGGCCCACCCGGCGGTCCGCCTGGTTGTTCAGCTCCACCCTGGTGTTGGCGCCCTGGCTGTCGACCGCGCCCTCGACCTTCGGGAAGGTGACCGGGGTGCCGGCCACCAGGGTGTCCAGCCACTCCCGCTTGACCCGCTGCGGCACCGCGTTCGGGCCGAACACCGCGGTGATCAGCGACTTCCGCTCGTTGGCGTCCGACTGCGGCGAGCCGATCTCGTGCTTGCGGCCCTGCGCATCCACCAGGAACACGCCCGCCGGGCCCGCGGCCGGCTGGCCGGCCGCCGGCGCGGCGGACACCTGCTGGTCGTCCGCCTGCTGCACCAGCAGCAGCTGGTCCGGGCCGAGCATGCGGTCCTTGGCGGCGAGCGCCGCCGCGTCCTGACCGGCCGCCACGAACACCGCCTGGTTGACGGTCTCCTGCTTGTCGTCCGAACCCGGACGGTCGCAGACCGACCACTTCATCGCCTTGTCCGCGTTGTCCCTGCTCGGCAACTTGTCCGGCGCGTACGGGATCCCGATCGTCGGGCCGTGGTTGGGGTAGCGGTCCAGCACGTCGTCGGCGACCACCACCACCGGGGCGCCGGCCGGCAGCACCAGCCGGGCCGAGGACATGTTCAGCACCTGGTGCAGCCGCTTCGTCCGCCCGTCCGGGTCGGTCAGGATCACGTACCGGGTGGTCGACGTCTTGCCCTGGATGATGGCCTTGCCCTCGTCCCAGTGCAGCGGCGCGCTCGGCTTGAACACCCCCCACACCCCGAAGCCCGCGACGACCAGCGCACCGACCAGGACGCTCGGCAGCACCGCCTTGACCGGGCGCGGCGCGTCCTCGTCGCTCCCGCCACCGGTGGGCAGCAGGAACGCGCCCACCGTGCGCTTCCTGGCGAAGGTGTACGCGTTCAGCTCGTCCCGGCGCGATGCCATGTGCTCGTCGTCCCCCTTGTCGGACTTGCCCCTGTCGGCCTGCCGGACCTCCGCCCGGTGGCCCGCCCCCGTGCCCCGCACCCTCCGGGCGACCGGCTGGATCTGAAAGAGAGGGCCCGAACCCTCTACGATGCGGCAGCGGACGGTGAGTACGGTACGGGTACGGTCCACGAGCCAGCCAGCCGGGCCGCGACATCCGAGTCAAAAGGGGGGCCACCGGGGGATGCCGAACCAGACCGCTCGACGACGCCGCGGCAACGCAGAAGCGGCGGCGGGACCAGCGGCCGAGGCCGGACGGCCGAGCCGCGCCGGCCGCGGACGGCGCGGCGGCCCGCCCGCGAGCACCACGGCACCGGCGGCCGGCGGCGGGCCCGTCACGGTCCGCGTCAACCCCCGGCCCGGCCTGCTCGGCGGCCGGTTGAAGCTCCACCAGCTGGTGCTGGTCGAGGTCGCCGCGGCCCTCGTCGCGGTCGGCTGGACGATCAGCCGACCGGTCGCGGCGGGCTTCGGCGCGGTCTCGCTGGTGCTGCTCCTGCTCGCCGCGATCCGGCTGCGCGGCCGGTCCGTCCCGGAGCTGCTGCGCGTCCGCTCGGCCCTCAAGTCCCGCCGGCGGCAGGCCCGTACGCTGCTGCCGCCGGCGGGCACCGACCCGGCCCTCGCCCCCGCCCTGGAACTCGAACCGGCGCTGCGCACCTGCACCCACGCCACCGAGGCCGACCTCGGCGGCCGGCCGGTGCGCCGGGAGACCGGCATGGTCGGCGACGGGACGTTCCTCAGCTCGGTGCTGCTCGTCCAGGCCAAGGACCAGCCGCTGCGCCCGGCGCGCACCGCGCTGCCGCTCCCGCTGGACGTCGTCTGCTCGGCGCTCACCGTGGACGACGTCACGCTGGAGTCCGTCCAGCTGGTGCAGCACACCCAGCCCGCCCCGGCCCCGCACGTGCCCGAGCAGTCGCTGGCCGCCCGCGCCTACCGCGAACTCCCGGACGGCACCGCCACCCCCGGGCTGCGGCTCACCTGGATCGCGCTCAAGCTCGACCCGGAACGGGCCGCGGCCGCCGTCCGGGCCCGCGGCGGCGGCGAGGAGGGCGCCCGCAAGGCGCTGCAGCGCGTCACCGACCAGCTGGCCGGGCGGCTGAACAGCGCCGGGTTCAACGCGACCGTGCTGGACGAGCGCGAACTGATCGCCGCCCTGGCCATCTCCACCTGCGCCAACCCGATCGCGGTCGCCGGCCGCCAGGGCACCGGCAGCGGCGGCGGCACCACCCGCCGCACCCAGGAGGGCAACCGGTTCTGGCGGATCGACGACCGCTGGCACAGCACGTACTGGATCTCCCGCTGGCCGCAGCTCAGCCGCCCCGGCGGCGGCGCCGGCCGGATCGCCGCGCCCGACCTGGTCAACCTCATCACCGGCTCCCCCGCGCTCGCCAGCACCTTCAGCCTGACCGCCGGGCACGGCACCGGCGGCTCCGTCACCGTCACCGGGCACCTGCGGGTCACCGGGCGCAACGAGGACGAGCTCGGGCAGCTCGGCCGGCAGGTGGAGGCCCGGGCGCAGAGCGCCGGCCTCGGCCTCGTCCGGCTCGACCTGGAGCAGGCCCCCGGCGTGCTCGCCACCCTGCCGCTGGGAGGAGCGTCCTGATGGCGTACCAGACCTACCCCGTGCCCGGCCCGACGCCCGGCGCCGAGCGGCCCCGGGTGCGGCCGCGCATCCTGCCCGGCTTCGGGCTGCGCGGCCCGAAGCGGGAGAAGCACGTACTGGAGCCCGCGGACCTCGCGGCGCTGGCCTTCCCGGTCGGCGACGACGGCGTGGTGATCGGCGTCGACCCGCAGGGCCTGCCCGCGGTGCTCGGCCTGTTCCGCCCCACCGCGTTCGACCTGGTGCTGGTCGGCGGCGTGTGGACGGCGCAGGTCATCGCCCTGCGGGCCGCCGCGATCGGCGCCCGGGTCGCCGTGGAGACGGCCCGCGGCCAGCTGTGGGGCCCGATGGCGCAGGCCGCCGGCGGCGGACAGCCGTGCGTGACGCTCCACCAGGTCGGCCGGCTCGGCCCGCAGGGCGCCTCGGTGGCCTCGCCGGTGCTGGTGGTGCGCGACCTCGGCGCCCGCCCGCCGCGCAGCCGGCTCTCCGCCGCGCCCTGGCAGTCCACGCTGACCGTGCTGCCGTACCTCGGCCCGAACGCCGCCCGGGTGCTCAACGCGGCCGACCTGGTCGGCGTGCAGCGGATCATGCCGCAGGAGGCGGAGCTGGTCGGCCGGGTGCTGTCGCTCCCGCCGGAGGACGTGGCCGCGCTGCCGACCCTCGGCGACGACCTCACCCTGTGGACCACCCGGATGCGGCGTCAGTACGTCCGGGCCGTCGCCGGACAGGCCGAACAGCAGATCCTCGGAGGCCCGCGCCGGATGGACTGAGCGGCACTCGTGCCCCGGTCGATCCCGGTTCGGAACCGAAGCCGCCTTCAACAGGGGCAGCCGAACGGCCTAGTCTTTGTTGCGGCAACGGCACCGCTGAACAAGCGGCGGCGAACACGAGGGAGCCCTAGTGAGCAGCGATCGGGACGGCGTCTACGTCGGCGACAACGCGGCGGAGGACGACGACGACTGGTCGGACGCGCCTGACTACACTCCCCCGTCCTGGTACGTGCAGACGGACACCTCGGGGGCGGCCGCGCCCCCGGCCGCGACGGCTCCCGGGCCGGCGGCGGCGGCCGGCGCGGGCGTCGAGCCGGCTGCCGCCGCCGCTGCCCCGGCTGTTGCCGCCGGTGCCGGCGCGCCCGCAGCCACGCCCGCAGCCGCGCCGCCGGTGCAGGCCGAGGCGCAGCACGTCCCGTTTCCGGCGCCCTCGCCGGCCGCCGGGCCCGCTGCCGCCCCCGCGCCCGCCCCTGCCCCTGCCCCTGCCCCCGTCGTGCCTACCGCGCCCGGCCACCCCGCGGGGCCCGGCGCCGAGCAGCCCCCGGCCGTCGCCGCGGGGTGGCCGAGCGCCGAGGCGCTGTCGCAGCACCAGCCGCCGCAGCCGCAGCCCGTCCCGGCCGCACAGCCGATCCCGCAGCCGGCCGCACAGTCGGCCCCGCAGCCGCAGCCCCAGCCGTTCCCGGCGGCCCAGGCCCAGCCCCCCGCCGTCCAGCCCCCGGCCCCGGCCCCGCAGGCACCGGCCGCCCCGGGCCCGCTGCCGCAGCCCGCGCCCGGCTACGGCTACCCCCCGGGCCCGGCGGCGCCGGCCCCGGAGCCGGCGCCCGGCTACGGCTACCCGCCGAACTGCTACCCGCCGCAGGGCGACCCGGCCCAGCCCGCACCGGCGGACCCGATGGCCGCGTGGGCCGCCCAGCAGGCCGCCGCGCAGCAGCAGGCGGCCCAGCAGGCCCAGGCCCCGGCCCCGCCGGCTCCGACGCCGCCGCCCGTCCCGGTCGACCCGCGCCAGGGCGGCTGGCCGCAGCCCGGCGCCTACCAGCCGCCGGCCCAGCCGCAGCCCGGGCCGGTCGGCCAGCCCGGCCCGGCCGCGCAGCCGCAGCAGCCCTGGCCGCCGCAGGGCGCCGAGGCCGCCCAGCCCGCCGCGTTCCAGCAGGCGGCCGCGCCGCAGCAGACCGCGCACGGCGCGCCGCTCGGCTACACCGCCGCCGTCGAGCTGTCCTCGGACCGCCTGCTGCGCAGCCAGCCCAAGCAGCAGCGCCAGCAGCCCCGGTTCCAGTTCGGCGGCAAGGCCGCGGCCGCCGAGAAGGCCCGCAAGCTGGAGATCATCCGGACGCCGGTGCTGAGCTGCTACCGGATCGCGGTGATCAGCCTCAAGGGCGGTGTCGGCAAGACCACGACCACCACCGCGCTCGGCGCGACCCTGGCCAGCGAGCGCCAGGACAAGGTGATCGCGATCGACGCCAACCCGGACGCGGGCACCCTGGGCCGCCGGGTCAAGCGCCAGACCGGCGCGACCATCCGCGACCTGGTGACGGCCATCCCGTACCTGCGCAGCTACATGGACATCCGTCAGTTCACCTCGCAGGACCTCAACTCCGGCCTGGAGATCCTGGCGAACGACGTCGACCCGGCGGTGTCCACCACCTTCAACGACTCGGACTACCGCCAGGTCATCGACGTGCTGGGCCGCCAGTACCCGATCATCCTGACCGACTCCGGCACCGGGCTGCTGTACAGCGCGATGCGTGGGGTGCTGGACCTCGCCGACCAGCTGATCATCGTCTCCACCCCGAGCGTGGACGGCGCCTCCAGCGCCTCCACCACCCTGGACTGGCTCTCCGCGCACGGCTACGCCGACCTCGTGCAGCGCAGCATCACGGTGGTCTCCGGGGTCCGCGAGACCAGCAAGATGATCAAGGTCGAGGACATCGTCGCGCACTTCCAGACCCGCTGCCGCGGCGTGGTCGTGGTGCCCTTCGACGAGAGCCTGGCGGCCGGCGCCGAGGTCAACCTCGACATGATGCGGCCCAAGGTCCGCGAGGCGTACTTCGAGCTGGCCACCCTGGTCGGCGAGGACATCGTCCGGGCCCAGCAGGCGGCCGCCCAGCAGGCCGGCTGGCAGCAGCAGGCGCACGCGGGCCAGCCGCAGCCGTACGGCGACCCGCAGCAGGCCCCGGCCCAGCAGACCGCGCCGCCCGCCCCCGGCTCGCCGTGGGCCCCCCAGCCGCAGCAGCCCCAGCAGCCGCAGCCCGGCCAGGCCCTGCCGCCCGGGTACGGCTACCCGCCGCCGCAAGGCGCCCCCGCGCCCTGGCCTCCGCAGCAGCCGCAGCAGCCGGGCCCCGGCTACGGCTACCCGCCGCAGGCGCCCGGGCAGTGAGCCGCTGAACGGCCGAAGGGCCCGCCGACCATCCGGTCGGCGGGCCCTTCGCGTGTCCGCGGGTCAGCCGGCGTCGGTCAGCTCGCGGGCGCGCTTGACGTCGTCGGCCATCCGGTCCAGCAGCGCCTCGATGGAGTCGAACTTCTCCATCCCGCGCAGGTAGGCCAGGAAGTCCACGGCCACGTGCAGCCCGTACAGGTCCAGGCCGACCCGGTCGATGGCGTACGCCTCGACGGTACGGGCGGTGCCGTCGAAGGTCGGGTTGGTGCCGACCGAGATCGCGGCCGGCATCCTCTCGCCCTGCGCGGTCAGCCAGCCCGCGTACACGCCGTCCGCCGGGATCGCGCTGTGCGGCACGGTCTCCACGTTGGCGGTCGGGTAGCCGAGTTCGCGGCCGCGCTGCGCGCCGCGCACCACCACGCCCTCGACCCGGTGCGGGCGGCCGAGCACCTCGCCGGCGCCGGCCATGTCCCCGGTCTCGACCAGGCGGCGGGTCAGGCTGGACGAGAACGGCTCGCCGTCCCCGGCCGCGCCGCACACCTGCAGGTCGACGACCTCGACCTCGAAGTCGTCCGCCCGGCCCAGCTCGGTGAGCAGCGCGACGTCCCCCGCGGCCTTGTGCCCGAAGCGGAAGTTGGGGCCCTCGATGACGACCCGGGCGTGCAGCGCGTCCACCAGGACCTGCTGGACGAAGGCCTCCGGGGACTCCTTGGAGAACTCCTGGGTGAACGGCAGCACCAGCACCGCGTCCACGCCCAGCTCGGCGATCAGCTCGGCACGGCGGGGGTGCGGTGCGAGCAGCGGCGGGTGGCTGCCGGGGCGGATGACCTCGCGCGGGTGCGGATCGAAGGTCACCACGACCGAGGGGACGCCGAGTTCGCGGGCGCGCTCGACCGCCCGTCCGATGATCAGCTGATGCCCGCGGTGCACCCCGTCGAACGAGCCGATGGTGACGACGCTGCGCCCCCAGTCACCGGGGATCTCCTCCAGGCCACGCCAGCGCTGCACCCGACCGCTCCTTGTCCGTACGGTGCGTACCCTCGTACGCTCAAACGCCCAAAACCGAACCCCTATAGCGTGCCATGCGCCTGCCTCGGCTCCGGCACCGGAATACGGATTGGGCGCACCACGGGCGCGAGCGGTGCCCGCTCGGCCTCGGCGGCGGCGTACTGCGGGTCCCGTCCGGCCGCCGCCAGCGCCCTCAGCCGGGCCAGCCCGGGCCCGTCAGGCGGGGCCGGGACGGCGTCCCCGGGGCCGGCCGGCAACCAGTCGGCCAGCAGCCGGGCGAAGGCCGCCGAGCGGCCGGCGCAGCGCACCAGCAGCCCGTCCGCGCCGGGCAGCGCGGGCGCCACACGGGCCAGGACGGCACGCGCCCGGGCGGGTTTCTCGGCCGCGCAATGCTCGGCCAGCCGCTCGACGACGGCGGTCAGTACCGCCGGGTCGGTCTCGGCGGCGAGCAGGGTGTCCAGCAGCTCGCAGCGCAGCGCGTCCGCCGCCGGGTCGGGCACCGGGACGGACAGCACGTCGGCGAACGGCCGCCGCACCGCCGCCGCCCGCGCGCCCAGCGCGGCGGCGAGCAGCACCCGCAGCTGCAGCCGGGCGGGCCCGGCCGCGTGCTCCCCGGTGCGCGGCCCGCCGGGCGCGGCGGCGAGCCGGCGGCCGAGGTAGTCGGTGGCGACCGGGCCGGCCAGCACCGGGTGCTCGCGCAGCAGCCGGGCGGCGAGTTCGGCGCCGCGCCGGGCGGCCGCCGGGGTGCGGGCGTCGGCGAGCACCCGCAGCGTCTCGGCGACGGCCGCGCCGGGGGCCGTCAGCGCGTCGGCGAGGGCGGCCAGCACCGGCTCCGGGTCGCCGTCCAGGGCCGGGGCGAGCGCCCGCGGGGTGAGGAAGGCGTCGCCGCCGGCCCGCAGCCGGGCGAGCGCGGCGGGCAGGTGCTCGGCGCGGGTCGCCGGGTCGCCGACCAGCAGGGCCAGTGCGGCGCCGTGCAGGCCGGGCTCGTCCTCGCGGGCGAGCAGGGTCAGCGCGGTGTGCCGCAGCAGTTCGGCACCGGCCCCGGCCGCGTACGGGGCCGTCCGCAGGGCGTGGGCGGCGGCCGCGACGTGCCGTTCGGGCCGGCGGTCGTGGCTCCAGCGGTCCACGGCGCGGCACAACGCGGAGGGCTCCTCGGCGGCCAGGACGGTGAGCAGCGCGTCCGCCCTGGGGTGCGCGGCGTCGGCCAGGGCGTCGGCCAACTCGTCGAGGGCGAGCCGGCGGTGGGCGTGCAGCAGGTCGTGGGCGAGGTCGGCGGCGACGGGCGGCGTGCGGTCCTCGAACCAGGCGCACAGCAGCGGGAAGACCGCGACGGGGTCGGCGCGCAGCCGCTCGGCCGCCGCGCCGAGGTAGCCCGGCCGGCCGGGCCGGTCCGCGGCCACCAGGCGTCGCAGCAGGGCGAGTTCGACGGCCGGGGGCAGACCGAGGCCGGTCCAGAAATCCGGGCCGAAGCGGCCGAGGCCGTCCGCCGGGAGGGCGGCGGGGCCTCCGGCGCCGGCCGACCGGTCGACGATCCGGCCGGCCAACCGGTCGAGCAGTTCCCGGTGTTCGGCCGGGTCCGGGCTGGCGGCCAGCCCGGCGGCCAGCAACGCGGCGGCCCACCAGGCGGGTTCGCTGCCGGGCGGGCGCAGGTCGAGGGCGCGGTCGATCCGGTGCAGCCACGGGTCGAGGGCGGTCGCGCCCCAGGTCTCGGCCACCCGGGCCAGCGCGGCGACGACCGGGCCGATCCGGTGCCGGGGGACGGCCTCGGCCCCGCCGCCGGGCGTGCTGTCCGCGGCCTCGCCGAGCAGCAGTCGCAGCGCCGCGTCCAGGTCGAGGTGCCGGCCCTGCAGCCAGTCGGCGAACTCCCCGTGGGCGAAGCGGAATCCGGGACCGGCGGGCACGAACAGGCCCTCGGCGAGCACCGCCGCGGCCCAGCCGCCGCCGGTCGGGAACAGCTCCTCGAAGGCGTCGCGGCCGAGCCCGCCGGGCTGTCCGCCGAGCATCCGCCGGGCCGCCTCGTGCACCCGCCCGGCCACCGCGGCGGCGAGCCGGCGCACCCGCCCGGGCGTGGGCCCGGTGGGCGCGGCGGGCCGGGCGGCGCCCCGGCGGTGGGCGCCCGGGCGGCGCGGCCGGCCGCTCCCGGTCAGCCGCTGGGCGATCCGCAGGCAGCACAGGTCCAGGTGGGCGGCGAAGAGGTCGCTGCGGCGGGCCGGCCCGCCGCGCACGCCCTCGGACCACAGTTCACCGGCCAGCCGGACGGCCAGCGGGTGCCGGGCGTCGGCGCCGCCGGGGAAGTCGGGCGGCAGCCCGTGGCGGCGGCGCAGCCGGTCGGCGGCCTCGGCGGGCAGCGGGCCGAGCCGGTGCCCGGCCAGGGTCGGCGTGCCGGGGCCGCCGGCGTCCATCCGCACGGTGGGGGCGCCGGCCAGGTCGCCCGCGGGGGCCGGGTCGTCGGGGCGGGGCGCGGGGCTCGGGCCGCGGCCCCAGGGTTCGGCGGCGAGCCGTTCCCAGAACTGCTCGCCGCAGGCGGTCAGCAGCCGGGCCCCGCAGCCGGTGAGCCACTGCCCGGCCCCGCGCAGCCACCGCCCGTCGAGCGGGGCCGGGGCCTCCTCCGGGCCGTCCAGGACGATCAGCAGCGGGCTGCCGGCGGCCGCGCACAGCGCCGCCACGGGTTCGGGCGCGGGGGCGGGGGCGCCGAGCGCGGCGGCGGCGGCCGCCAGCGCGCGTTCGACGGGCTCGGCGAGCGAGCGGTCCCCGGCGCGCAGGTCGGCGCCGCGCAGCCGGAGGGTGGGCAGCGGGCGGGCCGCGTCGGCGCGGCGGGCGGCGAGGGCGGCGAGTTCGGTGGAGCGGCCGCTGCCGGGGGCGCCGACCAGCGCGGTGACGGTGGCCTCGGGCTCGTCCCCGGCCAGGCCGTCCGGCCGGTCGATCCGGTCGGCGACGAGCCCGGCCGCCCCGCCGGGCCCGGCGTCGGCGGCCGCGGTCCGCGCGGCGGTCAGCCGCAGCACCCCGGCCAGGTTGAGCGCCGGCCCGTACGCGGGCACGGCCGCCGCGTTGCGCGCCAGCAGGGCGGCCAGCGGCGCGGCGACGGCCGCCGCGCCGCCGCCGGCGGGCACCGCGGGCAGGGCGCCGCCGTACCGGGCGGCGTGCGGCCCGGGCACGGCCAGGGCGACCACGGCGCCGCTGCGGGCGTCCAGCACCGGCGCGCCGGCCGGCACCGCGACGCCGCCGACCACCGGCACGTCGAGCAGCAGCAGGCCGTCGGCGGCGCCGAGCAGCCCGCAGCGCAGCGCGACCGCCCGGCCGTCCGCGCCGGCCAGCGCGGGCAGCAGCAGTTCGTGCCCGGCGCCGGCGGCGGCCACCGGCAGCGGCGGGACGGACAGGCCGCCCACCGCGTCGGTGCGCAGCAAAGCGAGGCCGTGCCCGGGCAGCGGCTGGACGGCGTCCGGGCCGAGCACCCGGGTCTGGCCGCCGGGGGTGTGCAGGACGAGCCGGTCGAGGGCGGCGACGCACTGGTGGGCGGTCAGCACGGTGCCGTGCGGGTCGGCGACGAAGCCGAGGCCGTGCAGCCGCCCGGCGAGGTCGCGGATGTGCAGCAGGTACCGCCCCGGATCGCCCTCCAGGAACCCCGCCATGGCCCTTCCCCCCGTCATCGGTCGCTCGGCCGCCGCGGGGAGCCTGCCCGGCGCGCGGGCGGCCCGACCGCGCCCGCGCCGCTCACCACCGGCGTTCACCTCGCGCGCTCCCCCGCAGGGGTGAACGCGCCCCCGGGAACGCCGAGACCCCCACCGGGTGGAATCCCGGCGGGGGTCCGTGACGAGCGGTTCTCCGCGGACGGAAGGCGGCTCTCAGCCGACGAAGACCGCGACGGGCTTGGCCTGCCCGCCCTTCTCCTCGACCAGCGCGAGGAAGCGCCCGTCCGGCCCGAACACCGCGATCGGCCCGTCCACGCCCATCCCGGGCGCCTTCAGCCGGGAGCCGTGCGACAGCTTCTCGGCGGAGGCCTCGTCCAGGTCCCAGCGCGGGAAGGCGGCGGCCGCGGCCTCCGCGATCGGCAGCACGTCCAGCCCGGTGGCGGACTCGCCGGTGACGGAGGCTTCCAGCTGCTCCAGGGTGCGCGCCGACTCCACCCCGTACGGGCCGACCCTGGTGCGCCGCAGCGCCGTCAGGTGCCCGCCGACGCCGAGCCCGGCGCCGAGGTCGCGGGCCAGCGCCCGGATGTAGGTGCCGGAGGAGCACTCCACGGTCACGTCCAGGTCGATCACCGGCGTGCCGTCCTCGGCCACCGCCGCCCGCTGCCCCTGCACGGTGAACGAGTGGATCGTGGTCGGCCGGGCGGCGAGTTCGAAGTCCTCGCCCTCGCGCACCCGCGCGTACGACCGCTTGCCGTCGATCTTGATCGCGCTCACCTTGGACGGCACCTGCATGATCGGGCCGGTGAGCGCCGCGATCCCGGCGTCGATCGCCTCCCGGGTGACGGCGTCCGCCGGGGTCGAGGCGGTCACCTCGCCCTCCCGGTCGTCGGTGATCGTGGTCTGGCCGAGGCGGATGGTCGCCTCGTACGTCTTGGCGGTGAGCATCAGGTGGCCGAGCAGCCGGGTGGCCCGCTCGACGCCGATCACCAGCACGCCGGTGGCCATCGGGTCCAGCGTGCCGGCGTGGCCGACCTTCCGCGTCCCGGCCAGCCACCTCAGCTTGGCGACCACCCCGTGCGAGGTGATGCCCTCGGGCTTGTCGACGATCACCAGGCCGTCCGGGCCGGTGCCTTTGCGCTTCATCGAGTTCTTTCTCCAGACCAGCGGTTGCTGGCAGATTCTTCCAGGGGAGTGGACACCGCAGGATAGTCAACGCGGGATCGTCAGCGGGCGGGCCGCAGCGCCGCCCGGAACCGGTCGACCACCGCGGCCACGCCCTCCCGGGCGCTGAACCCGGCCGCGAAGACGTGCCCGCCGCCGCCCAGCTCGGCGCAGGCCGCGGCGACGTCCACCGCGCCCTTGGAGCGCGAGGAGCCGCGCAGCGTGCCGTCCGGATCCTGCTTGAGGACCAGCGCCACCTCGGCCTCGGCCGGGCGGCGCAGCACGTCGATCAGCCCCTCGATCTCCTCGACCGTGACGCTGAACAGCGCGAGGTCCTCGTACGGCACCCAGGTCCACACCAGGCCCAGCCCGCCGGCCGCGTCCGGCTCGTAGACGGCCCGGTCGAGGGCGGCCGCGAGCACCTTCAGGTAGCCGAAGGAAGAGGTGTCCCACAGCTGCCGGGAGATGAGGTCGTGCCGGATGCCGGTGGCCAGCAGCCGCCCGGCGAGTTCGTGGGTGGCGGGCGTGGTCGCCCGGTACTTGAACGAGCCGGTGTCGGTGGCGACCCCGGTGTAGAGGCAGGTGGCCAGGTCCTGGTCGAGCTCGACGCCGAGCCGGCGCAGCAGCTCGTCCACCAGGACGGCGGTGGCCGGCGCGGCCGGGTCGATCAGCTGGTGGGTGCCGAAGCCCGGGTTGGAGGCGTGGTGGTCGAAGACCGCCAGGACGGGCGCGGCGAAGGCCTTGTCGTGCAGCAGGCCGAGCCGGCTCTGCGCGGCCACGTCGAAGCAGAGCACCAGCTCGGGCACCTCGGGCACCTCGGCGGCGGGCACGATCAGCTCCTGGCCGGGCAGGAAGGCCAGCGACTCGGGCACGATCTGCGGCTCGTCGCCGAAGGAGACCCGCACCTCCTTGCCGAGCGCGCGCAGCGCCAGCCCGGCGGCCAGCGAGGAGCCCAGCGCGTCGCCGTCCGGGCAGATGTGGCAGATCAGGTCGATCGAGCGCGCCCGGCCGATCTCCGCCACCACCTGCTGCCAGACCAGCTCGCGGCCGCTCTCCTCGGCGCGCGGCCCCGGGAGCGCCGCGAGGGCACCCTCCACCGTGCTGGTGGAGGACGCCCCCGAGGTCGAACCGGTTCGCGAGGCGCCGCGCGCCGGCTCACCCGCCATGACTACTCGTCCTCGTCGTCACGCTCGGACGCCGGCACCCGGTACGGGTCGGCGTCGCTGGCGTAGGTCGCGCCCGCGGCGGTGGTGCGCACCGCCGCGTCGATGGCCTTGGCCCGGTCGAGCAGGTCGTCGATGTTCCGGGCGTTGTCCGGCAGCGCGTCCGCGACGAAGGTCAGCGTCGGGGTGAAGCGCACCCCGATCTTGCCGACCTCGGAGCGGATCACGCCCTTGGCGCTCTCCAGCGCGGCCGCGGTGGCCTCGCGCTCGGTCTCGTCACCGAAGACGGTGTAGAAGACGGTGGCCTCGCGCAGGTCGCCGGTCACCCGGGTGTCGGTGATGGTCACGAACCCGAGCCGCGGGTCCTTGATCCGCCGCTCCAGGGTCTGGGCGACGACCACCTGGATGCGGTCGGCGAGCTTGCGCGCCCTAGCGGTGTCGGTCACGTTGCCTCCTCGTGCAATGGGCCCGGTACCCGGGCGAGCTGCGCGCCCGTTCGGGGCCCACGCCCCAAAGTACCGGCCCGCGCCCGGCCTTGCGGGCGCTCTCGGTCCTGATCCGTGTGAGAACGGCGACTTCCGCCGACCGGCTCCACGGTCCTCATTCGTCGTCGTCGTTGTGGTAGCGCCTCCTCGCGGCGAGGAGCTGCACCTCGGGGCGGCCGGCGACCAACCGCTCACAGCTGTCCAGGACCTCGGTGACGTACCCGGCCTCGCCGGATACCACCGCCAGGCCGATCTCGGCCCGCCGGTGCAGGTCCTGGTTCCCGGTCTCGGCAGCGCACACGCTGTACTTGCGCTGCAGTTCGGCCACGATGGGCCGCACGATCGAACGCTTCTCCTTGAGCGAGTGGACGTCGCCCAGCAGCAGGTCGAAGGTGAGTGTTCCCACGAACATGTATGACAGGTCTCGCCGACCTGGAAGGCCTCGGGGACGCCGGCCCGGAACCGGGCCGACGCCGAGGACCCTACACAGCGAGACCGGGGCCGGTCGACGGAAATACCACCCGTCGACCGGCCCCGGTTGACACCGACTAGGCGCGCGGCTTCTCGCGCATCTCGTAGGTCTCGATGATGTCCTCGACCTTGATGTCGTTGAACGACCCCAGGGTGACACCGGCCTCGAAGCCCTCGCGGACCTCGGTCGCGTCGTCCTTGAAGCGGCGCAGACCCTCGATGGTGAGGGCTTCCGCCACGACCTTGCCGTCGCGCAGCAGGCGGGCCTTGGCGTTGCGGCGGATGACACCGTCGCGGACCAGGACACCGGCGATGTTGCCGAACTTGGAGGAGCGGAAGACCTCGCGGATCTCCGCGGCGCCGAGGCGCACCTCCTCGTACTCCGGCTTGAGCTTGCCCTTGAGGGCGTTCTCGATCTCCTCGATCGCCTGGTAGATGACCGAGTAGTACCGGACGTCCACGCCTTCCTTGTCGGCCGCGGTACGCGCACGGCCTTCGGCGCGCACGTTGAAGCCGATGATGATGGCGTCCGAGCCCATCGCCAGGTCCACGTCGGACTCGGTGATGGCACCCACACCGCGGTGCAGGACCCGGAGCTCGACCTCCTCGCCCACGTCCAGCTTGACGAGGGCGTCCTCAAGGGCTTCGACGGAACCGGAGACGTCACCCTTGATGATGAGGTTGAGCTGCTCGATGGAGCCGGCGGCGATGGCCTTGTCCAGGTCCTCCAGGGACACCCGGACCCGACGCTGCGCGAAGGCGGCGTTGCGGTCGCGGGCCGAGCGCTTCTCGGCGATCTGGCGGGCGGTGCGGTCCTCGTCGACGACGATGAAGCTGTCGCCGGCGCGGGGCACCGAGGTCAGACCGAGCAGCAGCACCGGGCGGGACGGGCCGGCCTCGGCGAGGCTGTTGCCGTTCTCGTCCAGCATGGCGCGGACGCGGCCGTAGGCGTCGCCCACGACGATCGAGTCACCGACGCGGAGGGTACCGCGCTGGACCAGGACGGTCGCCATGGCGCCGCGGCCCTTGTCCAGGTGGGCTTCGATCGCAATACCCTGCGCGTCCTGCTCGGGGTTGGCCCGCAGGTCGAGCGAGGCGTCCGCGGTCAGGACCACGGCCTCCAGCAGCTGCTCGATGTTCAGACCCTGGCGCGCGGAGATGTCGACGAACATGGTGTCGCCGCCGTACTCCTCGGCCACCAGGCCGAACTCGGTCAGCTGGCCGCGGACCTTGGTCGGGTCGGCGCCCTCGACGTCGATCTTGTTGACGGCGACCACGATCGGCACACCCGCGGCCTTGGCGTGGTTCAGCGCCTCGACCGTCTGCGGCATGACACCGTCGTTGGCCGCGACCACCAGGATCGCGATGTCGGTGGACTTGGCACCACGGGCACGCATGGCGGAGAACGCCTCGTGACCCGGGGTGTCGAGGAAGGTGATCGGGCGCTCTTCGCCGTTCACGATCGTCGCCACCTGGTAGGCACCGATGTGCTGGGTGATGCCACCGGCCTCGCCGGCCACCACGTTGGACTTGCGGATCGCGTCCAGCAGGCGGGTCTTACCGTGGTCGACGTGACCCATGACGGTGACGACCGGCGGGCGCGGGGCCAGCTGGTCCTCGTCGCCCTCGTCGGCGCCGAAGTCGATGTCGAACGACTCCAGCAGCTCGCGGTCCTCGTCGTCCCGGCTGACGATCTCCAGGACGAAGCCCATCTCGTCCGCCAGCAGCTGCAGCGTGGCGTCGGAGACCGACTGCGTCGCGGTGACCATCTCACCGAGGTTGAACATGACGGAGACGAGCGCGGCCGGGTTGGCGTTGATCTTCTCCGCGAAGTCCATCAGCGAGGCGCCGCTCGACAGGCGAACGGTCTGGCCGTTGCCGCGAGGCAGCATCACACCGCCGACGGACGGGGCCTGCATGGCCTCGTACTCCTGGCGCTTCGCCCGCTTCGACTTGCGACCGCGAGCCGGGCGACCGCCCGGGCCACGACCGAAGGCGCCCTGCGTGCCACCACGGGCACCCGGGCCGCCGGGACGACCGCCGAAGCCACCCGGACGCGGGCCGCCGAAGCCGCCGCCGCCACCGGGAGCACCGCCACCGGGACGGGGGCCGCCGAAGCCGCCACCGGCCGGACGCGAGCCCGGACCGGCCGGACGGCCCTGGAAGCCCGGACGGGCGCCACCGGCACCCGGACCACCCGGACGGCCGCCGGGGCCACCCGGACCACGGCCACCGGGGCCCGGACGCGGGCCGGCCGGACGCTGCGGCATCATGCCCGGGTTCGGGCGCGGCATGCCGGACGGGGTCGGGCCACCGGGGCGCGGCGCGGCCGGACGGGGCATGCCGTCAGGACGCGGAGCACCACCAGGGCGAGGCGCACCGGCACCCGGCGCACCACCCGGACGCGGACGGTCGCCACCGGGACGCGGCGCACCGGCACCCGGCGCACCGGCCGGACGCGGACGGTCGCCACCAGGGCGAGGCGCACCGGCACCCGGCGCACCGGCCGGACGCGGACGGTCGCCACCGGGACGCGGACGGTCGCCGCCCTGCGCACCCGGAGCACCCGGACGAGCGCCCGGCGCGGCCGGACGGCGGTCGCCGGGGCGGGCCATGCCGGTGGCACTGCCCGAGGTGAACGGGTTGTTGCCCGGACGCGGACCGGCCGGACGCGGGCCCGGACGGGCACCGCCGGAGGCCTGGGCCGCCGGACGCGGGGCCTGGGCGGCCGGACGCGGGGCGTCACCGGCCGGAGCCGGCGAGGAGAACTCGGCCGCGGGCGCGGCCGGGGCCGCCGGGGCGGCGGCGGGACGCGCCGCCGGGCGCGGGCCCGGGGTCGGCGCACCGGCCGGACGCGCGGCGGGGGCGGCCGGAGCGGCGGGAGCCGCGGCGGCCGGACCTGCGGTCGGCGTGGGACGGGGACCAGGGGTCGCGCTGGGGCGCGGACCCGGGGTCGGGGCACCCGGCTTGGGTGCACCCGCGGCACCTGCCGCGGGCTGGGGCGCCGCGGGCTTCCGCGGGCCAGGCTTGGCAGCGCCACCACCGGTGGGGGCCACACCAAGCGCGTCAGTCAGCTTGCGCACGACCGGCGCCTCGATGGTCGAGGACGCCGAACGGACGAACTCACCGAGCTCGGTGAGCTTGGCCATGACGGCCTTGCTCTCCAAGCCAAGCTCCTTGGCGAGTTCATAAACCCGGACCTTAGCCACTTCACTCCTGTCTATGAGTCCGGGGGTCTCGTCCGCCGGACTGTCGCTACTTCATGGGCGTACCCATCGCGTACTCATCGCGTACTCATCGAGTGCTCATCGCAATCTCGACCTACTTCCACATCGCGAGGTACCTGACTGGTGGCACGGCGCGCGGCTGCCCGAGCGCTGTGCTTGTTGCGGTGGTTCTCCGCCGCGCGGGGCGGCGGCCGTCGCGGGAGCGTGCCTAGGCGGCTCCGCCTGCCCGCTCCTCGATGAACCCGCGGAGCCGTTCCGTGTCGAGCGTCCCCTGGAGCCGGAAGGCCCGGGGGAACGCCCTGCGACGGACCGCGAGGTCGAGGCAGGCCTGATCGGGGTGCAGATGTGCGCCCCGGCCCGGCAGTGCGCCACGGGGATCGGGGACGCAGACGCCCTCGACCGCCGTGACACGCAACAGCTGGTGCTTGGCCGCGCGCTTGCGGCAGCCCACGCAGGTGCGTTCCGGGCGTGCTCGGACATGCGTCCGGCCAGACGAAGGCAAGTCTACCCCTCCGAAGCGACATGGCGCCGCCCCGCGGATCCCGGAGGGACCGGCGGGTACGCCTGGAACAACACCGACTACTCGCCCGCCGATTCCGGCTGGCCCTCGGTGTCCGGCCGGATGTCGATCCGCCAGCCGGTCAGACGCGCGGCCAGACGGGCGTTCTGCCCCTCCTTGCCGATCGCCAGCGACAGCTGGTAGTCCGGCACGATCACCCGCGCGGAACGCTGGGCCAGGTCGACGATCTCCACGCTGGTCACCCGCGCGGGGGACAGCGCCGAGGCGACCATCTCGCGGGGGTCCTCCGACCAGTCGACGATGTCGATCTTCTCGCCGTGCAGCTCGCCCATGACGGCACGCACCCGGGCGCCCATCGGGCCGATGCACGCGCCCTTGGCGTTCAGACCGGACCGGCGCGACCAGACCGCGATCTTGGTGCGGTGACCGGCCTCACGGGCGATCGCGGCGATCTCGACGCTGCCGTCCGCGATCTCCGGGACCTCCAGCGCGAACAGCTTCTTCACCAGGTTCGGGTGGGTGCGCGACAGCGTCACCGAGGGCCCGCGGACACCGCGGCGCACCGCGACCACGTAGCACTTCAGCCGGGTGCCGTGCCGGTAGTCCTCGCCAGGGACCTGCTCCTGCGGCGGGAGGATGGCCTCCAGCTTGCCGATGTCGACGAGCACGCTCTTCGGGTCGTTGCCCTGCTGGACGACACCGGTGACGATGTCGCCCTCCTTGCCCGCGTACTCGCCGAAGGTCTGGTCGTCGGCGGCGTCGCGCAGGCGCTGCATCATCACCTGGATGCCGATGCTGGACGCGATCCGGCCGAAGCCGCTCGGGGTGTCGTCGAACTCCTTCGGCTCGACGCCCTCGTCCAGCTCGGCCGCGTCCTCCAGCGCCCACACGGTCACATGGCCGCTCTTGCGGTCCAGGTGCACCCGGGCCCGGCGGCGCGAGCCCTCGGTGCGGTGGTACGCGGTGAGGAGGGCCGACTCGATGGACTCGACCAGCAGGTCGAAGGGGATGTTCTTCTCGTTGACCAGCGTGCGCAGGGCACTCATGTCGATGTCCACGGCTACGCCTCCTCGTCTTTCGTCACGTTCCGAATGCTCTGCCCGACCCCCGGTTCACTGCGCACCGTCGTCACCGCCGTCCTCCTCGTCGAGGAGGTCGTCGTCGTCCTTGCGGTTGAACTCGACCTGGACGCGCGCCCGGGCGACCTCGGTGTACTCCAGCCGGCGCTCCTTGGGGCGGCCGCGCCCCTTCACCGGCTGCACCTCGACCAGCGCGCCGTCCTCGTCCGCCGCCAGCACCCGGGCGACGAGCTCCCCGCCGTCCACCAGGTGGATCGCGGCCAGCCGGCCCTCGGCCCGGTGCCAGTGCCGCGGCAGCGCCAGCGGCCGCTCCGCACCCGGCGAACCGACCTCCAGCAGGTAGGGCTCCTCGCCCATCACGTCGGACGCGTCCAGGGCCTCGCCGACCACCCGGCTGAACTCGGCGACGGCGTCCATGTCCACGCCCTCGTCGGTGTCGACGTCGATCTGGACCTGCCGCCGGTTGCCCGCCTTGGTGACCCTGACGTCCTCCAGGTCCAGTCCGGCCTGCGTGGCCAGCGGCTCCAGCAATGCGCGCAGCCGGTCGGTGTGGGTGGTGCTCATCCGGGTGGACTCCTCGGCCGCGTCTGCTGTTGTCAGAAGGTCGCTCCGCACCCCACGGGTCACGGCAGCTCGGCCCAAAGCCTAGCCGGTGCTGTGCCCAACCACCGATTCCGGACCGCCCCCCGCAGCCGGCACGCCACCCACTGCGAGCAAGCTCACACCCGCCCACCGAGGCCCTCCCACCCGTTTTCCCCACCCCGAATCGTGTGGATTCTGTAATCATTCACGCCAACGAGGGGCGGGGAGGCCGTCCTGCCATGCCCATCCCCGGAGTGACCCCGATGCAGCCACCCAGCCGACGGACCTTCCTCGCCCTCGGCCTGTTCACCCTGGCCGGCTGCACGAGCACCGGCGGCGACTCCGACACCCCCGGCGGGGCCGGCCCGACCCCCGATCCGGACGCCCCGGTCCGGCTGCGCGCCGTCGCCGCCACCGACGCCCTGCTGGCCGCCCAGGACGCCCAGCTCGCCGCCGGCGGCCCGCAGACCGCGCTGCTCCAGCGGCTGCGCGGCGAAACGGTCCGGCACCGCGCCGCGCTCGCCGACACGCTCCCCGCCGGCGCCACCGGGACGGCGAGCGGCCCGGCCACCGGCACACCCGGTCCGGCGACGGTGTCCGGCACCCCCGCGCCCGGCGGCACCCCGACCGCCGCCACCCCGACCACCCCCGCCACCCCGGCCGCCGCGGCCCGGCAGGCCGCCCAGGCCCTGCTCGCCGAGCTCGGCGCCGCCGGTCCGGCCCTGGCCCGGCTGCTCGCCTCCGTCGCCGCCGCCGACCTGCTGCAGGCCGCCGACCTCGGCGACACCACCGCGCCGGCCGCCCCGCCCACCGCCGCGCCGTCGCCCTCGGCCACCCCCACGACCACCCCCGGACCGGCCCCGGCCGCCGTCCTCACCGCCCTCCAGGGCGCCCTCGGCGCCGAGCACGCCGCCGTCTACGGCTACGGCGTGGTCGGTGCCCGCCTCCCCGACGACCAGCAGCGCACCGACGCCCGGACCGCCCTGGCCGCCCACGAGGCCCGCCGCGACGCCTGGCAGCGCCTGGTCACCGGCCTCGGCGCCACCCCCGCGCCCGCCGCCGCCGGCTACCAGCTGCCCTTCCCGGTCACCGACGCGGCCGCCGCCGGCCGCCTCGCCGCCCACCTGGAGACCCGGCTGACCACCGTCTACGCCGACCTGGTCGCCGCGCTGCCCGCCCCGCACCGGCCCGCCGCCGCCACCGCCCTGCACGAGTGCGCCGTGCGCGCCCGCCGCTGGGGCGCCCCCGGCCAGCCCTTCCCCGGCATCGCCGAACCGGCACCGGCCGCCGCCACCACGCCCGCCTCCCCCTCCACCACCACCCCGAGCTGACGGTCATCCCCGACAATGGACCCACCACCACCCGTGGGGGAGCACCAACCGGAAGGCCGGGCATGTCGGGAGCAACACCACACCTCACCGTCCCCAGCCGGCTGACCCGCACCGTCACCGCGGCCCACGGGGAGCCCGGCCGCCGGTGGCTGGCCGGGCTCCCCGAGCGGGTCGCCGCCCACCTCGCCCGCTGGGACCTCACCCCGGAACGCACCCTGGACCCCGGCGGCAGCCTCAGCCTGGTCACCTACGTCCACCGGGACGACCTCTCCCCCGCCGTCCTCAAGACCGGCCTGCCCACCCCCGAGACGGCGCACGAGCACACCGCCCTCGGCCACTGGGCCGGCCGCGGCGCCGTGCTGCTGCTGGACGCCGACCCCGGCGAGGGCGTGCTGCTGCTGGAGCGCCTGCACGGCGAGGTCCCGCTGCGCTCGCTGGCCGAGCCGAAGGCCATGCTGGAGGCGACCAGCCTGCTCCACCGGCTCTGGGTGGCACCGCCCGAGGGGCACGCCCTCCCGGGGCCGGCCGACCGGGCCGCCGACACCGCCGCCCGGCTCGCGGAGCACGGGGACCACCCGGCCGTCGCCGCGGCCCGGGCCGTGGTCACCGAGGCGCTGGCCACCGCCCGCGAGCTCACCGCCGACACCGGCGTCGAGACCGTCCTGCTGCACGGCGACTTCCACCACGGCAACGTCCTCGCCGCCGACCGCGCCCCCTGGCTGGCGATCGACCCGCGCCCGCTCGCCGGGGAACGCGCCTACGACCTGGCCCGCCTCGCGCTGGACCGGGCCGACACCCTGATCGGCTCCCCCGGCGCGCCCGCCGCCCTGCGCCGTCGGCTCACCCAGCTCTCCGAAGCCCTGGAGGTGGACCGGGAGCGCCTGCGCGGCTGGACGCTCCTGCGCGCCGTCGACCTCGCGCTGCGCGCGCTCGCCGAGGCCCGCCCCGGCGACGCCGAGCTGTACCTGGAGTTCGCCGGCGCGCTCTGAGCCCTGCCTACCGGGCGCCGAGCCCGCGCAGCGGCAGCGGGGCCCCCATCACCGCGTACAGCCGGTCCGTCGCCGGGAAATGCACCGCCCGCGCCAAGTCCCGGTAGCCGAGCGCCCGGTAGAGCCGGCGGGCCGGCGTCTCGGCGTCGATCGCCGACAGGATGCTGCGGTCCAGCCCCGACCGCTCGCACAGCGACCGGATCAGCCGCGAGCCGATGCCCTGCCCCTGGTGCTCCGGCAGCACGTGCAGCTCGGTGACCGCGAACACCCCGTCCAGCCAGTCCCCGTGGCCCCTGGCCGTCAGGTACGGCTCGATCACCGTGCTCCACCAGTGCTCGCGCTGGTTCGGCATCCCGTACCCGAAACCGACCAGCCGCCCGCCGCTCATCGCCCCGAGCGCGATCACCCCCGGCTGCCGGGCGTGCCGCCCGACGATGTGCAGCCGGACCGCGACCTCCTCCGGTGTGAGCCCGAACGCCACCGCCTGGACGTCCAGCGCCTGCGGCGCCCAGGCCGCGAGGTCGATGGCCTCGATCGTCACCCCGGTCAGCTGATCCATGCCCCGGACGTTACTACCAGCGGCCCCGCGACGCTGGCGAAGGGCGGCAGAAGATCGGCGGCCCGGCCGGCGCCCGCCGCGGCGGACTCAGAAGAGGACGCTCATGAACGCCCCGACCTCGCGGAACCCCACCCGCCGATAGGCCGCGCGGGCCCGCAGGTTGAAGTCGTTGACGTACAGCGAGACCACCGGCGCCACCTCGCGCAGCGCGACGTCCAGCACCGCCGCCATGCCCGTCTCGGACAGGCCCTGCCCGCGGTGCTCGGGCGCGACCCACACGCCCTGGATCTGGCAGGCCCCGGCCGTGACGGCCCCGACCTCGGCCTTGAACACCACCTGCCCGTCCTCCCCGAACCGCGCGAACGACCGCCCGGCGGCGACGAGTTCGGCCACCCGGGCCTGGTAGAGCAGCCCGCCGTCGCCGGCCAGCGGCGACACCCCGACCTCCTCGATGAACATCGCCACGCAGGCCGGCATCAGGGTCTCGACCTCGTCCCGCCGCACCCGGCGCACCAGCGGATCGGGCGCGATCTCGGCGGACGGCACGGAGGTGGCCAACAGCGGCTGGTGGGCCCGGACTTCGCGCGCGGGCCCCCAACTGCGCTCCAGCAGCGCCCAGAAGGCGGCGGTCGACTCGGCCGGCCCGACGATCGAGGAGCAGCGCCGGCCCTGCCGGCGGGCGCGCTCGGCGAAGGCCGCGACGGCCTGCGGCCCGGCGTCGACCAGGACGAGGTTGGCGCCCGCGTAGCAGAGGGCGTCGAGCACGCCGTCCGCGTCGTACCAGCCCCACATCTCCCCGCCGAGCCGCCACGGGTCCAGCCCGACCGCCTCGACCCGGGCCGCGACGAAGGCGTTGGCGACCGGATCGCGGTGCAGGACCGCCAGAGCCTCCACGAGATCCGGGGGCTCCAGCACGCGCGTGGTCGCCAGAGCCCGCGCGGCCTGGAACGAGCTGGGGAGCATCACACCTCGATCGAGCATCGAGACAGCACCTCACTGAGACGACTCTGGCCGCACCCTACTCCGTGTCCCCACCCGGCTACGGCTGCGGGGCCGTCCGCGAACGGACGGCCCCGCTTCCGGAAGAACTCACGCGTCCTGCGGGGTCACTCCCCCGCGACGACGACCGGCGCCCCGGCCTCGACACCCTCCGCCTGCATCTGCTCGGCGAGCTTGAGGGCCTCCTCGATCAGGGTCTCGACGATCTTCGACTCCGGCACGGTCTTGATGACCTCGCCCTTCACGAAGATCTGCCCCTTGCCGTTGCCCGAGGCCACGCCGAGGTCCGCCTCGCGCGCCTCGCCCGGCCCGTTCACCACGCAGCCCATGACGGCGACGCGCAGCGGCACCTCCATGCCCTCCAGGCCGGCGGTGACCTCCTCGGCGAGCTTGTAGACGTCCACCTGGGCGCGGCCGCAGGACGGGCAGGAGACGATCTCCAGGCCGCGCTGGCGCAGGCCGAGCGACTCCAGGATCTGGTTGCCGACCTTGATCTCCTCGGCCGGCGGCGCCGACAGCGAGACCCGGATGGTGTCGCCGATGCCCTCGGCGAGCAGCGCGCCGAAGGCCACCGCGGACTTGATGGTGCCCTGGAAGGCGGGGCCGGCCTCGGTGACGCCGAGGTGCAGCGGATAGTCGCAGGCGGCGGCGAGCTGGCGGTAGGCGTTGATCATCACGACCGGGTCGTTGTGCTTGACCGAGATCTTGATGTCGCGGAAGTCGTGCTCCTCGAACAGCGAGCACTCCCACAGCGCGGACTCGACCAGCGCCTCCGGGGTGGCCTTGCCGTACTTCTCCAGCAGGCGCTTGTCGAGCGAGCCGGCGTTGACGCCGATCCGGATCGGCACCCCGGCATCCTTGGCGGCCTTGGCGATCTCGCCGACCTTGTCGTCGAAGGCCTTGATGTTGCCCGGGTTGACGCGCACGGCCGCGCAGCCGGCGTCGATCGCGGCGAAGACGTACTTCGGCTGGAAGTGGATGTCCGCGATGACGGGGATCTGCGACTTCCTGGCGATGATCGGCAGCGCGTCGGCGTCGTCCTGGGAGGGGACGGCGACCCGGACGATCTGGCAGCCGGACGCGGTCAGCTCGGCGATCTGCTGGAGCGTCGCGTTGACGTCCGAGGTGAGCGTGGTGGTCATCGACTGCACCGAGACCGGGGCGTCACCGCCGACCGGGACGTTGCCGACCATGATCTGCCGGGAGTAGCGGCGCTTAGCGAGCGGCTTGAGCGGCAGGGACGGAATACCGAGCGAGATCGCGGTCATGTGCGCAGGGTTCCCCGGGGTAGAGGTGTGGTCGACCGCCCGACCGCAGGGACGGCCGAGGCCGGGCACGCTGACAATCGCGCACCCGGCCTCCACGGTACGGCACGGTGTCGGGACCGAGCACACCCGCGGTCCCCGGAACTCCTAGCTGATCTTCACCGGATTCACCAGGTCGGCGATCATCACCAGGACGGTGAATCCGATGAAGACGCTCGCCACCACGTAGGCGAACGGCATCAGCTTGGCCACGTCGAAGGGGCCCGGGTCCGGCCGGCGCAGCACCCGGGCGACGCCGCGGCGGACCGACTCCCAGAGCGCGCCGGCGACGTGGCCGCCGTCCAGCGGGAGCAGCGGCAGCATGTTGAACAGGAACAACGAGAGGTTGATCCCGGCCAGCAGGTTCACGAAGAACGCGATCCGCTGGCTGCCGGGGATGTCCAGCGAGAACACCTCGCCGCTCACCCGGGCGGCGCCGACCATGCCGATCGGCGAGTCCGGGTCGCGCGGGGCGTCGCCGACGACGGCGTTCCACAGGCCGGGGATCTTGCCGGGCAGGGCGGCCAGCGACTTCACCCCGTTGTCGGCCATGTCGTACATCCGGTCGACGGACTGCCCGAAGGTCTGCTGGACGACTTCACGCTTCGGAGTGAATCCGAGGAATCCGGCCTCGACGGTCTGGCCCTTGACGGGCCGGTCGTTGGCGTCGTACTTCTGGACCTGGTTCGTGGCGATCGTCGGGTTCAGCGTGACCTGCCGCCCGTCCCGCTCGACCACGATCGCCACCGTCCGGCCGGCCGACTTGCGGATGTCCGCCTGCAGCTGGTCGTAGTCGCGGATGCGGTCGCCGTCGAAGGAGAGCACCTTGTCGCCCTGCTTCAGCTCGACCTTGGCGGCCGGGGTCGGCTCGGCGCCGGCGGGGCAGGTGTCGGTCGGCTGGCCGGCCTTGACGATGCACTGGGAGACCGAGCCGATGGTCGGCACCGTGCTCGGCACGCCGAAGCCCATGTTCACGGTCAGGAACAGCCCGAACGCCAGGATCAGGTTCATGAACGGCCCGGCGAACATGACGATGACGCGTTTCCACGGCTTGCGGGTGTAGAAGAGCCGGTGCTCGTCGCCGTCCTGCAGTTCCTCGTACGAGGCCTCGCGGGCGTCCTCGATCATGGTCCGGAACGGCGAGCTGCTGCGCTTGGTGATCCGGCCGTCCTCGCCCGGCGGGAACATGCCGATCATCCGGATGTACCCGCCGAACGGGATCGCCTTGATGCCGTACTCGGTCTCGCCCTTCTTGCGGGACCAGATGGTCGGGCCGAAGCCGACCATGTACTGCGGCACCCGGATGCCGAACAGCTTGGCCGTGGAGAGGTGGCCGAGCTCGTGCCAGGCGATCGAGACCAGCAGCCCGACCACGAAGACCAGGATGCCGATCGCCGTCATCACCGCTACCACTGCTGCTCCTCCGTCATGCCGCTCCGATCGTCATACCGTCCTACCGCAAGCCTCACGCTGACAGCGGCCCGGCGGGAAGGCCGGGCCGCCCTTCGGCCGGACCGTCAGCCCGCCGTCAGCTCGCGCGCCCGGGCCCGGGCCCAGTCCTCCGCGTGCAGGACGTCCTCGACCGTCAGGGAAGTTCCCGCCGCCGGCGTGCCGTGCTCGCCGACGACCTTCGCAACAGTGTCCACGATTCCGGTGAAGGGGAGGCCCCCCTTCAGAAAAGCCTCCACACACTCCTCGTTGGCCGCGTTGAACACGGCCGGGGCGGTGCCGCCCAGGGTGCCCACCTCCCGGGCCAGCTCCACCGCCGGGAACGCCTCGTCGTCCAGCGGGAAGAACTCCCAGGTCGCGGCCTTGGTCCAGTCGCAGGCCGGGGCCGCGTCCGGCACCCGGTCCGGCCAGCCCAGGCCCAGCGCGATCGGCATCCGCATGTCCGGCGGGCTGGCCTGCGCCAGCGTCGACCCGTCGGAGAACTCCACCATCGAGTGCACCACCGACTGCGGATGGACCACGACCTCGATCCGGTCGAACGGCACGTCGTACAGCAGGTGCGCCTCGATCACCTCCAGGCCCTTGTTCACCAGGGTGGCCGAGTTGATCGTGACGACCGGGCCCATCGCCCAGGTCGGGTGCGCCAGCGCGTCCTGCGGGGTCACCCCGGCCAGCTGCTCCCTGGTCCGGGTGCGGAACGGGCCGCCGCTCGCCGTCACCACCAGCTTGCGGACCTCGGCCCGGGTGCCGCCGGTCAGCGCCTGGAACAGCGCCGCGTGCTCGGAGTCCACCGGCACGATCTGCCCCGGCTTCGCCACCGCCTTCACCAGCGGACCGCCGACGATCAGCGACTCCTTGTTCGCCAGCACCAGCACCCGGCCCGCCTCCAGCGCGGCCAGCGTCGGCCGCAGCCCGATCGAGCCGGTGATGCCGTTCAGCACCGAGTGGCACTCCATCGCCGCCAGCTCGGTCGCCGCGTCCGGACCGGCCAGCACGGCCGGCAGCGCACAGCCCGCGGCCTTCGCCGCTAGCGCCTCGCGCAGCGCCGGCTCGGCCGCCGGATCGGCCACCGCCACGGTGTGCACGCCCAGCCGCAGCGCCTGCTCGGCGAGCAGCTCCACCCGCCCGCCGGCCGCCGACAGGGCCACCACCCGGAACCGCTCCGGGTTGCGGAGCACCACGTCGACGGCCTGGGTGCCGATCGACCCGGTGGAACCGAGGATCACCAGCTCCCGGGGGCCGGAGGGGTCCGCCACGGTGGGCGTGAAACGCAGGTGCGGATGGGCGAGCGAAGTCATGCGCCCATTGTGACCTGCCGCGACACCCCGGCGGACGCCCGGCCCGGCCCGCCCGAGCTGACGACCCGGGCCACACCCCCTAGGGTCGGAGCATGCGTACCGTCATCGCCGGGGGGCACGGACAGATCGCGCTGAAACTGGAACGGCTGCTCGCCGACCGCGGCGACCGGCCCGCCGGGATCATCCGCCGCCCCGAACAGGCCCACGACCTCACCACGGCCGGCGCCGAACCGCTGCTGCTCGACCTGGAGAGCGCCACCGCCGCGCAGCTCGCCGAACTCCTCGCCGGCGCCGACGCCGTGGTCTTCGCCGCCGGCGCCGGGCCCGGCAGCGGCGCCGCCCGCAAGAACACCGTCGACCGCGACGCCGCCGTCCTGCTCGCCGACGCCGCCGAACTCGCCGGGGTCCGGCGCTACCTCATGGTCTCCTCGATGGGCGCCGACCCCGCCGCCCGCCACCCCACCGACGAGATCTTCGAGACCTACCTGCGGGCCAAGGGCGCCGCCGACGACGCCGTCCGCTCCCGCGCCACCCTGGACTGGACGGTGCTGCGCCCCGGGCGGCTCACCGACTGCCCCGGCACCGGCCTCGTCCGCCTCGCCCCCTCGGTCGACCGCGGCGCCGTCGACCGGGCCGACGTGGCCGCCGTCCTGGCCGCCCTGCTGCGCGAACCGGGCACCGCCGGGCAGACCCTGGAACTGGTCGCCGGCAACGCCACCGTCGAGGAGGCGGTGGCCGCCGCGGCCGGCCACGACGGCTGACCGGCAGCCGTCCGCGCGCACGGCGGAGGGCCCGGTCCGACGCGCGGACCGGGCCCTCCGGGTGTCCCTACCGGTCAGAGGTCCAGACCGGTCAGGACCATGACCTTCTCGACGGTGTAGTCGTCCATCGCGTACTTGACGCCCTCGCGGCCGACGCCGGAGTCCTTGACACCGCCGTACGGCATCTGGTCGGCGCGGTAGGACGGCGCGTCACCGATGATCACGCCGCCGACCTCCAGCTCCCGGTGCGCCCGGAAGGCGGTCTGCAGGTCGTGCGTGAACACGCCCGCCTGCAGGCCGAACGGCGAGTCGTTGACGGCCGCGAAGGCCTCGTCCACGCCGTCCACCCGGTGCAGCGACAGCACCGGGCCGAACACCTCGGCCTTGGCCAGGATCGCGTCGGCGGGCAGCTCGGCCAGCACGGTCGGGGCGTACGTCGCCCCCTCGCGGCTGCCGCCGACCAGCACCTTGGCGCCCTTGGCGACCGCGTCCTCCACCCAGGACTCCACGCGCTTCGCGGCGTTCTCGTCCACCAGCGGGCCGACGTCCGTCGCGTCGTCGTTCGGGTCGCCGGTGACCTGGGCCTTCACCTTGGCCACGACCTTCTCCACCAGCGCGTCGTACACCGACGCGTCGGCGATCACCCGCTGCACCGAGATGCAGGACTGGCCGCCCTGGTAGTTGGAGAACATCGCGATCCGGGTGGCCGCCCAGTCCAGGTCCGCCTCCGAGGACCAGTCCGCGAGCACCACGGCCGCGGCGTTGCCGCCCAGCTCCAGGGTGGTGTGCTTGCGCGGCACCGAGTCCATGATCTGGTAGCCGACCTTGTCCGAACCGGTGAAGGAGATCACCGGCAGACGCCGGTCCTGCACCAGCGCCGGCATCCGGTCGTTCGGCACGGTCAGCACCGACCAGGAACCGGCGGGCAGGTCCGTCTCGGCCAGGATCTCGCCCAGCACCAGCGCCGACAGCGGCGTCGCCGGAGCCGGCTTCAGGATGATCGGGGCGCCGACCGCGATCGCCGGGGCGACCTTGTGCGCGACCAGGTTCAGCGGGAAGTTGAACGGGGCGATCCCCAGCACCACGCCGCGCGGGAAACGGCGCACCACCGCGAAGCGGCCCACGCCGCCCGGGTCGGTGTCCAGCCGCATCGTCTCGCCGTTGGTGCGGCGCGCCTCCTCGGCGGCCCAGCGGAACACCGACACGGCCCGGCCTACCTCGCCGCGGGCCCACTTGATCGGCTTGCCGTTCTCCGCGGTGATCAGCCGGGCGATCTCCTCGGTCCGCTCGGCCAGCCGCTTCGCCACGTGGTCGAGCGCGGCGGCACGCTGGTGCGCCGGCGTGGCGGCGAACACCGGCAGCGCGGCGACGGCGGCGTCCAGCGCCTCCTCGACCTGCGCCTCGGTCGGCACGCTGACCTTGCCGACCAGCCGACCGTCCCAGCTGTTGTGCACCTCGAAGTCGGCGTCGCCGCTCGCCCGGCGGCCGGCGAGCCAGAAATCGTGCGTGGTGGTCACCGTGGTACCGGCCCTCTCCTCGTCGTCGTACGGCCCACGGGAGTGGGACCTGACCCGAGGGTAGGTGCGACCGTCCGCCGACCGGATTGGCCACCGAGGAGCGTTCCGCCCCGGGGCCACTCCATCCCGTCCAGACCCGTCTGGCCGCAGCACCGGAACGCGGCGCCCCCACCGGAACGCGGCGCCTACTCCTCGCCGGAGCGCAGCGCCAGCCACAGCTCCATCCGCACGTCCGTGTCGTCCAGCGAACGGCCCAGCAGCTCCTCGACCCGGCGCATCCGGTACCGCAGCGTGTGCCGGTGCACCCCCAGATCGGCCGCCGCCGCGTCCCACTGCCCGTGCCGCGACAGCCACGCCCGCAACGAGGCCACCAGGTCACCGCGCGCCGTCCGGTCGTGCTCGCGCAACGGCCGCAGCAGCCCCTCCGCGAAGGCCGTCACCGCGTCCTCGCCCAACAGCGGCAGCAGCGACCCCGCGCCGACCTCCTCGTGGTCCACCGAACGGCGGCCGCCGCGCAGCGCCACCGCCAACGCCCGCTCGGCCTGCGCGTGCGCCGTCCCCGCGTCCTCCAGCGCCGCCGGCGCCGACACGCCCAGCGACAGGCCCTCGTGCTCCTCCACCGCCCCCAGGCAGGCCCGGTGCACCGCGCCGTGGTCCAGCGCCAGCACCACCAGCCGCGGCCCCTGCGCCCCCTCCTCCCGGGCCACCAGCAGCTTCTCGCCGACCCGGCCGCCCGCCTGCTCCGCCCGGTCGCCCAGCTCGCCCAGCGCCTCCGCCGCATCCGCGGCCGCCGCCCCGGCCCCCGCCACCAGGACCCGCACCGTCCCCTCCGGCAGCCCGCCGAACAGCCCCGCCGCCACCTGGCGCGCCGTCGCCACCTCGCCGGCCAGCACCATCCGCAGCAGCGCCGCGCCCATCCGCTCCTCCGCCTGGCGCAGCTCGCGCGAACGCTCCAGCGTCAGCGTCAGCAGCGCCACCGCCGCGTTCAGCACGTACCGCTCGGTCGGCGTGATCCGGTCCTCGGTCCCCACCGCCAGGAAGCCCCGGGCCCGCCGGTCCGCCCCCAGCGACTGGACCACCACGTAGTCCTCGTCCGCCGTGTCTATCCCGGGCGAGCGCCCCTGCAGCGCGGCACTCGACGGCGCCGGCCGCCGACGCAGCCGGTCCACCTCCGCCGCCAGCCGCCCCGCCCGCCGCGCCGCCCAGTCCGGCGCCACCACCGACAGCGCGCCCGACCCGTCGTACAGCGCCGCCCAACCACCCAGCCGCGCCGCCAACCGGCGCACCACCGCCGTCGTGCCGTCCTTGCCCAGCGCCGCCCGGGTCAGCTCCTCCTGCGCCTCGAAGCTCGTCGTCACCGCCTCGTACTGCTCCGCGGCCAGCGCCGCCGACACCACCTTGCTGATCGCGATGAACGGCGTCGGCTCCGGCACCCGCAGCAACGGCAGCCCCCGCTGCGCCGCCGCGTCCACCAACGGCTGCGGCACCTCCGTGTGCGACAGCCCCACCCCCAGGCCCAGCCCCACCACCCCGGCATCGGCCAACCGGTGCACGTACGCCTGCAACTGCGCCGCCGTACGGCCCAGCTTGATCCCGGTGGTGAGCAGCAGCTCGCCACCCTCCAGGAACGGCGTCGGATCGTCCAGCTCACTGGTGTGCACCCAGCGGACCGGCCGCTCCAGGTGGTCCGCACCGGCGAGAACCGTCAGGTGGAGCGAGGTGTTGCGGACGACGGAGGCGAGTGTGGGGGGCATGGCACCTTCGAAGGATCGACCTGACCGCGCCATTGCGGCCGGGCGAGGAGAGGGACGTGGGACTGGTGAGGGTCTCTCCCCTTCATTATGGACGCCCCGGACAACCCGCACTGCCGAATCCACCTCGAAGGCGACTTCCGCCCGGCGGGCCACCCGTGCCCGGCGCGGCCCCGGGCCCTGCCGGGCTTCAGCTCCGGTTCAGCCCTGGTTCAGCACCGCTTCAGCTCCGCAGATCCACCAACAGCGGTGGCACCTGCTCCCCCGACACCGCCGTCAACGACACCACCGCGTGCCCCGCCGGCAACGCGTGCGCCAGATCCGACGGGGACCACCGCAGGCGCTCCACATCCCGCGTCGTCACGGACTCCGTCTGCGCCGTCGTCCCCGACAACGCCTTCCGCCCGAGCCGACCGGCCCGCCTTATGACACCGCCCGAGGTGTCGGGGGTGTGGGTGACCGCGGTCTCCTGCACCAGGTGCGTCCCCCAGGCCTCCGAGAACAGCCGGCCGTCCCACGGCGCGATCCCCGGGAACGCCATCCGGCAGCCGACCGCCCCGAACAACGGCGCCCGCAACGCCTCCGGCAGGTCCACCAGCGTGCGCAGCAGCAGCACCGCGCCCGCGTTCGCCCCGCGCATCCGCTGCAACCCGCGCACCGCCGTCGCGTCCAACGCCGCCGAGGCGTCGTCCACCACCAGGCCGGCGAACAGCGACCGGTCCTCGCGGACCCCGGCCGCCTGCACGAACTGACCCACCACCAGACGCGACAGCATCCGGGCGGCCTCCGGGCTGCCGCGCTCCGGCAGCTTCACCCGCACCCGCAGCGGGTGGTCCAGCACCCGCATCGCGAACGGCGGCCGGCCGGTGCCGTCTGTCGCGAACGCGCCCTCGAAAGCGGGCCGGTCCAGCAGCGCCAGCCGGTCCGCCAGCAGCGCCCCCGGATCGTCCGCCCGGCCGCGCTGGCGCTCCCGGTGCTCCAGGTCCCGCTCGTACGCGGTCAGCCGGCCCGCCACCCCGAGCGCCTTCACCAGGGCCGCCAGCGCGTCCGGATCCCCGCCCAGCAGCGCCCGCAGCTCGCGCACCCCCGGGTAGCGGCCGTACGCGGCGTGGAACGGGCCCACCACCTGCTGGAGCGCGGTGCGGGCGTGCTCCGCACGGGCCGTCAGCTCGTCCGGGAGCAGCGCCTCGGCCAGCCGGGCGGCCGCCTCGTCCGGATCCTGCGCCGCGCCGTACAGGTCCAACCCGTACACCGAGCCCGGGTCGCCGGGCGCGATCACCACGTCGTACCAGGCGTCGGGGCCGAGATCGGCGTCCGCCGCCCCGACCACGACGACACAGGCCGTGCCGGCCAGGGCCTGCAGGCACAGCGCCTCGGCCACCGGGCGGGCCAGCCGGGCCGTCTTCCCGGTGCCCGCCGGGCCGACCGCCAGCAGCGAGGTGCCCAGCACCGCCGGGTCCAGCGCGAAGCCGGCCGCCCGGTGGTCCACCGGGTTCTTCGGCACGTCCTGGGCGGTGCCGAGCCGCACCTGGCCCAGCAGCAGATCGTGCCGCTCGGTGCGGGCGGGCAGCTCCCGCATCTCCGACGGGTGCGCGAAGGCCGCCGCCCCGCGCGCCGCCACCTGGTCGACGAAGGCCGGCACGAACACCCGGTCCGCCTGCGCCGACTCCCAGGCGCGCTGGATCCGCACGTAGTCGATGTCCCCGACCGGCTCCGCCTCCAGCCGCGCCGCCGCCTCGGCCGCACCGCCCTGCCGCAGCCCGTCCCACGGGTCCTGCCCCCGGGCCACCTCCGCGGCGGCCCCGTCCGCCGGGTCGGCCGCCTCCTGCGTCACCGCCCGCGACAGCAGCGGAGCCACGTACCGGCGCCACACCTCGGGCCAACGGCCCATCCGGCCGAAGACCTTGATGACGATGCCGATGACGAGGGCATTGACCACGAGGAGCGTGAGCATGGCCTCGGACTCGGACGGTGAGGCGAGCGGACCGATGCCGGTCTGCCCTCCGAACCACACCAGTACGTAGGTCAGGAGCTGTGTGCCATAGAGATAGGCCAGCCACCCCACCACCGCGTTGAGCACCGCCCGCAGCAGCAGCGGCCAGGTCGCGACCCGTGCCGCCTCCGCTCGTTCCGGGTCGATCCGGTGGTAGCCGAGCCGGTAGATGCCCGGTTCGGCCGCGGGGCGGGGGGCGCAGGCCCAGGTGGCGAGGTCGAAGGAGGAGGCGGCGGGGTCGCCGGGCCGCTGGTGCGGCAGGGGGGTCGGGGGGCGGCTGGTGGTGGTGCGCTCGCCGTGGTGGTGTGCCCCGTCCTGTGCCATGTACGGCCCCGCTCCCTCGCCCGCCCGGTCCGACCGCCGTCGGTGCCGCCATACCCATGCCGCCGCGCCGGCGACACGCCCGCGCTCAGGGTAGTGGAGCCGGGTCTGCGGGTAGTCGCGCCACCCGTGCTGGCCGTGCCGGACAAGTCGGACGGCTCAGTGCTACCGAGTGGCGCATGCCGGGCCGGTGAGGGCGGCCGTAGCCTGCGAAGCACCGAGCCGAGAAGTCTGGAGAACCCCATGAGCGCCGCAACGCCGCTCCCGCAGGAGCGCCGCCTGGTCACCGCGATCCCCGGTCCGAAGTCGCAGGAGCTGCAGGCCCGCAAGCTGGGTGCGGTGGCGGCCGGTGTCGGCACCACCCTGCCGGTGTACGTGTCCCGCGCCAACGGCGGGGTGCTGGAGGACGTGGACGGCAACTCGCTGATCGACTTCGGTTCCGGCATCGCCGTGACGAACGTCGGCAACAGCGCCGAGGCCGTGGTGGCCCGAGCGAGCGAGCAGCTGGCCGCCTTCACGCACACCTGTTTCATGGTGACCCCGTACGAGGGTTACGTGGCCGTCGCCGAGCAGCTGAACGAGCTGACCCCGGGTGACCACGAGAAGCGCACGGCGCTGTTCAACTCGGGTGCCGAGGCGGTGGAGAACGCGGTGAAGATCGCCCGCGCCTACACCAAGCGCACCGCCGTCGTGGTGTTCGACCACGGCTACCACGGCCGCACCAACCTGACCATGGGCCTGACGGCGAAGAACATGCCGTACAAGCAGGGCTTCGGCCCGTTCGCCCCGGAGATCTACCGGGTGCCGGTGGCCTACCCCTACCGCTGGCTGACGGGTGCCGAGAACTGCGCCGCCGAGGCCGCCGCGCAGGCGATCGAGGTCATCACCAAGCAGATCGGCGCCGAGAACGTCGCCGCGATCATCATCGAGCCGATCCAGGGCGAGGGCGGCTTCATCGAGCCGGCCAAGGGCTTCCTGCCGGCGATCGTGGAGTTCGCGAAGGCGAACGGCATCGTGTTCGTCGCGGACGAGATCCAGACCGGGTTCTGCCGCACCGGCCAGTGGTTCGCCTGTGACGACGAGGGCATCGTCCCGGACCTGATCACCACCGCGAAGGGCATCGCCGGCGGTCTGCCGCTGGCCGCGGTGACTGGCCGCGCCGAGATCATGGACGCCGCGCACGCGGGCGGCCTGGGCGGCACCTACGGCGGCAACCCGGTGGCCTGCGCGGCCGCGCTGGGCGCCATCGAGACGATGAAGGAGCAGGACCTCAACGGCAAGGCGCAGCGGATCGGCGAGATCATGCTGGGCCGCCTGCGGGCGATGCAGGAGAAGTACGAGATCATCGGCGAGGTCCGCGGCCGCGGCGCGATGATCGCGATCGAGCTGGTGAAGCCGGGCGGCAAGGAGGCGAACGCGGAGGCCACCGCGGCCATCGCCAAGGCCTGCCACGCCGAGGGCCTGGTGGTGCTGACCGCCGGCACGTACGGCAACGTGCTGCGCTTCCTGCCGCCGCTGGTGATGCCGGAGCACCTGCTGAACGAGGGCCTGGACATCCTGGAAGGCGCGTTCGCCGCCGCCTGAGCGGCGCCGCCGGCCAGGTGGCGACTCCCGCCGGAGGGTTGTCCGGACAGCGCTGAACGGCCCGTGGGGACCTCTGGTCCCCACGGGCCGTTCGGTTGTCCGGGGAGTGTCCCGGCGGGGTGTCCCGGGGGATTCGCCGGGGTGCCCCGGTGGTCGGCGCAAGAGACCGGTTCGGCGACCGTGGGGTTGCCCGGCGCGGGGTGAAGATGATGTGCGGAATCGCTGAAGGCGCTCGGCCGGGAAGGACGGGTGACGTAGTGTCATCACAGATGGACAGCGAGCCCCAGCCCCTGGCTGAGCCGCCTGCGCAGCCGCCCCCGGTGGCGGGATCGCGGGCGCACGGCACGGACAACCAGGCCGCCCCGGGAGGGTCGGCACACACCGAAGACCGATCGACCGACCGTCCGACCCACACCCCCCGGGGCGCACGGAACGGCGATCATCCAAGCCGCCCCGGAGCTCTCCCCCCTGCTCCGGGGCGGCTGTCCGCTGCCCTGGGCCGGGCGGCCCGCTCGGTCGCGGTTCCGGTGGTCGCGGCGGTGCTGCTGCTGGTGGTGTCCTGGCAGGTGGTGGTGGACGGGCCGCTGCTGGGGCTGGACCGGGCGGTGCGCGGCGCGGTGCGGTCGGCCCGCCCGAACGCCGTCCTCGACCCGCTCGGCCACGCCCTGTCGGACCTGGGCAGCGGTGTCCCCGCCGTGCCGGTGCTGCTGGCGTGCGGCGTGCTGGCTTCCTGGTGGTGGCGGCGGGCGGGGGCGGCGCGCTGGTGGTGGCCGCTGCCGGCGGCCGCAGCGACGGCGCTGCTGATCCCGCTGCTGGTGGTGCCGGCGAAGACGGCGTTCGCCCGGCCGGGCCCGCTCGGGGAGCCGCTGACGCCGGAGCAGTGGGGCTGGTACCCGTCCGGGCACACGGCGACGGCGACGCTCTCGTACGGGGTGGCGGCGCTGCTGCTGGCCCGGGCGGCCGGGCCGCGGACGGCCCGGGGGCTGACGGCGGGTGCGGTGGCGCCGGCGCTCGGGGTGGGCGCCGGGCTGGTGTGGAGCGAATTCCACTGGCTGTTGGACGTGGTGGCCAGCTGGTGCCTGGCCGTGCTGGTGCTGTGGGCGCTCGACCGGTGGCTGCCCCGGCCGAGCGGCCGGGGGTCTCAGGCCTCGGGGTCGTCGTTGCGGTGAACGAGACCGGCCTCGCCGTTGTCGCGGTGCCAGGCGACGACGAGTTCGTCGCGGGCGCCGAAGCGGACGAGGTGGCGGCCGACGACGTCCTCCAGGCCGGGCAGGTTCTCGCGCTCGCCCTCGACGACGAGCAGCAGGGCGTCCGGCTGGGCCTCCAGGGTGGCGGTGCCGGCGCCGAAGACGAGGGTGCCGCGGCCGGTCTCCTCGGAGAAGGTGGCCTCGATCTTGCGGCCCATGTGGGCGGCGAGCTGCTTGGCGTAGCGGGCGGGGCGGTCGGTGGCGACGCGCGCCTCGGAGCGGGGCATGGGCCCTCCAGATTCGGGGAGGGAACTTAGGGTCCCCTCACTCAGGGACAAGCTAACCCAGATACTGAGCTTGACTCAACATTTTTCCGGACGCTTCTCCACCACCGGCCACGGGTCCCGGACCGGCGCCGATACGCTTGGGCGGACGCCTGCCGAGGAGACCGCCCATGACCACCACGCCGACCGACGACCCGGCGGGCGCCCCGACCGACGACCAGGCGGACGACGGTACGGGTGAGCAGGCCCGTGAGCAGGCCGGTGAGCAGGCAGGTGAGCAGGCCGGTGAGCAGTTGGACGCCGCCGAGCTGGCCGACGCGATGACCAGGGCGATCAAGCGCATCCGCCGCCGCACCGGCGAGCGCCTGGACCCGTACGGCATCACCCCCGGCCAGGCCCGGGCGCTGCGCACGCTGGCCCACGCGCCCGGCTGCGAGCTGCCGGACCGCGCGATGCGGCTTAGCGACCTCGCCGACAAGCTGCACATCGCCCCGCGCTCGGCGACCACGGTGGTCGACGCGCTGGAGGAGGCCGGCCTGGTCGAGCGCAGCCCGGACCCGGCGGACCGGCGGGCCGTGCGGATCCTGCTCACCGAGGCCGGGCGGGCGGCGGTCGAGCGGATCGGGAAGGTCCGCGACGAGGTGGCGCAGGAGTACTTCGGCGAGGTCAGCCCCGCCGACCAGGCGGTGCTGCTGCGGGTGCTGCGCTCCGCCGAGGTGCGCTTCCTCGCGGCCGGGCCGCCGCGGCGGCCCGCGCAGCCGGGCGGTGCGGCGCGCTGAGCCCGGCCGCGGCGCGGCCCGCCCGGGCGGCGGGCCCGGGGGCGCGCCTCAGTTGGCGAGGCCGATCACCAGCCACATGAAGCCGACCCCGGCGAGGGTGCAGAGCAGGGTGCTGCGGGACGGGTGCGGGCTGTGCGCCTCGGGGAGGATGTCGGAGGTCGCCAGGTAGAGCAGGAAGCCGGAGAAGAAGCCCAGGTAGAGGCCGAGCAGGTGCTCCGGGATGGTGAAGGCCAGGGTGATCGCGGCGCCGGAGACCGGTGCGAGGGCGTCCGCCGCGAGCAGGGTGAGGGCCCGCCGCCGGTTGTTCCCGTAGAGCCGGGTGATCGTGTACGTGTTGAAGCCGTCCGCGAAGTCGTGGGCCACCACGGCGATGGCGACGACGGTGCCGACCGTGGTGCCGGCCTGGAAGGCGGCGCCGATCGCGAAGCCGTCCATCACGCTGTGCCCGACCAGGGCGAGCGCGGCGGTCAGGCCGAGGCCCTGCCGCCCCTCGCGGCGCCCGTGGTGGTGGCCGCCGTGACTGTGCTCGGCGTACTCGCCCTCGTGGCCGCGGTGGATGGCGACCGCGCGCTCGACCACGTGGATGGTGAGGAAGCCGGCCGCGAACATCAGCAGCGCCTGCGGTACGCCGTGCACCTCGTCGGGGGCCTGGTGCAGCGCCTCGGGCAGCAGGTCGAGGGCGACCACCCCGAGCATCAGGCCGGCCGCGAAGCCGAGCACCAGGTGGCGGCGGTCGCCGGTGCGCTGGGCGACGAAGCCGCCGATCAGTGTCATCAGGAAGGCGCCGGCGGCGACGGCGACGGCGGTCATCGGGCCGCCTCCGCCGGCTGCCCGGACGCCTGCGTCGGCCCGGCCGTCTTCCTGGTGCCGCTGTACGGTCTGCCGAGCGCTCTGCCCATGCCTCTCCCCCCGGGGTCCGCCCGTGGCCGGGCCGACCGCCGACCGTACCGGACGGCCGTTCGACGAAGAGCGGCCGGGGTACCGTCCGGCCGGGCCCGCTCCTCAGCCTCCGGGCGGGGGTGGTGCGGCGCCCGCCGGGCGGGCCGTCGGGGTGAGCCGCCGTCGCGAGGGGCCGGGCCCGGGCCCGGGGCGGCTCAGGAGACCGAGCGGCCGGTGCCGAACGGCAGGCCGAGGTGGGTGCGGGCGAGTTCGCGCAGGCCGTCGCCGTCGACCAGGTGGATGTGCCGGTGGCTCTCCTCGGCGGTGAGGTCCAGGGCCCGGTCGGTGAAGTGGCCGGTGGTCAGCCGCAGGCCGCGCTCGACGGACTCCTCGCGGACGCCCTCGGCCAGGGTGGCGATGTGGTCGGTGCCGACCGGTTCGGCGTCCCGGGAGGCCCAGACCATCCAGCGGCCCGGCAGCGCGCTGCCGGGCGTGCCCTCGGCGGTGGCGACCAGCCCGGCCGGGCCGCGCAGCCGCACGCTCCACTCCGTCAGACCGCCCCGGGTGAGCAGGTCCCGCACCAGTTGGGCGAACTCGTTGGCGGACAGGTCGGCCGCGGCGGGCACCGCGGCGCCGGCCCGGGCGGCGGGCTGGACGGCGGCCCGGGCGTACGGGTCCGGGGTGACGGCGGCGCCGAGCTGGCGCAGCCGCACGAGCGCCTCGTCCTGCTCGGCGTCGGCGTAGACGCCCTCGTCGTCGCGTTCCTCGTACGGCGCGGCGGGCGGCAGCAGCCGGGTGCGGGCCAGCGCGTCGCGGTCGGCGTCCACGCTGACCAGGCAGAGCGGCTCGGCGGAACCGGGCTCGCGCAGCCAGCCGTTGAGGACGACCCCGGCGAGTATCTCGTCGGTGTCGACGGCGTCGGCGGCCTGCAGCGCGCGCAGGGCGAGCCGGGCGACCAGTCGCAGGTAGTCGGCGGCCCGGTCGGCGGGCGGGCGCGGCACCGGGGCGATCTCGCCGTCCGGGCCGAGCCGGTAGCCGGTGAGCGAGGGCACCAGGTCGAGCGGCGGCAGGTCGAGGTCGAGGACGGCGGTGCGGGTGAGCGGGCGGAACACCGCGCGACAGGGGGCCGGGAGGTCCTGGGTGGCGGTCTCGGCGGCGGCCAGCGCCCGCTCCAGCAGCGACTCGACGGCGGCCGGCTCGGCCAGCCGGTAGGCCCGGCGGCACTCCTCCAGGCTGTCGTTGTACTCGCGCACGGCGCGGGCGCGGGCCTCCTCGGCCTCCTCGTGGGCACGCCGGGCGTCGTCGGCGGCCGGGCTGCCGGCCTCGGCCCGGCGGGTGCGGAACTCGCGCAGGGCGCGCTGGTGGGTGAGCCGGGCCCGGGCCAGTTCGCGCTGGTAGCCGGAGTCCAGCAGGCGGCGGGAGGGGCCGCTCTCGGGATCGGCCGCGGGCGGCTCGGCGGGGGCGAAGTCCTCCCAGCGGGGCTCGGCCTCGGTGTCCGGGCCGGGGCCGTCCGCCGCGAAGGGGCGGGGCTCGTAGCGGCGCAGCTGGCTCTCGAAGTCCATGGCCGAGACGGGCAGGGCGGCCCGGCGCAGCAGGTCGGCCAGCCGGTCGTGCTCGGTCCGGACGGTCTGCGTGCGGTGGTGGGTCAGGGCGGCGGCCCGGGCGTGCGCCGCGACCGCCTCCTCCTCGGAACCGGACGGGCCGTCACCGGGCGGTGCGGTGGCGCCGTCCGGCTCGGCGGCGGCCTCCGGCTCGGCGGCGGCCAGGTCCGGCTCCGGGGCCCGGGACGGGTCCTGGCCCGGGCCCCGGTCCGCGTCCTGGTCGACGTCCTGGTCGACGCCGAGGTCGTGGAACACCGAGGCCAGGAAGCCCGGTTGGGGGAACTGCGCGGTCGCGCTGCCGTCGGGCCGGCCGTCTGCTGAGTACTGCATCGGTCGTCGTTCCCCCATGCTCGTCCGACACCTGCCCGGGGCGACCGGTGGCCCTTCGGCCACGCCCCTGTCGGACATTGTCCACCGAACCGGCTCGGCGGTCAGCCAGGCCTCCGAGTCGGTCCCGGTCGGCCCCGGGCCGGGGCCGGCCGCGCGCGTTAGTTGGTGCGGGTGTTGGTCAGGTGCAGACCGATGTAGCCGACGTAGATCCGGCCGCTGCCGGAGCAGTCGTCGAGGTAGTGCAGCCGGGGCGCGGTGCGGCCGCCGCCGATCCGCAGGTGGGCGCCCATGAAGGCGCGCCGCGAGGAGTCCACGGACTCCGGGACCGGCAGCATCCGTTCGCGTTTCCACTTGGTGTGGCTGAACACCGTCCGGGACTCCCCGCGCACCGCCTTGCGCGGCGGGAAGCGGTGGCAGCCGGCCGGGGTGTGTTCGCACCACTGCTTGAAGTCGCCGCCGGCCGAGCCGCGCACGGCCGCCTCGGCGTACTCCTGGAGGGCGGTCAGCCCGTCCCAGGCGAGCCGGGCCCAGCCGGCGCCGGTGCACTGCAGCCCGTCCAGGGCGAGTGCGGCCTTCTGGTCGCCGGTGAAGGTGAGCAGCGGGAACTCGGCGAGCCTGGCCATGAGTTCGGTGAAGGTCTCGGGCTTGCCGGAGCGGCCGGCGGGCCCGGTGGACGGCGGTGCGGCCGGGCGCCCGGCCGGGCCGGGCGGGACGGTGCAGTGGCGGCCGGTGAGGGCGCGGGCGGCGGACCAAAGGCGCCCCTCGTGGGCCTCGCGCCGGCCCGTGTGCTCCCGGTGTTCCCGGCGCTCCTGCCGCAGGGTGTGCCGGACCCGCTCCAACTCGTCCGCCCTGGCCTGTTGTTCGGCCCGGTCCTGCCGCTCCTCGCGGGCCAGCGCGGCCAGTTCGCCGGTGCCGGCCGGGCCGGACACGGCGACCGCCTCGCTGCGGGCGGCGGGGGCCGCCGGCGGGGGGACGCGCAGCACCGGGACGGCGGCGAGCGCCGGCGGCAGCGGCAGTTCGGCGGCGAGCCGGCGCGGCTCGCGCGCGAGCAGCCCGGCGGCGCGCCGGACGTCCTGCTCTATTCGGCCCCGGACGAGCACCGGGTGCCGGGCACCGTCCTGCCGGGAGGCCGGGTCGACCTCGGGCAGGTAGGTGCGCACCGCCCCGCCGTAGACGCTGTGGTACTCCAGCGCGACGTTGAACCCGAGCCGGGCGTCGGCGTCCAGCACGTAGGTGGTGGCGAGGCCGGGCAGCTGCAGGCAGAGCGGGCGGACCACCTGCTCGACCCAGTCGTCGAGCTCGTGGTGCGCCGGGACGCTGGCGACCACGGTGGGCAGCCGGCGCTCCGGGTCGCAGAGCTCGTCGATCAGCCCGTCCACCTCGGCGGCCGTGATCACCCGGGGGGCGAGGTGGACGGCGGCCGGACCGTCCGCGGCGTCCAGCAGCGGGAGGAGGGAGTAGGCCAGTTCGGGCACCGGCACCCGGCAGGGGGTGCGCACACCGCTGCCGGTGCTGTGCGTCTCGGCCTCCAGCCGGACCCAGGTGGGGCCGCCGGCCGCGGTGGCCACGGTGAGGGTGAGCTGACCGGTGCCGTGCGGGGCCGGGGTTCGCAGGCGGCGGCGGTCGTAGCGGCCGGCTCCCCGGCCGCCGCGCAGCGGGCCCCGGTCGCGGTCGAGCAGGACGCGGTCGCCGAGGCGGAGGCGTTCGGCCACGGGCTGTTCGGTCGAGGGCGGCTCGGTCGGGAGTGGTCCGGTCGGGGGCGGCTCGGTGGCGGCCCGTCCGGGGTCGGCACGGCGGGCGGGCGGGGGCTCCTCGCAGCCCTCCTGCTTCAGCCAGGAAGCGAGTTGCTCGTCGGCCAGGGCGACGGCCTCGGCGTGCGGGAGCGCGGTGGTGACGGTCATCCGGTAGGGCGTCGCGGGCCCTCGGGGGCCGGCCGGGTCGGTGCCGGTCCGCGACGGGAAGCGGGCTGAGGTCATGCGCGTACCTCCGTGGTGCGGCGTGGGGTCCTGTGTCCTCCATCGATGGGTCATTCGTCCGGTTCTGCCGGAACCTTGCCCAGGAAACGCCACAACCCGGAGCCGAAGTTCCGACTCCGGGACACGTCCCTACGTTCGGGTGAATCTGTTCAAGCGGTACCCCGCGTGGCGCGACGCCTCGGCTACGCCGGGCGACCGCCGGGGAGCGGCCCCCGCCCCCGGTGGCCGCGCCGCACCCGTTCCGTCAGACCGGGACCTCGACGTACGTCCGCCCGGCCGGGACCGCCACCGAGGTGCCGCCGGTCGCCTCGGCCAGCCAGGTGTGGAACGCCGCCACCTCCGGCTCCGGCACGCCCACCTCGATCCGCACCCCGGCGGCCTCGTAGGCGAGGTCGCTCACCGCGTACCCGGCCGCCCGCAGGTCGTTCTCCACCCGCCCGGCGCGCATGTGGTCGGCCGCCACCGCAAGCAGGGCGACCGGCCGGCGCTCCAGCAGGCCGATCTCGTCGACCGCCTCCGACACCGCGCTCCCGTACGCCCGGACCAGGCCGCCCGCGCCGAGCTTGATCCCGCCGAAGTACCGCGTCACCACGGCGACGGTGTCGGTCAGGCCGCGCCGGCGCAGCACCTCCAGCATCGGCACCCCGGCCGTGCCGCCGGGCTCGCCGTCGTCGTTGGAGCGCTCGCGGCGCTGCTCCTCGCCGACCACGAAGGCGGTGCAGTTGTGCCGGGCGTCCCAGTACTGCTTGCGGATGCCGGCGATGAAGGCCTGCGCCTCGTCCTCGTCGGCGACCCGGGCGAGGTGGCAGATGAACCGGGACTTCTTGATCTCGATCTCGTGGCTGCCGGCCCGCCGGATGGTGAGGTACGGCCTGGCGGTGGGTTCCGGCGTGGCGGACATGGCGCGGTGCTTCTCCCGGGAACGGCGACGGCTGGCGACGCCGCCCGAGCACGAGGGGCGGCACCGCCAGCCTAGTTGGCGCGCGGCCGGGGGTCAGCGGCCGGCCAGGGCGTCCAGCCGGGCGCGGTCGAGGCCGGTCAGCGCGGTGACCTCGGCCGGGTCGACGGCGCCGCAGTCCAGGCCGCGCAGCAGGTAGCCGCTGAGCGCGCGGGCGGTGGCGGGCTCGTCCATCACGTCCCCGCCCGTCCTGGCGACGTAGGCGGCCAGCCGGGCGGCGGCGGGCCCCAGGCCCTCCCGGTAGAAGGAGTAGACGGCCGCGTAGCGGGTCGGCAGGTGCGCCGGGTGCATGTCCCAGCCCTGGTAGTAGGCGCGGGCCAGCGAGCGGCGGACCAGGCCGTGATGGAGCCTCCAGGCCGCGTGCACCTGCGCGGTCGAGCCGGTCGGGATCACGTTGGTGGAGCCGTCCGAGAGCCGGACCCCGGTACCGGCCGCGGCGACCTGCATGACCGCCTTGGCATGGTCGGCGACCGGGTGGTCCATGCTCTGGTGGGCCGCGCTGACGCCGCAGGCGGCGCTGTAGTCGAAGGTGCCGTAGTGCAGGCCGGTGGCCCGGCCCTCGGCGGCCCCGATCATCCGGGCCACGGTGGCCCGGCCGTCCGGGCCGAGGACGGCCTGGGTGGTCTCGATCTGGATCTCGAAGCCGAGCCGGCCCGCGGGCAGCCCGGCCCGGCGCTCGAAGTCCTCCAGCAGCCGGACCAGCGCGGTGACCTGCTCGGCGTAGGTGACCTTGGGGAGGGTGAGCACCAGGCCGTCCGGGAGGCCCCCGCCGGCCAGCAGGGTGGCGAGGAACAGCTCCAGCGTGCGGATGCCGCGGGCGCGGACGGACGCCTCCAGGCACTTGATCCGGATCCCGAGGTACGGCGGCGCGGAGCCCTCGGCCACCGCCGCGGCGACCAGCTCGGCAGCGCGGACGGCGGCCGCGTCCTCCTCGGCGTCCGGGCGGGGGCCGTAGCCGTCCTCGAAGTCGATCCGCAGGTCCTCGACCGGCTCGCGCTCCAGCTTGGCGCGGACCCGGGCGTGCACGTCGGCGAGCAGGTCGTCGTCGGCGACGCCGAGGGCGCGGGCCAGCTCGGCCGGGGTCGCGGCGTGGGTGTCGAAGGCCTCCAGCGCCCGGCGGCCCCAGTCCCGCACGGTGTCGGCGCCGAAGGCGTCGGCGGGGACGTAGACGGTGTGCACCGGCTGCCTGGTCCCGGGCTCGCCCGGGTAGCGGCGCGCCAGGTCGGCGTCGACCGGGGCGAGCAGCGCCTCCACGGCGGCCCGGGCGGCGGCGGAGAAGGAGGCTCCGCCCGTCGGACCGTCACCGTCGACCTCGACCTGCGCCATCGCGGCCTCCCATGCCGAACCTTCGCTTCAACAATTTGTTGAGGCGAAGGTAGTCCCGGCGGGATCGGCCGTCAATGGGCGGTCGGTCAGTCCCTCCCGGCGGCCTGGTAGCGCTCGTTCAGCCGCGGGTAGAGGTCGGCGACCTCCTTGGGGTGGACCGAACCGTCCGGCCCCTTGCCGCTGACGCCGTACTCCGTGGTCAGCCACTCGGCGAGGCGCTGGGCGTCGGGCTGGTGGCCGTGGTTGTCGATGTACGAGAGCAGGCCCTCGTACGCCACGTCGAGGTCCAGGTGCGCGGGCGCCGGACCGGACACGGACTGCTCGGCGACGACGGGCTCCTCGACCGGAGCGACGGCCGGCTCCTCGGGGCCCGGGGCCGCCGCGTTGAACCACGGCGAGGACTTGCCGGGCGCCCGGACGGCGGGCGCCACCGGAGCGGCGTCGGCGGGGGTGGGGTGCACCGGGGCCGGGGTGGTCACCGGGCCGGCGGGAGCGGCGGGGGCGGCGGGCACGGCCGGCGCCGCCGGGGCGGCGTCGGGCCGGTGGCCGGCGGGGCGGACCTGGCGTGCGGCCCAGACGTCCAGTTCCTCGCCGCGCTGCTGCGGGGTCTCCTCCGGCTCGCCGGCCGGCTCGGACTCGGCGCGCCGGCGCACGGCGGCCAGCTTCGCCAGCACCGGCCCGGCCACCTCCACGGGCACCGGCGGAACCGTCACCGGAGCGGGGGCCGCGGCTTGCGGTTGCTGCGGCTGGACCTGCTGGGGGTGGGGCTGGGCCTGCTGGGGCTGAGCCGTGACCTGGGCCGGCACCGGCTGGGGCGCCTGGGGGTGCGGCTGGACCTGGGCCTGCGCCTGGATCTGGGGCTCGCCCTGGGCCTGGGGCTGCACGGGTTCGGGGTGAGACTGCGGCTGCGGGTGCTGCGGGTGCAGGGCCTGCTGCCGGAGTTGCTGGTGCGGGACCGCAGCCGCCTCCGCCGGGGCGACGGCCGCGGCGGCCTGGGTCTCCTGGACCTGCTGGACCTCCGGCGCCCGGGCCTCCAGCTCGGGCTGCGGCGTCGTTCCGGCCTCCTTGGCAGCGAGCTCCCGGCCCTCGTCGTCCAGCCGGTCGAGCAGCGCCGGGTCGAGCGGCACGCCGAACTTGGCGAGCTTGAGCGGCAGCAGCGCCTGGATCGGCGCCGAGCGCCGCCAGCCGCGGCCGTACCGGAAGCGCAGCTGCGCCCGGTAGACCAGGCGGTTCTGCTCCAGCCTGATGACCTCGTCGTAGGAGCGCAGCTCCCACAGCTTCATCCGCCGCCAGAGCCGGAAGGTCGGCACCGGGGAGAGGATCCAGCGCATCACCCGGACCGACTCCATGTGCCGGTCCGCCGTGATCGCCGCGATCCGGCCGACCGCGTGCCGGGAGGCCTCGACCACGACGACGAAGAGCACCGGGATGACGGCGTGCATCCCCATGCCGAGCGGGTCACCCCAGGATGCGGCCGCGTTGAACGCGATGGTGGCGACCGTCAGCAGCCAGGCGGTCTGGCGGAGCATGGGGAACGGGATCCGCAGCCAGGTCAGCACCAGGTCGAGCGCGAGGAGCACGACGATGCCGGCGTCGACGCCGATCGGGAAGGCGTAGGAGAAAGCGCCGAAACCTTTCTTTTCCGCCAGCTCGCGCACCGCGTTGTACGAGCCCGCGAAGCCGATGCCCGAGATGATGCAGGCGCCGGCCGCGACCAGGCCGAGCAGGCCGCGATGGGCCTTGGTGAGCGTTGGGCGTGCCATTACGTCTATCAACCCCTGGATGTCGGCTGCTGCCGTACGCTGCCTCGACTGCCGACCGCCGACCGCCGGTCTCCCGTGGTCGGTCGTCGGTGGTCGGGCCTCCGGGACGGCTGGGCGACCTCCGGGCTCGGCTCACCGGAGTTTACTCGTACGCCTGTTTCGGCGTTTCCGCAGCCTGGGCCGTCACCGCCCGGCCGGTCCCCCACCCGGCGGCGCGCCCGGTCCGGCCCCGGGCGGGCGCCCGGGCGAACCGTCAGGCGGTGGGCCCGGCCGTGCCGTTGAGGTAGGTCAGCACGGCGAGCACCCGGCGGTTGGCGTCATCGGCGGGGGCGAGTTCGAGCTTGGTGAAGATGTTGGCGATGTGCTTGGCCACCGCGCCGTCGCTCACCGACAGACGGGCGGCGATCGCCGAGTTCGAACAGCCCTCGGCCATCAGCTCCAGCACCTCGCGCTCCCGCGGGGACAACCGCTGCAGCGGGCCGGGGCGGCGCGAGGTGCTGTGCATCAGCTTCGCGATCACGTCCGGGTCCATCGCCGTCCCGCCGGCCGCCACCCGGCGGACCGCGTCGATGAACTGTCCCGCGTTGAACACCCGGTCCTTCAGCAGGTAGCCGATCCCGCCGGTGCCGTCCGCCAGCAACTCCCGTGCGTACAGCTGCTGGACGTGCTGGGACAGCACCAGAACCGGAAGGCCCTGGATCTCCCGGCGCGCCTTTAGGGCGGCCTGCAGCCCCTCGTCGGTGAGCGTCGGAGGCAGCCGCACATCGACCACGGCGACGTCCGGGCGGTGGGTCAGCAGCGCGTCCAGCAGCTCGGGGCCGGTCTCGACGGCGGCGGCGATCGTGAAGCCGTGCGCTTCCAGCAGCCGGATCAGGCCTTCGCGGAGGAGGTAGAGGTCCTCGGCGAGGACAACTCGCACGGCAGCTCCAGGGTGATAGTGGTCGGACCGCCCGACGTGCTGTCGATGGCGAGGACACCGTCGAAGGTACCCAATCGCCGCTCTATGCCGCGGAGCCCGCTTCCCCGTGACGGATCGGCCACGCCCACGCCGTCGTCCGTCACGGCCACCCGCAGGGAGCCCGCCCGGTACAGGATGTCCACCCATACCTGGTCCGCCCGGGAGTGCTTGGCCGCATTGGTCAGCAGCTCGCAGACGCTGAAGTAGACGGCCGCCTCCACCGGGGCCGGCAGCCGCTCCGGCACGCTCACGCACACCTCGGTCGGCAGCGCGCTGTCCAGCGCCAACGCCCGGACGGCGTCGCCGAGTCCGCGCTCGGCCAGCACCGGCGGGTGGATCCCGCGCACCAGGTCCCGCAGCTCCTGCAGGGCCCGCTCCGAGGACTGCCGGGCGTCGGCGAGGAGCGTGCGAGCCGCGGTCTGGTCGGTGTCCATCAGGTGCTCGATGGTGCTCAGGGTCATCCCGATCGCCACCAGCCGGGCCTGCGCACCGTCGTGGAGGTCCCGCTCGATCCGCCGCAGTTCGGCCGCCTGGCTGCCCACCGCGTCCGCCCGGGTCTCGGTCAACCGGGCCACCCGCTTGGTCAGCTGGGCGTGCGTCGCCCGGCCGTCCTGGTCCAGCACCCGGCGGGCCACGGTGGCGTACGCCCGCACCGCGTACGGCGCGATCAGCACTCCGACCGCGATCATGCCGAGCCCGAGCGCACCGTTCACCAGCAGCGACTCCCTACCGCCGTTCAACGGGCCGCCGAACCGCGGCCCGACCAGGGCGTAGACCGCCCCGAACCCCAGCAGGAAGGCCACCGGCCCGGCCAGCGCGAACACGGCCGCGGGATTGACGAACATCCAGAGGATCTCGCTCCGGGTCGCCCGGTCCCGGAACGCCCAGTGCAGCAGCTGCGCGACCTGCGCGACCGACCGCGAGCGGTGGTACGAGTACCCCGTCCACCAGTGACCGCGCTCGTCCGGCTCCAGCTCCGGACGCGGCTGGTAGACCGCCGGTATCCGGATCCCGTACCAGCCCTCCAGCTGTCGCCGGGTGCCGGCCGCCGGCCGGCGCACGAACAGGGCTCCGCCGACCACGCCGACCCCCAGGAGCCCCGCGGCGATGGCACAGGGCACGACCAGGGCGGAGCGCTGCAGGAGGCCCACCGTGCTCGCCGCGGCGAGCCAGCCGGCCACCAGCGGCAGCACGAACGCCGGCGTCGCCCTCAGGACCAGTGTCGCCAGCCGCAGCACGGCCTCGCCGCCCGCGGCCAGCGCCGCCCCGGCCTGTGTGTGCGTCGAGGCAGCACTCGTTCGCGTCTCTGTCGTCGTCACGGAAGCTCCTGACACCGGTACCGATCGTCGACTCACAGTGTTCACGAACCACCAGGACCCGCACACTGGCCATGACACCCCAGTTCCGAGGTGGACCTAGCACCACCTGCAGGTGTCACGGCAGCACTCGGGGATCGGGGATGCGGTGCCGGCGTTCGCCCCGCCGGAAACGCGAAAAACCCCCATCCGGAATCCGGATGGGGGTTTCTCTGAAGAATTGTTCGGCGGCGTCCTACTCTCCCACAGGGTCCCCCCTG